>JAJDNE010000054.1 GCA_022340825.1 Acidiferrobacterales bacterium | reverse complement strand
AGCAGAACGCACCGGAACTGAATTGGTCCTGATTGCCAACCATCCGGTGCATACACCACCATCCCGCTTGATCAATTCAATTCAGGTACCTCACGGCTTCGATGTCGCTGACGACGAAATCGTCAAACGCCTTGAATCCGGTGATCTGGTTGTTACCAGTGATATCCCGTTGGCCGCCCAGGTTATCGAAAAGGGCGGCCATGCACTGAATCCGCGGGGTGAATTGTATTCCGTCGACAACATCAGGGCGCGGCTCAATATGCGGGACTTCATGGACACGCTTCGGTCCACCGGGGTTAATACGGGTGGCCCGGCGGCGATTAGTAAAAGTGATCGACAGGCGTTTGCCAATAATCTCGATCGACTACTCACTCTGCACGCAGGAAGCTCCTGAAAGTTTGTTACGAACAGATCACTGGTCGGGGACAATATATTCTGATGGCGATCATCAATTGTCCTTCTCGACGCGGTGATGACGCCAGATCAACAGCACCAGTAAAATTGCCGGCACACCCATGGCCGACGCATAAATAAAGAAAGCGACGTAGCCATAGGCATCCACGATAATTCCGGAGAAACCCGAGATCAATTTTGGTCCCAGCGTCATCAGCGAACTGAATAGCGCATACTGGGTCGCGGTATATGCCCTGTTCGTGAGGCTCGACAGATACGCGATAAAAGCCGACCCCGCAACGCCAGCCGAGAAATTATCGGCACTGATAACAACGGCGAGTCCGGATAGACTCTTACCGCTAAACGCCAGTTGCGCAAATAACAGATTAGTGACGGCAACAAGAATTGCGCCCAGCAACAGAATTCTCATAATCCCGAACCGAACTACCAGTACACCACCGGTAAACGCGCCTAGCAACGTTGCCGCCAAACCAAATACTTTCGCTACGTTGGCTATCTCATCAAGCCCGTAGTCGAGATCGATATAAAAAGCACTCGCCATGTTCCCAAGCACGATATCACTGATGCGATAAATGCTGACAAATAGCAGGATAAGGACTGCCTGTTTTGCATTACGCCGGAAGAAATCCGTAAACGGGCAGATTACTGCGCCAATAAACCACGCCCTTATTTTTCTCCAGGTGGCCGGGACGTGGGCGCTCTTCGATAAATAATCGATGACGCGCTGTTCATCGGATAGGGTCGCGCGATCAATTGAACGTTCAGGTTCGTCGATTAACAGCACGGTAACAACACCGAACAGCATTGCGCCGGCCATTGCCAGGTATGCGGCGGTCCAGCCGGAGAACTTGGCGATATAAAGCACCGCAGCCCCTCCCACGAGCGCCGCTGCGATTTTCCAGCCGGCTTGATACATCGCCGCCATGGCACCCTGCCATTCCTCTTTCACTGCTTCGATTCGATAGGCGTCAATCGCGACGTCCTGAGTCGCTGACGCAAACGCGACCAGTAAGGCAAAAAGCGCCATGGTGACAATATGGGAAGCCGGATCCGTCGTAGACATACCGATCAGCCCGACGATGATCCCGGCCTGGGCAAGAAGCATCCATCCTCTACGCAAACCAAAGAAAGTGGTGATCCCCGGAACCGGAAGCCGATCCATCACGGGTGCCCAAAAGAACTTTATTGAGTAGGTAATACCAATCCAGGCGAAAAACCCGATCGTGGTTCGCTCTACGTCAACCGAGCGCAGCCACAACGACAACGTCGCGAACACGAGCGGAAACGGAAGTCCCGCGGCAAAACCAAGGAATAGCATCGCGATCACCCGTGGTCGGGTGTAAACCGTAATTGCTTCTCTCCAGCTGGCGTACGCTCGCAACATCAATCAAAGCTCATGGTCATAATCGATAATCAACGGTGCATGATCCGAAAACCACTTATCCTTATATATACGATCCCTGGTCGCTGATTTCGCGATCCGTGGCGTGGCAATCTGATAATCAATACGCCATCCGACGTTATTGGCGCGTGCATTACCGCGATTGGACCACCACGTGTACTGATCGGGTTTCTGGTTCACCTCGCGAAATACATCCACCCACCCCTGTTCATCGAACAACATGCTTAACCATGCGCGTTCTTCTGGCAGACAGCCGGAATTCTTCTGATTGCTTTTCCAGTTTTTTATGTCAATTTCCTTGTGGACTATGTTCCAGTCGCCGCAAAGAATGTATTGCCTGTCCTCGTTGATCATGCGCTCCATAATCGGGGTCAGCTGTTCCATAAACCGGAACTTGGCCTCTTGCCGAACCTCGCCGCTGGAGCCGGAAGGCAGATAGAGCGATGCGACACTGAGATCACCGTAGTCCGCCTGTATGAAGCGACCTTCGGCATCCCATTCGGGCAGGTCCAGTCCTATGCGCACATTGTCCGGTTGTGGCCTACTGAATATGGCAACACCGCTGTAGCCCTTTTTCTCGGCATCGTGAAAGTAACCATGAAACCCGTTCGGCTCGAGCATGTCTGACGTAAGCTGATGCACCTGCGCCTTGGTCTCCTGAATGCAGACAACATCGGCGCGCTGGCGCGAGAGCCAGGTAAAGAATCCTTTCCTGGCTGCCGCCCGGATACCATTAAGATTCGCGCTTATGATTCGCATACTGGGGGACGTTCATGCCTGTGTGATGTTTTTTGTTCTTTAGTGCTGCGCGTCTGGTGACGTGACAAGCAGTCACATGATTAAATGTACTCTATCAGATTGACTTAAGGTTGGGCGAGAAATGGAGCAATACGAGCGCGAGTTTATTGATTTTGCCATCGATACCGGTGCGATACGCTTTGGCGAATTCACCCTGAAGTCGGGTCGCGTCAGCCCCTACTTCTTTAACGCCGGGTTATTCAATACCGGCGCCAAGCTGGCACAACTCGGCCGCTTTTATGCCCATGCGATTCTGGACGCCGGCATCGAATTCGATATGTTGTTTGGCCCCGCCTACAAGGGCATTCCGCTGTGTGCCACGACTGCCATTGCCCTCGCCGATCATCATCACCGCGACGTTCCCTACGCCTTCGATCGCAAGGAAGCCAAGACCCACGCCGAAGGTGGCATCATTGTCGGTCACCCACTCGAAGGACGGGTCCTGATTATCGATGATGTGATTTCTTCCGGCATGTCTGTCAACGCAGCCGTCGATATCATCAAGCTTGCCGGCGCCGAGCCATGCGGGGTGGTCATTGCTGTGGATCGTCAGGAACGCGGGGCAGGCGAAGTCTCTGCAGTAATGGAAGTGGAAGCAAAACACGGCATCAGCGTAGCCAGTATCATCAAGCTTGAGACGCTGGTGCCCTACCTCTCACGCAATGCTGCCTACGGCAAACACCTGGAAGCGATGGAACAATACAGCCAGACCTACGGTGTTTAGCTGCGCTTGTCCTCAAACTGGTAGGTCTGCGACATGTGCATCTCGCCGTCATGTACTGCCCCGTTTTCCAGGGCAATAACCGGGGCGGTTAGCCTGCCTTGCACGTGACCGGTGCGGGAAACCTCGAGCTGCTTTCTTGCGACAACACTGCCGTTAACATGCCCGGCGATTACAACAATGTCGGCAACAATATTGCCTGACCAGCTCCCGCTCTTGTCCAGCATTAGTGCGCCTTGCAGGTCGCAGTCGCCAATAACGGACCCGGCAACCTTGTAATTGCCCTTGCCGTGCAGCTTGCCTTCAAATGTGGAGTCGGTACCAATGGCGCCATTGAGCTCGGTCACCTGATCGACGGCACGTCGGTTCTTGTTTTTCGTACTCAGCATCATCGCCCCCAAAATGCGAATCATAAGTGCGAACCATCCGGACGCACCACATTAAAAAATCAGCTTCAAACCGACCAGGATCGTTACAAACTCGAACGCCCGCTTGATCCAGCGATTTCCCTTAATGATAGACCAATGCGCACCGATGTATCCGCCGACCAACGAGCCAACGAGTAGCACCGGCAACCAGGACCACTTTAACTCACTGAGCATGCCTAGCGTAACCGCGCCCGTGCCATTCCAGAATACGCCGACAAGCACCAGCGTGTAGGCCACCGCCCGCCGGTAATCGAGACCGTACCAACGCACCAGCCACAGGGTGCAAAAAAGACCCGTGCCGGAAGACAGCGAGCCATTCAGAAAACCAATGACAAACAATCCGGCACCGCCCACCAGGCTACCGGCGAGACTCAACTCCCGGCGAACCTGTTCCAGGCCCAGCCGGGCATTCAGCATGGAATAGACGCCAAGCCCGATGGTCAGCAGGCCCAGTGCCAGCTGGGCCCACTGGTCAGGCACGCGTAATATCAGCATGGCGCCCAGCACCACACCGGGTAACCCAAACGCCAGGATACGCAGGGCTAGTTGGCGTTCCAGCGAGTCCTCTTTCATGTGGCGTACCGTCGCCCCTATTCCCAGCGCGACGCTGGCGACCTTATGCGTGGCCAATGCCACACCAAATGGCAGGCCCAGAAATATCAGCGCGGGAAACTGGACCAGGCCGGCACCGCCACCGGCAAATGCGGAGAAAATGTTCGCAACCAGGGAGACGACCAACAATAGCAGTTGCTCCATCCAGTCCATCCAGATTCATCTCCCGTTAAGCCGAAGTGGTCTATATTGTTCTTATTATTGACAAGCACAGAATCGCATACCACTCTTATAAACTGTTACCTCTGAAGTCTATGGACAAATAAATGAACAGAATTGCCGTCATTCTCCCGATTTTCACCGCCCTGATACTGGCCGTCGCTGCCCCCGGCGCCCACGCCGCCATCAAGAAATGTCAGGACGCCGAGGGCCGCTGGCACTATGGCGACCATGCCGCCAAGGAGTGTGAAAAGGCACGCTCGGATGTCATCGAATTTAATGCTGGCAAGGCGGGTGAAAAAATCATCGAAGCCCCGCCAACCCTGGAAGAGCTGAACGCAGAGCGCGCCGAAAAGGAACGCAAGGAAGAGGAGGCCCGGCGCAAGGCTGAACAGGCAGCGGAAGACAAGCTGCTGGCGCAGAGCTACGCTGTTGAAGACGACATCATTTACGAGCGCAATCGCAAACTGAAAGACCTGCAGCAGTCGATTGATTCCGGTGCGGCGACACTGGAGCACCTCAAGGGTGTGCTGGCACGCGCGGAAAAGGCCGCTGACGAAGAGAAGAAATCGGGCAAAGGGTTGTCGAAAGAGACCAGTGAAACGCTAAAACGTGCCCAACACCAGGTGGATCGCCACAATGCCCTGATTGCCGAAAAGCAAAAGGAAATGGACGAGACCACGGCGTATTACGACGATGCGCTCAAGCGCTACCGGGAAATGAAAAGTAGAAGGAGTTCGGCGGCAAAGTAGCCAGTTGTCGAATCAGCAAAGCCGCGCGGGAGGCATTTCCGCGCGGCTTTTTTAATATTCAGGTATTTTTCTCCACCCAGCGCCGCCCGTTTATCGTGGTCTCCTGCTTCCAGAATGGCGCCCGGGTCTTGAGTTCATCGATGATGAATCGACAAGCATCGAAGGCGTCGGCACGATGGGCCGACCAGACGGCCACGACCACAATCGGATCATCTGGCAGGAGGTTGCCCACGCGGTGCACTACCAGGCTATCGAGGATTGACCATCGTTCGCCGGCCTCGTTGCTCACCTTTTCAAGGTACTTCTCGGTCATGCCCGGGTAGTGCTCCAGGGTCATCGCCCGCACCGCATCACCCTGGTTCAGTTGTCGCATCGTGCCGACAAAAACCGCCGTGGCGCCGAACTGGCCTGCGATTGACGCCTGCTCTTGTTGGTAAGTACTAACTTCAGCCCAGGGATCGAGCGGCCCGGTTGTTAGCCGTATTTTCACGTCAACCCCCGGTCACCGGCGGGAAAAACGCCACCTCGTCGCCGTCCTGAACGGTATCCCCGGCACGGGCATGTTCCTGATTAATTGCTACCAGGACATTGGCAGGCAAGGCCTCCCCCGTGGTACGAACCCAGACTTCGCCAGCCGTGCAGATTCCCTCCGCAGCCAGCGATTCTTCGCTGCGATTCAGTCGTTCACGGATACTGGCGAAATACTTGACTGAAATACTCATCTTTTCCCTGAAAAATCAATGATCCGAACCAATCCCAATCACCGCCGAAATGCGTTAGCATACTCGCCCCCGGGCCGGTCGGCATTAGTGCCTGGTAGGCAGCCATAGGCTGCGCAATTTCATAGCCCGGTGCACAACGCATTGATAATAAAAGCGAAAACCCGGGAAACCGTAGGAGGACAGTCGACAGGTCAGAAAATAAACGCTGCTTATATGAGGCCCCAACAAATCTAATTAGTGCTGGGTTCCACAAGAGCATAGAGTTTCCGGCCTTCACTGCGTCAATTCAACCAATTAACTGTAATTTTTAAGGGAAAATAATGAGCAAGCTAGTCAATCCGCACGGTGGTGCTGACCTAAAGCCCCTCCTTCTTGAAGGCGATGCACTCAAGGCTGAACTCGAAAAAGCCAAGGGTCTGACGCAGGTAAAAATGAGTTCTCGTGAAACCGGTGACGTCATTATGATGGGCATCGGCGGTTTCACTCCGCTAGACGGCTTCATGACCAAGGGCGACTGGCAAGGCGTCTGCGACGGCATGAAGATGGCCAATGGTCTGTTCTGGCCGATCCCGATCACCTTGTCGACCGACAGCGCGACTGCTGACAGCATCAAGGATGGCGATGAGATCGCGCTGATCAATGCCGAATCTGACGAGATTATGGCGACCATGACCGTCAGCGAAAAGTACTCAATTGATAAAGACCACGAGTGCATGATGGTCTACAAGACCACCGATGACGAGCATCCCGGTGTGAAGATGGTCAAGGCCCAGGGCGACGTTAACCTGGCTGGCTCAATCAAGGTCTTGTCGCTGGGTGGTTTCCCGGAAGAATACGGCGACCAGTTCATGACCCCGGCCCAGACCCGCGCCGAGTTCGAAAAGCGTGGCTGGACCAAGGTAGCGGCGTTCCAGACCCGCAACCCGATGCACCGCTCGCACGAGTACCTGGCCAAGATTGCCGTGGAGACCCTGGATGGTGTGCTGATTCACTCCCTGCTGGGCAAGCTGAAGCCTGGCGATATCCCGGCTGACGTACGCTCCAAAGCCATCGGCACCTTGATTGAAAAATACTTTGCTGAGAACACTGTGATCCAGGCCGGTTACCCGCTGGACATGCGCTATGCCGGCCCGCGTGAAGCCCTGCTCCATGCACTGTTCCGCCAGAACTACGGCTGCTCCGACCAGATCGTGGGTCGTGATCATGCCGGTGTAGGCGACTACTACGGTCCGTTCGACGCGCATCACATCTTTGACGAGATTCCGGCGGATGCGCTCGAAACCAAGGCCCTGAAGATCGACTGGACCTTCTGGTGCAACAAGTGCGACGGCATGGCCTCCATGAAAACCTGTCCGCATGAAGCTGCCGATCGCATCCTGCTCTCCGGCACCAAGCTACGCAAGGCGCTTTCAGAGGGTGAGGAAGTTTCCGACAAATTCTCCCGTCCTGAAGTGCTTGAGATCCTTCGCGAGTACTACGGCTCGATCAAGGACGAGGACAAGGTCGAAATCAAGATGTCTGGCCATTCGGCCAAATAAGAATTTGCCGGGGCCAATTATTTATATTGGCCCCGGCAAAAATTATTGCAGAAATGCAATCCGGGTGAGACTCCCGTTTTTCAAAATTGATAGTAGTGGACGATGCTGCGATAGATTGTTCCGGTGCAGATGCTAAAGGCCTGTCCGCTATTAATACCTACATCGGCAGGCTGAGTACGCTCGTGTGGCCTTCCAACGACCTGTACGCGAAGCGGCAGAACTGCCCGCACAAGATTCTGCCCTGTAGTAAAAGGGCGACAAGGCATAATAACAATTACTACTTTCTCTGTGGTTAGAGGACACTCAAGCCCTGCCAAGCAATTGGCGGGGTTTTTTTTGTCCTATATGATGATCCGGAACAGTCAAACGAGAACAGCTGAATGCTAGAAGAATTGTGTATAGGCGGAAACGGTGAAACCCGCGTTAATCTGAATCCGCGCATGGCCAACCGGCACGGGCTTATCGCAGGCGCGACTGGCACCGGGAAAACTGTCACCCTGCAGGTCTTGGCGGAAACGTTCTCCCGCATCGGCGTACCTGTATTCATGGCCGATGTAAAAGGTGATCTGTCCGGGCTCGCACAGGCGGGCAGCGCCAATGACAAGATTCAGTCGCGACTTGAAACAATTGGCCTGTCGGGTTTCTCGGGGCAACCCAACCCAATCGTGTTCTGGGACCTGTTTGGCAAACTGGGGCATCCGGTGCGGACCACGATCAGTGAAGTGGGTCCACTGATTCTGTCAAACTTGCTAGAGCTGAACGACACCCAGACCGGTGTGTTGTACAGCACATTCGATTTCGCCGATGACAACGGTTTCCTGTTGCTGGATCTCAAAGACTTGCGCGCCATGCTCAACTGGATGGGTGAAAACCGCAAATCGCTGTCCAGCGAGTACGGCAATATTTCAGGTGCAAGTATCGGCGCCATTCAACGCCAACTACTGGTACTCGAAGCGCAAGGCGCAGAACACTTCTTCGGTGAGCCGGCGCTAAGACTTGATGACCTGATGATTACCGATTTCTCGGGCCGTGGTGTTATCAGTGTGCTGGATGTCACCGAGGTCATGACCCAGTCTCCCAGACTGTACTCAACGTTCCTCCTCTGGCTACTTGCTGAGTTATTTGAACAACTGCCGGAAGTGGGTGACGTCGACAAGCCGAAACTTGTGCTCTTTTTTGATGAAGCCCATTTACTTTTCGATCGGGCACCCAGGGCGCTGCTGGATAAAATCGAAAACGTTGTACGCCTGATTCGCTCCAAGGGCGTGGGCGTTTACTTCATCACTCAGAGCCCGCTGGATATCCCGATGGATGTTCTCGGACAACTCGGAATGCGCATCCAGCATGCCCTGCGCGCGTTTACGCCGCGCGATAAAAAAGCCGTCAGGACTGTCGCCGAGACCTTTCGTCCCAATCCCGCACTCGATACCGAGTCTGTTATCACCGAACTGGGTACTGGAGAGGCCCTGGTGTCAGTGCTGGATGACAAGGGCAGCCCGACACCGGTCGAGCGCATATTGATCCGCCCGCCAGAATCTCGGATCGGACCACTGTCCAGCGAGGAACGCACGGCAGTATTACAGCGCTCGCCATTAAAAGGCCGGTATGATCAGACCCTAGATCGCGAATCAGCCTATGAGAGGCTGCAACAACATGCCCAGGATACCGCCCGCCAGGAGATGGCAAAAAAAGCGGAAACCGGCCAATCTGGGCGTCGCAGCAACCGCCAAAGCGTTACCGAAGCAATGGTAAAGAGTGCTGCGCGATCCGTCGGCAGCCAGATCGGACGCCAAATCGTGCGCGGGATCCTGGGATCCTTGCTCGGTGGCCGCTAGATAAGCTGGTACTCCGCCAGGAATCCTTTTTTGGCCTGGTCCTTGCATTATTCTGCTAGCTGGCAAAATAAATCGCCTATAGTTAGAAAAAACAAGTGAATTTCGCAGGAGCCTATGGCTGAAACCAAACCTCATGTCCTGGTAGTGGATGATTCGCGAGTGGTGCGCCGCACCATCTCCAAGTTTCTTTCGCCCTACTTCAATGTCACCGAGGCCGAACACGGTGTCGAAGGCTGGCGCGTGTTACGTCAGAACAGCAATATCGAGCTGGTGATTACCGATATCCAGATGCCGGAAATGGACGGCTACACCTTCATCTGCAAGGTGCGCGCCGAAGAAGATGCCGGTCTGCGCGATATTCCGATTATTGTAATTACCAGTGCTGAGGATGAAATCACGCGAGAGCGTGCCTATGCATGTGGTGCCAACGATTTTGTCCTGAAGCCGTTTAACAACAAGGATCTGCTTGAATGCACCAAGGCGCAACTTTCCGACTATCGCGAGTCCGTTGAGCGTGTCGAAAAAGTGGCCGAGCCGGTTGAAGAAGTGGTGATGCCGAATGCCGATGGTGCCAGCCTGACGGCAGCCGTCACCTACATCGATACCGGCATGAAGATGCTGGCAAGCCTCAACAGTAACGCCATTGCCCCGCACTCGCTTGCGCTGGTACTGCGGTTCTTGCCACTACTTAAATTCTGCAACACTAAGTTCGAACTGGGTATGGATAGCGAAATTGCCACCTTTCAACAGCGCGTCGCTGCGGCACGCGACGCGTTGAAGAAGGCCTGATCGAACCCGCAGCTGCTTCGAGGCGCTACCCTAGGCGGTGGCGATCGATTTCTGGATTAGGGGAATCAACGGTTCGGGTAACGTAATGCTGCCAGAGAGTGCAAAATCGTGTGCGGCGTCTGACATCTTCTTCCAGGTCTTCTGGACAATATCGATCCATTTTTCCTCGGAATACTCCGGGTGCTTCCCGGCAAACTCCAGCATGTAGTGCTCTATAAAAACCAGGTCGGTGACATCTTCAAGCAACTGCGTGTCCGGGTTCTGCTTGATCTGTTTCTTTGCCACTGCCTGCTTTACCCGCTCGATCACATCGTCACCATAGCCCGCCTGCTCCAGCAGGTCGGCCGCTGTCTGCGCATGGAACTTGTACAGATCCTTGCGCCATTGCAGGTAACCGATACGGTCCATCGGGTAGGCATCGCGCGGAGACTTCCAGCGCTGGATATGCTGGGAACGAATCGCAAGCTTCATGGCGTCGTCAGCGTCCGGCGCGAAACGTTGCAGCATGTCAGCCATGCGATGTGAGTACAGTAATTCTTTTGGCCATTCCTTGCCGTCGGCGGTTTCCTTGTTCGGATCTTCACTGTTGGCGGCGTCAATCAACGCCACTGCTTTTTCATAAATCGATTGTTGGGACATTCCGGTGACTCTTTCTGATTTCGTTAAGTTGGATAAACACGCAAAGTATACCGAAGATTTATCACAGCGGGATTATTTCTGCACACTCCGAGTGGTCATTTTTCGGCGGACCGGTTCAATCTGCCTGTTGCGTCTGCAATTGCGCATAGCACCTTTCCTGTTAACTCTTCAATCGATAGCCGGTGCGAAATATCAGCCAGATGCCTGACAGGCACAGCAGCATAAACACCAGGATCATCGCAATGCTGATTCCGACGTTAACATCGGCAATGCCATAAAAACTCCAGCGGAACCCGCTAATCAGGTACACCACCGGATTGAACAGGGTAACCTTCTGCCAGAATGGCGGCAGCATGTTGATTGAATAGAATGCGCCGCCGAGGAACGTCAGCGGTGTAATAATCATCATCGGGATAATCTGTAATTTCTGAAAGTCGTCCGCCCACAGACCGATAATGAAACCAAACATGCTGAAGGTAAGGGCGGTCAATAAAAGAAACGTGACCATCCAGACCGGATGTATGATCTGGTAATCGACAAAAAACCGTGCGGTAACCAGGATCAGCAACCCGATCAGAACAGACTTGGTCGCCGCCGCACCGACAAACCCGATAACAATCTCAAACGCGGAAACCGGTGCTGAGAGTAGCTCATAACTGGTGCCGGTGAATTTTGGAAAATAAATGCCGAACGAGGCATTGGAAATGCTCTCGCCCAGCAGCGACAACATCATCAAGCCCGGGATAATGAACGACGCATAGCTGATGCCATCAATTTCGCCCATACGCGAACCAATCGCTGCACCAAAGACAATAAAGTAAAGCGCTGTCGTCAGGATTGGCGAGGCAATACTCTGCATCAGGGTGCGCCCGGTACGGGCCATTTCAAAAACATAAATCGCCCGAATCGCATACAGGTTCATGCGCTCTCCTTCACCAGGCTAACGAAGATCTCCTCAAGTGAACTCTGGCTGGAATGTAGATCCTTGAAGTCAATCCCGTGCCGGCCCAGTTCGCGCAACAGCTCGGGGATGCCGGTATGTTCCTTCTGTACATCGAAGGTATAGATAAGTACATCACCCTCGGGTGACAGCTCCAGCGGGTAATTCGCGAGACCAGCCGGTATCTGGCTCAAGGTTTGTTGCAGCGTCAGGGTTAACTGTTTCTTCCCCAGCTTGTTCATCAATACCGTCTTTTCTTCGACTACCTTGATCTCGCCGCCATTGATTACCCCGATGCGATCTGCCATCTCTTCCGCTTCTTCAATATAGTGTGTCGTGAGAATGATGGTGACACCCCGCTCGCGCAACTCACGCACCATCTGCCACATGTCGTGGCGCAGCTCGACATCGACGCCAGCGGTCGGCTCATCCAGAAACAGTACTTCGGGTTCGTGCGACAACGCCTTGGCAATCAGGACACGACGCTTCATACCGCCCGACAAGGTTATGATCTTTGCGTTTCGTTTGTCCCACAACGACAGATCTCGCAGCACCTTCTCGATATGCGCCGCGTCGGCAGGTTTTCCGAATAGGCCGCGACTAAAATTCATTTGCGGCAGTACGCTCTCAAAGGCTGCGGTCGCGAGCTCCTGTGGCACCAGCCCGATCTTTGACCGCGCAGCACGATAGTCAGAAACAATATCGTGACCGTCTACGGTGATCGTCCCCGCGCTGGCAGTCACGATGCCGCAGATAGTGCTGATCAATGTGGTCTTCCCGGCGCCATTGGGGCCCAGCAAGGCAAATATCTCGCCGCGGCGAATATCAAGATTGATATCGTTTAACGCTCGCAAGCCCGAAGGAAAGACCTTGGAGACATTGCGTATCGAAATAATGGGGTCCACACACACTCCCTTCTGGTGGAATTAGATCAATGACCAGTATATCCGTGAATGAGGTTTATCCTAACCGGGGCAGCAGGACCATTCCATTTCGCTACTGCCCGCCCCTGGTTGGCTCCGTTGGATGGGTGCCAAGCAAGCGCTCTTTCACCATAAATTCCGCCTCGTCGAACTGTTCAGGCGTCATTCTCTCTGCTACCACGCGCCGCAATGTTTCGGCATCGTGATCGCCCTGTTGCATCGCCATGGTCAGCCAGAAATAGGCCTTGGCCTCGTCCTGCGGCAGGCCGCGCCCCTCAGCGTAGATCAGCCCCATACCATATTGTGCGTCCACCTCGCCGCGTGTCGCCGCTTCGAGGAATTCCGCCGCAACGGCGGGATCATTGCGCAGCAGGATCAGATCTGACAGTTTCGCCATGGTTTTCCAATTCTAGCAATCCATTCAGTTAATTATCAGGTGCAACACAGAGCGCACTCCGGGGCAACGAACGTGAATATTTGATCTTGGGCAAAGTTACTCCGGCTGCTTTCTTATATAAATACCACGGTAATTCGAGATCAATGGCTTTGGAGGGCATGGCCGAATGGAGATCAAAAACACATCGGGAGACGCCGAAGACCAGCAATCCCGATCAGGGATTCGCGGTTCCAGAATAGTGCTGATTGGAGCGATATTGCTACTTGCCGCATGCGAAACTCCGCCGCCACCCAGCGCCGTTCCACCGCCGGCTGCATCGCCACCATCGGTGGAAGTCTATTTCTATCCAACCAAGGGTCAAAGCAAGGCACAGCAGGACCGCGACCGCTACGAATGTTATTTGTGGGCGAAA
>JAJDNE010000044.1 GCA_022340825.1 Acidiferrobacterales bacterium | reverse complement strand
CACGGGACATGCCGGCAGACACAATTCACATCCGGTACAGAGCTGGTCCAGCACGGTATGCATACGCTTGCTGCGGCCGATGATGGCGTCCACCGGGCAGGCCTGGATGCACAGCGTACAGCCAATGCACTGCGGTTCAATAATTCTGGCGAGTACGCGGGACTGGTGTTCACCGCACTCGGGGTCAAGTGGCTTGACCGGCTGATTTAACAGCGTCGCCAGCCTGGTGATGGTCGTGTCGCCACCGGGTGGGCAGCGGTTGATATCAGTTTCGCCGTGGGCCAGTGCCCTGGCGTAGTCCCGACATCGCGGGTAGCCACATCGGGTGCACTGGGTTTGGGGCAGACACTGATCGATCGACTTGACCGGAATTACAGTAACAGTAGGTTGTGCGTTGCCTGTAGCCATCAAGGCGCGAGTATGGCCAGTGGATATGGACTTTGCAATGTGTGTTGGGATTTGCCACCAGCTCCAGTAGACTGGCCCGGCTCGGGGACCAGATTATTATGCCAGCCAAAAAAAATAAAAAAGCAGCCAGCGAGACGCGAAGTTTCCTGAAGGGCGTCATTCGCCAAATCAAAGGTTCACGCAAGCCCGTTACGATTCTGTTTACCGACGTAGAGGGTTCGACCAGTTACTGGGACCGTCATGGCGATATCAAGGGACGCCTGATGATCGACCAGCACAATCGCGTCGTATTTCCCGTGATCAGGAATTACAAGGGTCGCATCATCAAGACCATCGGCGATGCAGTGATGGCGTCGTTTCGCGATCCGGAAAATGCCATGAAGGCCGCGATCGCTATTCAGCAGGGGCTCGAACAGAAGCGCAAGGAGGATCGCAGCTTCCGCATGCATGTGCGCATCGGGGTTCATACGGGACAGGCAATTGTCGAGCGTTCGGATGTCTATGGCGATGCGGTGAATGTCGCGGCCCGGATCGAGAGCCGTGGCAAGGGCGGCGACATTCTGGTGTCTCACGGTACTGCAAGCCAGCTGAACAAGGTGGCCTATCACCTGAAAAAGAAAGGCAGCTTCAGCTTCAAGGGCAAGAAGAATCCGCTAACGGTATATCAGTGCAACTGGCACGACTCGGCCAAGTTTGTCGACACGGTTCAGTTCACCAGCTTCCTGCCGTTTGCCACGCAACAAAAGGTTGAGTTACTGATGCACACGGCGGTCACCATCGGGCTGCTTTACTTTTTGTATATCAAGTATCTTCGCTATGTGGTCGCTGACAGTGAGAGACTGTTGTTTCTCACCCTCGACCCGGCAACCTTGTTGAATATCCATCCGGTTGCGCCAGTGGTGCTGATCCTGGCGGTTGCGCTCGCCATCCAGTTTTTCGGCGGCATTCATACCATTCCCGGATGGATCGTGCGGCTGGTAAAGGGAGGTTTCGGATTCTCTATCGGGTTTGCCGTCGTCTATTTGCTGACAATGACCTTCAGCGGTAGCCTGGAGCAGGAGGTCAGTCGTGTCATTTCACGCTCCGATCACCTGTTTGTTGAAGTGGTCAGCAACAATACCGCGGTGTATGCCCGGCCGGATTCCGATGCCGATGTATTGCGTCACACCAGTAGCGGCAATCTGTTGCTGCTGGCAGACGTAAAGCACATCAAGGGCATCACCTGGAACAAGGTATTTGTTGGCGGCAGCCGCTACGGCTGGGTGGAGCGTGTGTTGCCGCCACGAATTGGCGTACCCGAAAAGCGGCTAACTCTCGCCTACAAATACTATTTTCGATACCAGGACCTGTATGCCCTGATCGGCGGGCTGATCGGATTCCTCTGGGGCTATCTCAATTTTCGCGTACGGCCGTTCTAGCCTCATGCGGTTCGATCAGATAGTTACTTGATTCGCATTCCCGGCTTGGCGCCGGTATCAGGCGACAGGATCCATAATTCCTTGCCGCCGGGTCCCGCGGCGAGCACCATGCCTTCCGATACGCCAAAGCGCATCTTTCGTGGTGCCAGGTTTGCCACCATCACGGTGAGCCTTCCTTCAAGGTCTTCAGGCTGGTAGGCAGACTTGATGCCGGCAAAGACGTTGCGTGTTTCGCCGCCGAGATCCAGCGTCAAGCGCAATAACTTGTCGGCGCCTTCGACGTGTTCTGCCTTGGCAATCAAGGCCACACGCAAATCCACCTTGGCAAAGTCGTCAAATTCAATCAAATCGCGAATCGGGTCGTCGGCCAGCGGGCCGCTAATGGTTTTGGTATCACTCAAGGGAACCAGCTCCTCTTTGGCTTGTACAAGCATGCTTTCAATCTGATCCTGCTCAACGCGGGTTAGCATGTGCTTGAAAGTGTGAATTGTGTGCCCGGTCAGGGGTGTACGGGTGCTTTCCCAGGCCAGCGGCTCAATGCCCAGAAATGCTTCGGTCTTGTCGGCCGTGGCCGGAATAATCGGTTTGAGATAACCCATCAGGACATAAAACAGGTTCAGTCCCTGGGTGCAAATCGCCTGCAGCTCACTATCACTGCCTTCCTGCTTCGCCACCACCCAGGGTTCCTTATCATTAATATACTGGTTGGCGATATCGGCCAGCGCCATGATCTCGCGCACGGCGCGTGAGTACTCCCGCTTCTCGAAATGCATGGCAATGGATTCACCGGCGTCAACAAACTGCTGGTACAGGTCGGGTTCCGGTAAGTGGTCGGCCAGCTTGCCGTCAAAGCGCTTGCTGATAAAGCCCGCGCAGCGGCTGGCGATGTTGATCACCTTGCCGACCAGGTCGGAATTTACACGAAGCAGGAAGTCTTCCAGGTTCAGGTCGATGTCTTCTACCGTGTTACCGAGCTTGGCCGCAAAGTAGTAACGCAGGTATTCCGGGTTGATATGATCGAGGTAAGTGCGGGCATTGATAAACGTGCCCCGAGACTTCGACATCTTGTTGCCATCGACGGTGAGGAAGCCATGGGTAAAGATCGAGGTCGGGCGGCGGTAGCCAGCACCAGCCAGTACTGCCGGCCAGAACAGGGCATGGAAATAGAGTATGTCCTTGCCAATAAAGTGATACAGCTCGGTATCGCTGTCGGGCTTCCACCAGCCATCGAAATCCATGCCCTTGTTTTTGCACAGTTGCTGGAAGCTCGCCATGTATCCCATGGGTGCGTCGAGCCAGACGTAAAAGTATTTGTCTTTGGTATCAGGGATCTCGAAACCGAAATAAGGCGCATCACGCGAGATATCCCAGTCCTGCAGGCCGCCCTCGAACCACTCTTCGAGTTTGCTGACAACATCTGCCTGCACGTGCTCGGTATGAACATGTTGCAGTTGATGCAGTGTATGCATGCGGGGAGCACTGATGGCCTCTGCCTGGTCCGGTCTCAACCAGTCACGCAGCATGTCTTCAAAATCGGCGAGCTTGAAGAAATAATGCTCGGATTCTTTTTCGATCGGGGTGGCGCCGGAGACTACCGAGCGCGGATTTTTCAGGTCAGTGGTGTCATAGGACGAGCCGCAGACTTCACAATTGTCACCGTACTGATCTTCGGCGCCACAACGCGGGCAGGTACCCTTGATAAACCGGTCCGGCAGGAACATTTCCTTTTCCGGATCGTAGGCCTGCTTGATCGTGCGAACGGCAATATGGCCGGCGTCCTTGAGCTTTCGATAAATTCCCTGGGCGAATTTGCGGTTTTCGTCCGAGTGGGTGCTGTAGAAATTGTCGAACGAGATGGCAAAATCGGCGAAATCGCGCTGATGCTCTTCGGCAATACGCTCGATCAGGGCCTCTGGCGTGATGCCCTCGTTCTGGGCCCGCAACATGATTGGTGTACCGTGGGCGTCATCGGCGCAGACATAGTAGATCTCGTGTCCGCGCATGCGCTGGAACCGTACCCATACGTCGGTCTGGATGTATTCCACCAGGTGTCCCAGGTGGATGGCGCCGTTGGCATAGGGCAGGGCGCTGGTGACCAGTATTTTTCTTTTTTCCGTCATGGAGGTTCCGGCCGGGATAATGAAAAGGCCGCGCCGCAGGCGGCACGGCCATGAATCAGGCTCGGGAAAATACCAGTTTTACCTTAGTCAGGCTACCGAATCCCCCGGATACGGCCAAACGGTCAAAAACCACCCAAGTAACGCGGGAACTTTGCTATTATCCGGCCCCGCACAATGACATTTCCGGGGTTGCGGTGTAGGATTGCGCCCCCAAATTAATTCCCGACTAAATTACTGGAGTATTACCCATGGCGGACGTTACCCAGGCGCAAATTGAAGCCGCGCTGAAGGAGATGATTGATCCTTATATGAACAAGGATCTCATCAGCGCCAAGGCGATCAAGAATATCGCCATCGACGGCAACAAGGTTTCTATCGACGTTGAACTCGGCTTTCCGGCCAAGGGCTATCACGAAACCCTGACCACAAATATAAAGGACAAGGTTTCGGCCATTGATGGCGTTGGTGAAGTCAGTGTCACCATCAACACCAAGATCATCAGTCATGCGGTTCAGCAGGGCGTCAAACCGATCGAAGGTGTGAAGAATATTATTGCCGTCGCCTCCGGCAAAGGCGGTGTTGGCAAATCCACCACTTCGGTGAATCTTGCCCTTGCCCTGGCTGCTGAAGGTGCCCGCGTTGGGATTCTGGATGCCGATATCTATGGCCCGAGTCAGCCACGCATGCTTGGCGTCAGTGCCAAGCCGGAGTCGGAAGACGGCAAATCCCTGAAGCCGATCACGAGCTATAACCTGCAAGCGATGTCCATTGGTTTCCTGATCGACGAAGAAACGCCGATGATCTGGCGTGGGCCAATGGTGACCCAGGCGCTGGAACAGTTGCTGCGCGATACCGCCTGGGACGATCTTGACTACATGGTAATCGATCTTCCGCCCGGTACCGGTGATATCCAGTTGACGCTGGCGCAGAAGGTGCCGGTCGCCGGCGCCGTGATTGTGACGACGCCGCAGGATATTGCACTGATGGACGCCCGCAAGGCACTGAAGATGTTTGAGAAGGTCGAAGTACCGGTACTGGGTATCGTCGAGAACATGAGCACTCACATCTGTTCCAAGTGCGGCCACGAAGAACACATTTTCGGTGAAGGCGGCGGTACCCGCATGGCCGATGACTACGATGTTGATTTCCTTGGCGCATTGCCGCTGGATATCCGCATTCGTGAAGAAACGGATGGCGGCAAGCCGACCGTAGTCGCAGAGCCGGATAGCCCGATTTCGCAGACCTATCGCGAGATCGCTCGCCGTACCACGGCCAAGCTGGCATTGAAGAAGAAGGATTTCGCGGCCAAATTCCCGAATATTGTCATTCAGAACAGCTGACAACGATTGATGGACAGACGGCAGGGATGCCAAAAATGCCGGGCTATGCCCGGCTTTTTTGTGGGATGGCGGGCAGAAAACGGGATTATTGAATATCTATTGTAGGTGGCCTGCGGCTCCATTGAGATACGACTGGCGAGATGATGACGCTGGTGCCGACACTGGCTACTATTAATTAATAGTCTGACAAAAAGCTGGCACGCAGTGAATGCGTGTGTGCCATAGATAGGAATCCCGGCATAAGCAATTGGCAACCGGCTCAGGAAGAACGCACTTGAGACCACCGGTAGTGGCGGAAAAGGAAATCACATCAATATGACCCGAAAACAGTCTACCGGTAGCCGAACCCTGGGTGCGATCGATGCCGCGACATTTCGCAAGAAGTTTCGTTGGCTGATTTTTAATGCCTGGAATGTCCCCGCTGTTTTTGGTCTCAGCTTTATCCTCTATGTGC
Source organism: Acidiferrobacterales bacterium (assembly GCA_022340825.1). GTDB lineage: Bacteria > Pseudomonadota > Gammaproteobacteria > Acidiferrobacterales > JAJDNE01 > JAJDNE01. The sequence goes on along the minus strand of JAJDNE010000044.1, from coordinate 330 downwards.
AGATATTAAGCATCTCCGAAATGATCGCGGTGATGACTAATCCGCTAGAGCCGTTATTTATCCTCGGCTGGATTGCATTCTCGCTATGGTATTTCACGCGACTGGTTCGGCCCGTTATCACGTACCTGGAAAACCCCAACGAAGCGACAATGGACGCAGCCCGAAACTGCATTCGACTGTTTCCAATGCATTTCTGGGTATTGTTTTTCGCCTACCTGATTATGGCGCCGATCTCGGTGATCTGGGCCGCGCAGCTATATGCTGGTTTCGTTCCTCACCCGGTCGACTGGTTTCGTATCAGCATGGTTGCCCTGATCGTATCCATTATTG
>JAJDNE010000043.1 GCA_022340825.1 Acidiferrobacterales bacterium | reverse complement strand
CCGATTGTTTATCAGCGCGGCCATCCATGGTGACGAGATCAATGGCGTCGAGATTATTCGCCGCCTGCTGAAACTACCCGCATTAAAACGACTCCGTGGCACGCTGATCGCCGTTCCCATCGTCAACGTTCACGGCTTGATCAATCATTCCCGTTATCTGCCTGATCGGCGAGACCTGAATCGGTCTTTCCCGGGGTCGGAAAAGGGTTCGCTGGCAGCACGCCTGGCCAATACGTTCATGCAGGAAATTGTCGAGAAAAGCACACACGGCATCGACCTTCACACCGGCGCCATGCACCGTAGCAACCTGCCCCAGGTTCGCGCCAACCTGGATGACGAGGAGACCAACCGACTGGCACGGGCATTTGAAGTGCCGGTGATCATCTCCTCCAACCTTCGAGATGGCTCCTTGAGAGAAGCCGCCGCTGAATGTGGCATCCCGATGTTGCTCTACGAGGCGGGCGAGGCATTGCGGTTCGATGAAGTTTCGATCCGCGCCGGTGTCAAAGGCATCATCAGGGTAATGCGTGCCCTGGACATGTTGCCGCCTTCGCGCCGAAAAGAGGGCAAAAAGATCGAACCGGTAGTAGCCCGCTCCAGTGCGTGGGTGCGGGCACCGGGCAGCGGCATCTTGCGGGCCATGATGCCACTGGGCGCCCGCGTGAAAAAGGACACGTTGCTGGGTGTCGTGTCAGACCCCTTCGGTGCCAGGGAGGTCAATATCACGGCACCGGTCAGTGGCATAGTGATTGGTAAAACCCAATTACCCCTGGTGAATGAAGGTAACGCGCTATATCACATTGCCCGATTTGAAAGCGCAAGAGAGGCTGAAGCAACGGTGGATGAGTTCCGTGAGGAGCACGAGCCGGAGTTTATACCCTCTCCTGATCCTGAAAGCCCGATTATCTAGACTCGGTTGTCAGTTCCAATCCAACAATCTCAAATAACAAAGTGAAAAGAATCAGAAAAAATAAAAACAGGAATTTGCCTATCCTTGGCTGGACTGAGTGGGTCGCCCTGCCGGATCTGGGTGTACCAAAAATCAAATGTAAGGTTGACACCGGTGCGCGCACCTCGGCGCTTCATACGTTCTACGTGGAAGGATTCGAGGAAGACGGCAATCAACGCGTGCGTTTCGGACTCCATCCGATTCAGGACAATTCCGCAAAAGAAGTTCACTGTGTGGCGGATGTCGTGGACACACGCGATGTTACCGACTCAGGCGGCCATGTTGAATCACGCTATGTAATTCGAACGCCAATGGTAATTGGTACCGAAATGTGGCCAATTGAAATCACGCTTACCAATCGTGATACCATGCGCTTCCGGATGCTCCTGGGTCGTACTGCTTTCGCAGACAACTTCCTGGTTGATTCAGGATCGGTAAAGCAAATGGGCAGACCGTCATCGAACCCGGTGCCACACGCGTTCGTTGGCGGCCACTATGACGAAGAAGAGTGACTTGCACCTGCCGGCAATAACAACGAGATAAAGAGGCGCCATTCCTTGGATATTCAATCCATCAACGCTTTTCTTGACCCTGTCGTGCGCCTGTTCGGCAATCAGCCATGGATCCGGGCGATTGTAGTTTTCCTTTTATTTCTTATTACCGCGCAGCTTATTGCCAATGTGCTGGTAAAGGTGATCGCTCATTACCTGCATAAAACCCGGACACGCATAGATGACGCGATCATTTCCATGTTGCGGCGACCACTGTTCTGGACACTGGTCATGATTGGCGTCATGGCAAGCATTGCCTCGCTCAAGCCACCGACCGGTGTCATGTCTGCTACACGCGGCATCATCCTGACGACATTGATCTTTACCTGGTCTGTGTTTGCCGCCCAGATTATCCGGTTAATCCTGAAGGCCATGAGCCTGCGTGCCACTAGCACGGCATCGGTGCGGCCGCAGACACTGCCGTTGTTTAACAATCTGACCAGTGTGCTGGTCGTCATCCTGTCTATTTATTTCGTTTTCCAGGCATGGAATATCGACATGACCGCCTGGCTTGCCTCCGCCGGTATTGTTGGTATTGCGGTGGGCTTTGCTGCCAAGGATACGCTGGCCAACCTGTTTTCCGGTGTATTCATTCTGGCAGACGCGCCTTACAAGATAGGTGACTACGTAATCCTTGAGAGCGGCGAACGTGGCAAGGTGACTGAAATCGGAATTCGCAGCACGCGCATACTGACGCGGGACGATGTTGAGGTTACCGTGCCGAACTCGATTATGGGCAATACCCGCATCGTCAATGAATCGGGTGGCCCCTATGAGAAGTTCCGCATTCGGGTACAGGTCAGCGTGTCCTACACCTGCGATATTGATCAGGTGCGCAGCGTACTGATGAAAATTGCGGCGGACGAACCCGAAGTCTGTGACGACCCTGAGCCACGTGTGCGCTTTCGCGCCTTCGGCGCCTCCGGGCTCGACATCGAATTGCTGGCGTGGGTGGAGAACCCGGAGTTACGTGGACGGGTACTGGATGCGTTGAACACCACTGTCTACAAGCGCTTCGCTGAAACGGGCATCGAGATTCCCTATTCCAAGCAGGACGTCTATATCAAGGACTGGCCCAAACGGGACCAGACCTGAAGACGCGAGAGACGGCGACCGTCTCAGTGCGTTGGGTGGTTAGCCACTGGTAATCCCAACATCCGCCAAAGCCCGACGCGCTGCTGCTCCCAGAAACCTTCTCCGTAGTAGGCGCCCTGTTGCTGATCGCGTATGCCAGTTGCGCCCGGTTCAACATCGAATCGTGCGGTGCCAAGAAGTATATCCCACAGTGGGAACAGTACGGCGAAATTGCAGCCCCTGTTCCTGCCTTCCTGCTCCTCGCCGATTCCATGATGAACGCGATGAAAACGCGGGCTCACAATCAGACGCTCGCCAAACCATCCGTAGGAAACGCGGGCATTCACGTGTGACATCGATTCGACCAGTTGCATCAAAATAACAAGCCCCACGAACTGGCTACCCTGAATGCCAATCGCCATGGCGATAGCAGTTAGCCAGACTGTCTGGATCAAACCATCCAGCAGGTGATTGCGACTGTCACACCAGAAACTCATTTGCTGCTGACTATGATGAATGCTATGCAGTCCCCACCACCAGTTGAACCGGTGCTGCCACCGGTGGCGCCAGTATTCGAAGAAATCGAGCAGCAACGCATATGCCAGAAACGCCAGAAATGGTGATGTCTGCAACCGGGGGATCAGTTCTTCAAGCTGCCATGGCGTCATGCCGTTTGCATGCAACCATGCCTGAGCCGGCAACCACAAAGGAACGAGTAATAGAAAAAACGATATTGGCAACAGGCCGGATTTTTCGAGCAAGGTGTAGAGTGCGTCCACTCGCAGCGCACGTCGGTTTCGCCAGCGCTCGACCGGAATCCACGCCTCAAGCGGTCGAATCAGAAGGAAAGTAACAACGATAGACAACAGGCCCAGTAAAATGATACCGGTTGCATCAAAAACCTCATCCGCCAGGGCGGACTCGCCCAATGTATACAACACCGGTAGAATCGCTGTCTCAAACAGCCAGCTTTGCAATGGCTCGACCAGCCCGTACAAATCAACCATGATCAACACCTGTTTTGACCGGTTGGAAACAGAAGCCCTTTGCTTTAAGCCCGCGGATCATCGGCTCCAGGGATTCCGCCAGTGGTTGCTGACGGCTACGGACGCCAAGATGCATCAGAATGATATCTCCCGGACGTAAGCGATCGATTGCACGCTGCACCAGAACGTCGTTAGGGTAGCGGTCACTGGGCAATTCATCGCCGACGAGACCTGCCTGGGACCAGCCCACGTGTTTTGGATAGCCACACTCCCCTGCCCATCGGAGCGTTGCCGGCGTGGTGCGGCCACCCGGGGCGCGCCAGATTGGTGCTAGCGCAGTACCAGTAAGGCGCTTGAACGCACTATCAACCTTGTTCAATTCACCGCAGTACTGTGCCTGCGTGAGCGAATGCGCGGTGCCATTTCGATCATAGACCGTCACATGCGCATTCTCGTCTTTACGCGCGTAATAGTGCGACCAGGTGTGATTTCCGAATACATGCCCTTGCGCGGAAAGTTTACGCCAGTAACTGCTCCAGCTTTCATCCAGTGCCCGGTCGCCACGCGTCGTCAGGTTATTGGCAAGAAAAAATGTAGCGTGCACCTGCTCTCTTTCAAGCACGGTCGCGATATGCTCGGCATGACGCATGTTGCCGACGTCAAAAGTGAGGTACAACGGACGACGGCAACTGTCCGCCTGCGCGCTACCGATTAGCAGGCCGACAAGTATCAGCGAACTAGACGCGCGGTGCATGTGTCCGACGGTAAATACCATGAGGTGAACGACCCACCTTTATCGACTTCTTGATCTGCTTGGTCGCCATGTCTACTACCATCACCCGGTTCCGCCAGCGCGCAGTAACCCAAAGCTCCCTGCCATCTGCAGTCAGTTCCATATCATCCGGGCCGCCTGACACCGGGAATTGTTCTACGACTGACAAGCGCTGCTGATCAATAACGGAGATGGTTCCTTCAACCCGATTCGACAAAAGTACATGGCGCCCGTCCCCGGTAGCCAGAAAATTATGCGCACCTTTGCCGGTTGTGAACTGCTTAACTTTTTCGCCGCTCTTCGCATTGAATACTTCGACAAAATCCGCCGCAGTCGCCGCTACCAGCAGATGCTTGCCGTCCGGCGTTAACCAGATTCCGGCCGGCGCCGGCCCGGTACTGACCTTCCACTTTATCTGCTGGGTCTCAAGATCGATTGCTACCAGCTGGTTGGACTCCTGCAAGGTGACATAGACAGTGTTGTCAGCTGAGAAACTCATGTGACTGGGTGTGCTGGGTAAAAGTAGCTTCTTTTCCAGCTTGAATTGCAGGTCCTGGTAGCGGTAGATATCCACCCGGTTGAGTCGATTACCGTTAGCGACAAACCAACGGCCATCCCGGGAAAAGCCGAGATGGTAGGGATCAGCAATTCGTGGGATGCGCTGCCTGAACTCCGCCGTAATCGGGTCGACCACCACCAGCTCGTTGCTACCGGCATTGGCGATGATCAGGTGCTTGTTGTCGGGTGTCGTCAGCAGGTGATGCGGGCCTTTGCCAACCGCTACCCGCCGTACTTCCTGGTAGCTGTAAGGATCAATTAGACTCATCGAGTCTTCGCGCGAATTCAGCACGATAACCATTTCGTTGGCTGCCGCCAGTATCGGTGCCGTAAACAACAGAGCAGCCAATGTAATTAAAATTCCCCTGGCGCCAAAAGGGGATGACTCAGGCGACGTCTGCCTCCGAATTGCCGGCAAGAACGTGCTGGTTGCAGCGAAGTTCACCCGAAATCGCCGACCGCTTCTATCAACGGTGGGGTATCGGCGGAGAGTGAAACAGCTCGCGCCGGTTTTCTGGCGTGTAATCGCAGCTGGTTTACCGACCTGAATCCTTCACCAGTGTCCAGATAGCGCTGCAACTGACGCCGCGTTAATGTATCCATCAAGCCGCCAAGCGGCTGTGAAACATAGTAATAATAGGCCAGCGCATCACGAGCGAGACTATCCCACTTCGTGTGGTACTTCTGGATATCGTCTTCACCAATCCAGCCCCGGCAATTGCTGGCGCCACAACAACAGGGCATCCGCTGTTCGACATTCAACAGACCATAGTCGTCGGTAATCTCTTCGCCGGGCTCAATATCGCGTATGGCAATTTCGAAGCCATAGCCGGTGCTGATGCTATTGGCGTCGCAGCTATGATTCATGTATTTGGCCAGATCCCAACTGACAATCCGCTTGCCGGTGGGCTCCATATAGGAATAGCGATCGATAAGTTTGCGCATGGCAGGATCCTGCAAACGGTTATCACCCTCTTCGATTACGATCTCCAGTGGATCCTTTATATATATTATGGTGCCTTTTGGAATAAAGCCGCTGGCAAAAATACCAACGCCAATGTCCGGGCTGACAGCACCCAGTTCGGTAGCCGGATGTAGCATTAGCTCTGACTCGATAAGTGAAAGTGGTAATTGGGCCCGCGCCCGAAAGCCCGGTGTTGGCCGCATAGAAGCGCAACCGGAATCCAAATAAAAATGAATATTATTGATGCTGACGATTACAAATAGTGATCGTTGTCCAGGTGCCAGCAGCCCGATGCGGCCTAATTACAATCAGGCAGCGAAGTGTCTAATCGCAAACTCGGTCCTGGAGCGAGTATCGCCAAGCGCGGTCTGGTACTGCTCAACCCGTTTGAGCCGATGGTAAAGGCCGGCGTGGTTTGCAATCTGTATATTCAGGCCGGGTCGTGCATTGAGCTCGAGCATTAGCGGCCCCCGATCCCGATCCAGCACGAAGTCGACACCCTGATAGCCAAGCTTGGTGAGCTCGTAACACCCCGATGCCAGTTCCAGTAGACGTGCCCAGTGAGGTATTGCTATGTCGCGAACCGAATTGCCGGTATCCGGATGATCTTCGATTACATTATTGTACGAAACAGCGGTAAGTGTACGCCCACTGGCGATATCAATGCCCGCACCGATGGCGCCCTGGTGAAGATTGGCCTTGCCGTCTGAAGCGCGGGTCGGCAACCGGACCATTGCCATCACCGGTACGCCAAGAAAAACAATGATGCGTACATCCGGCACACCCAGGTAGCTGATGGCTTCGAACACCCGATCGAATTGCACCCGATATTCGATCAAGGCCTTGTCCGGCTGCCCACCGAGACTGTACATCCCACTGAGTATATTGGAGACATGGTGCTGAAGCTCTTGTTCGTTTAGAAGTACGCCATTGGCCTTGCGGTATCCATTCTTCGTGCGTCCAGTAATAACCACGATGCCCTTTCCGCCACTTCCCAGTGACGGCTTGATCACGAATTCCCGCCGATTGGCGAGCAGCACAGGCAGATCACGCACCTGCCGTTCTATTTCGACGACACCATAGAGTTCAGGCACGTTGATACCCGCCTCTTCTGCCAGACGCTTGGTCTGTAACTTGTCGTCGACAAGCGGATAAAGCCTGCGGGGATTGTAGGGCAGCAGGAACTCGGCATTGCGCTGGTTGATGCCCATCACGCCACGACGTCTGAGTCTGTCTACCAGCGAAATCAAGCGCTCATTCCCTGGCCAAGACCCGGAACCGGATCAGCTCGGTCAGGCGATAACCGGAGTATCGACCCAGCAACAGTGTCGCCGCCAGCAGCACAAACAATAACTCCGAAAAAACAAACACCAGGTGCTCGACCAATGGGTTAGTCATCAGCAGGTAGGCCAGTGCAGCAACCAGTAGACTGCCGGTTCCCTGTTTTAGTGCCTCGCTGCTCCCGCGTTCCTCCCATACGATCGACATACGCTCAATAGTCATGGTCATGATAACCATGGGAAACAATGCAACGGACAGTCCACGCTCCAGTCCCAGCGCATGACTCACTACGCTCAGGCTCACCATCAGGATCACGACCACTATCAGCACCGATGCCAAGCGGGGCACCAGCAACAGCTTCAAGCGCTCGAGGTAGAAACGAACACCAAGTCCCAGCGCAACTACCAGGCTGAACAACAGGATTCCCCAGGCGAGCTGGGTCTCGCGAAACGCAAGTGCGATCAGAATCGGCATAAAGGTACCGAAGGTTTTTATGCCGATGACATTACGCATAATGACGAGCAACAATGCGCCGACCGGAATCGTCAGCAGTATTCGATACACCAGTTGCGTTTCGATCGGCAATGACAGCAATGAAAAACGCGACGCGCCTTCGATTTCCATTGCATTTCCTTCGACAAAGGATCTGAGCGCGGATTGATCGCTGCGACTGATAGAAACCGTAACGACCGCATTGTCCCCACCGGTCAGTCGGATAATAGGATCCGTTCCGCGCCACCAGGTAAAATAATTATCGGGTATTCCGACTTCACCCGCGGCGGGATCAATCGAGCGCCAGATTCCATGGTCATATACCTGAAGCCACTGAATCAACGGTGCATTTTTTCGATACTCGTCCAGCACCACACCATGCACCATGCGAGCGGGGATATCCGCCGCATTGAGGATATCCACTGCTGTTCCAATCCGCTTTAACCGCCCCGGATTCTTTCCCAACAGCAGGGCTACGTTCTGATCAGGTTTGTCGCTGTTCAGATACTGGAATAACTGCGTTACGAAGCTTGATACGTCGGAAGATTGAGAACGAACTTGATCGATCAGGGCGTTGGCGGCGTGGGCATCGGCCTCGCCAAACCCGGGTTTATCGGGAATGGGTCTCTCGCGCTCGCTTTCAGCACTGTCTGATCTTTTGACAAACCGTACACTTGCGCGATAGTAAACATCCTGTCGACCGCTCGCCTTGCGCGTGGTCCATATTGCCTGCCGGTTGTTGGCTTTAAAACGCGTATTCAGGCCGTATCCCCGCGAGATAAACGCCTCATCAACAATCACATATCGACGCGTTTTTTTCGGGGCTATCAACTCCAGCTTGGCCGGCACCCCCTTGCCCTGGAAGAGCACATGCGCTTCGACATTCCAGATCTCGGCGCGCGCTTTGGGTAACAGTGGATACTCCAGGACAAGCCATTTGTACAGAAACAGACCAAGACCTGCCAACACGAATATTGTAGCAATCACATATACCGGTCGATTATTCATGCGCCAGTCAATTTAGTCGATTACTGTCGGGGGGCGTTCTTGCAGGACGGTTTGTTGACGTAAGTGTTACCGGTATCAATCAGGAAATCGCCCTGGAGAAAATTACGGCCGACCAGCAATGGATAATTAAACCCGCTCCTGTCCACCAGGGTTACGTCTTCCTCGCGATAGACACTGCCCAGGCAGACTCCCAGCTTTACCACGTAGCGCTCCTGAAGTTCGCCGAAATGACGTTTAATCTTGGCAATTCTATCGATGGGCTTCTCGATCATCGTGATCTCGCCCTTTTGATTCTTGACCGAGAAACTAACCCATTCTTTGCCGTCCCGTTTGACAGGCGTGATGCACTGGCAATTCAGCGATGAGGTCTTGGCGCCAGAATCGATCTTCGCCCTGATGGTAACTCCTCCCGGGTATACCTTGGCGTTTTCTACCCAGCCAACTACCTCCTTGGCATTAGCGGGCAGTGAAAGTGTCAGCACTGCCGCCATGGAAACCAAACAAGCTAGCGCACTTCTCATTGAGGACTCTCCTGATATGTCGTTCTGCAGTAAAATACGGACTGTCAGGCACTCTTGGGTGCTTTTTCGCTACCGCATTTACAGAATATCTTATACTCTTTTTAACCCTGACCGTAAAAACTACAGCAAATATTACGTTCCTGATTGCCAAGCCTAACCGGGGATATTCTAGTTCCTTTGATGAAAATCAGACTTTGAGACCAAATTATGGAAATTCTCCATTTTAGCGACCGCAACGCTGGCTCACGCCTCGAATCACTTGAGAGATTGCCGGAGTCCGGCACCGTCTGGCTAGACTTTCATCGCGACAGCGATCCCGACTGGGCAGACAAGGTAAAACACCTGACCGGTATCTCAATCGACGAACGCCATCTCAAGGACGTCAACAACGATGCTCATCCGTCGTTTACTGACAGCACTGATGACTACGAAATGGTGATTTTTCGAAGCCTTTCGCCACTAGTCGACGAAGACCAGTTTTCCACCCGGCCTACCGTATTCTTTCTGATCGAACGGGTACTGGTAACCGTTAGCCCCAGCAATAGTCGCTCTATTGAAGCGACGGCAAAACGACTGATGCAAGGTAAAGCACGCTTCACGGTTCACCCGGCAACTATCATGTTCCTGGTAACCAACAACATGGTGGATCGATTTCTATCAATGCGCGAAAGCCTGATCGCACAACTCAACGTCTATCGCGACGCATTGCTGGATCCGAAGAATCCGTTTGATGACTGGCGTGCCTTGTTGAGTTACCAGAAACAGGTTCTTACGCTTGAAGTGCTCAGCGACACCCAGGGCGATGCGGTTACCTTGTGGCGGGACAATACCGATACCGAAATTGATGACTATCTATCTGTACGGCTAGCCGACTTGCTCGAACACATTCGGCGGGTATCGGAATTCTCGGCAAACCAGCAACGGGAAATCGACTCGCTGGTGCAACTTCATTTCTCTGCCGTCGCCCATCGCACCAATGAAATTGTCCGGGTGCTGACACTGATCTCAGCCATTTTTATGCCACTAACCCTGATCGCTGGTATCTTCGGTATGAATTTCGTCAACATGCCTGAACTGAAGACCGAGTACGGCTACTTTTTTACGCTCGGCGGAATGTTCACACTGGCCGTAGGATTGCTGATCTACTTCCGTATCAAGCATTGGTTCTAGTACATGTTATAAAAAATTCAGGCTAATAATTATTGCACTGGTAACCAGCGCAATGATCAATGCCCGCATACCAGCCCACAACCAGTTGATACCGCTGACCGTTCCGAGATACATCCCGAGCATGAATAGCACAGCCAGCGCCACCACAAATGCAGCCTCCAGTGGGGGCAAGGGCATAGCGATCGACAGGTAGGCCGCCCAAATCGGCGAGATAATTAACAGCGAAATAACGAATGGTGACATGCCGTTAACAAACGCCACCAGTAGTGGTAGAAGTCTCGAGGCGCGACCATGAATCGATTCCGCCATATCCGTAATCATGGCCTGCTCCAGTTCGCGCAATTCTTTTTGTTTTTCAGCGGTCTCGCTGATATATGCGCTACTGAATCCACTCACTGCTAACGCGACCGCAGCACCGACACAGGCACCAAGAATTACCCGCAATTCGGTTGTCCCGCTCAAATAGAATCCGACAATCAGGCCCAGCATGGTCAGCGCACCATCGAAGCCGTTCACCACCAGATAACGGCGGACAATGCCGTGTGCCCCGGTAATCCCTAACGAAGCGCGAATGCTATCGAACATATCGCGCCGGACTATTCTTCCGCGCCGGCATCGGGCAGATGAATCACCTCAACCTCATCGACACTATGAATTGATCCGCCCATTTCCAGGATCGTGTTGGAGATGTTATCAAAGTCCAGACTCTCACCTTCGACCCGCAACAATACAGATTCGGTATTCTGGTCCACGGCTTCGACATTCAGATTGACCACGCTGCCCGGACACTTTTCCGCAACAGCGCTGGCAAATTCGAGACCGGTGGGTCGGTGTGGTTTGAGCACATCAAAGACAATTTTCTTGATACGTATCATGTTAGTGTCGTCTGTTTTCTTGTCAGCAATGATGTAATTTGAACCCATCGTTCATTCCGGTGCAAATACGAATGGTTTTTCGAAAATGTCCCGGCATCCTGCTTAATCAATATTACCCGGTTACACGAGTCACCAGGTAACCGATATATCCCAGATAACCGGCCAACAGTATTGCGCCTTCCAGCCTCGTCAGTCGCCCACTGGTATGCATTAGCGCCAGCAGCAGCAGCACGAACGCCATCACAACCATTCCCATCAAATCTACGGGTTCGATTGCCTGTGGCCGAATCGGTGATACCAACGAAGCGACGCCGACGATCCCAAAAAGATTAAAAATGTTGGATCCGACAACGTTGCCTACAACAAGATCACCTTCTCGCCGAATTGCCGCAACTATCGAAGTTGCCAGTTCAGGCAGACTGGTACCGGCTGCTACAATGGTAAGCCCGATGATCGCAGTACTAACATGATATTGCTGTGCGATGCTGACTGCGCCAAACACGAGTGCCTCGGCACCGCTGATCAACAGTGTGATACCCATCGCTACCATGATTACCTCGAGCCAGGGACGACGTACCGGCAACGGAAACGCATCTTGAAATTCAGCTAACACCGTTGCTCGTCCACGCCGTGCCAGGGCGACAGTATAGGAAAGATACACGATCAACCCCAATAGCAGTATTGCACCTTCGACCCGACCGATTTCCCCGTCCAGCAACAGCAGCGGTGTCAACAAAGTGGCCGCGACTAACACGCGCAAATCAATGCGTACCAGTTGCGCCCGAATTGTCAGCCGTTGAATCAGCGCGGCACTGCCCAGGATTAGTCCGATATTGGCAATATTTGAGCCAATGACATTTCCTAAAGCGATATCACTCCTGCCCTTGAGCGCCGCGTCGACGCTCACTGCCAGCTCGGGCGCGCTGGTGCCAAAGGCGACAACGGTCAAACCGATGACCAGCGGCGACAGGCCCAGCCTGCGAGCCAGCGCGGAACTACCGCGCACCAGCAGCTCGGCGCCGAAGTACAGCAGAAGGAATCCGACAGTGATATATATATAAAATATGGTTCTGTCCTCGTCATGCCGGGCAACGACTAAGCCCCTTTTCGATTTTGAAATCTAATATTTGATTTCGGACAAAGTAATATAATGCCAAAACGGTATTGAATATGGCATAGACTAACGCAATTTATCATTTGCCGATTTCGCAACCTACGACCGCTGGACAATACTTCCGGACTTATCAGAGATGCCTTTTTACGCTCGACTCAAATCCATTCTTTCGTGGAAAAGCCTTGCCATTGCCGGATTGATTTTACTTATCGTCGTCTCGGTACTGGTCAAATTCAATGTTTCCTACTGGCTGGATCGTTACACCCCTGCGCTGGAACAGGCCGTTACCGAAGCGACCGGCTTCGATACCCGGATCAAGGACGGTATTTCGGTAAAACTCTTCCCGCTACCAGCTGTTAGCGTCCACGGCATCACGCTCGGCAAGAAAGACAGGAAACCGTTGCTTACCGCCAAAGAACTCGACCTGAGTTTTGAGTTGCTTCCGTTGCTAGATCGTGAATTCAGACTTTACTCGATAACAGTCAATGAACTGCACCTTCGGCTACCCGCGAACCAGAAAGGAATCCCGATTCTCCCGTCTATCAAATTGAAGACGTCAAAGAAACAGACGCCGGGCTTCGCACTTAATCTCGAGTCCTTCGGCGAGCTTGAATTGCTAAACAGTGAGTTCACCGTGACTTCCCTAACCGGGGAAACATTACACCAACTGAAAAATGCAAACCTGGTCCTGCAACCTGCAAACATCGCGAACGTATTAGCGAACCGCAGCCCAAAAGATCTGGCAGGTTCCGCATTCCTGCAGTTCCAGCAGGCCAGCATCGGGAAACTGAAGATTGGCCAGTCACGTATAGAGGCCAGTTACAAGCCCGACCAACTCTCTGTTGATATCCTGAAATCCGAGTTACTTGGTGGCCGTGCCAAAGGCAAGGTCTTTTGGCAGTTTGCTGCCGATGCTCCTACTGTCAAGGTAACTCTGTCGTTGGCCGGAATGAACACCGGAGAATCCGCCGCTTTATTTCAGCGCAAGCCCGTCGTTAACGGCAACCTCGATCTGAAAATTGATTTGGCCGGTAATCCGTCAAGCCGGGATGCGTTTATACGGTCCGTCGCGGGTACAGCTGAAGTTGATGGTGCCGGTCTTGATCTGGTATCGATTAACCTCGACGAGATCATTGAAAAGATCATCAAATCGCATAACTACAATCTGGTTGACGCCACGGCCTATTTCTTCATGGGCCCCCTGGGCATGTCAACGACCAAGGGCTATGACTACGCCAATCTCCTGACAACTGCGGCAAATCAAGGCGCAACATCGAGTAAAATACTCAGGATGAAAACTGTCTGGACTACCGCACACGGGTTCGCTACCGCGCAAGACGTGGCGCTGGAAACGCAGCGCTACCGCCTCGCGCTGAAAGGTCGGCTCAACCTGGTAAAAAGCGAGTTTGACGGCATTAAAATTGCCGTCGTCGACGATCGCGGTTGCGCCATCGTCAAGCAAAGCCTTGACGGACCAATGAAATCACCTCGTGTAGGCAAACTCAATTTCCTGATGGCATTGACCCAACCGGTGCTTGATGTGATTGGTAAAACTGCTAAACGGCTGATGAGTAGTGACTGTGAACCGTTTTATACCGGCGCGCTGCTCCCGGTAAAAGCGGATGCGAAAACACAGCCGCCAGCGGAGGCTACCGCAAATCAGCACAGCGATTGATTTTTATTTATTGTTTGCCTGAGTAGCCTGGCGGCGGCACGATTACCGATTCGTAGGTGTGTCGCCGCGAAATGTCTCCGGAATACATAAACACGTCCAGCAGTCGTTCATACTCGGATTTCCGGATTGTGGGGTCCGTACGCCAGCAACCCAGTGCCTGGTAAGTAGCGATGGTTTTTGACAACACTTGCCGGTCGATCCCGGTAAAAAATCCTGCGGACTGTTCCATTGCCGCCAGCTCATCAGCGGGCGCACTGACAGCAAATGCCAGCCCTTCCTGGTACGCCTGCATGAAAGCCAACGCCATTTCCGTGTCAAGCCACGCCCTGGTTGCGCACAGACTACTGAACGCGACCGGGCCGACAGCCTCGCCGACACTGGCGACGACATGCGCCAGCCCGTCCTGTTCCAGCTGTTGCGGTGCCGGTCCCTGAAGGTGCACGTAGTCCGCGTCACCATTTCGAAATGCCTGCTCGATCGCGCTGACATCGCCGGCATCGATTACCTGAATATCGTCCAGCACCATTCCCTGCGCCTTTAAGGCAAAACGAAACATCGCCAACGGCTGGAAGAAATGATCCACCAGCACACGCTTGCCCTTGAGGTGCTTCCATGAGAAATCCGGTTCGGCGTCGCGCCCTGCGATAAAGAAACCGTCGCGAGCATTGATTTGGGCAAAATGGACAATGTCGGGCGACACGCCCTGCTCCAGTGAGGCAAAACTGGTTGCGACTGCAGATTGCGACACGTGGCATTCACCGCTTCGAAGACGATCATTCGCCGGTCGTTCTGGTGTCGCCGGTTGATACTCCGGATCCAGCCCCACCCGTTCTAGGTGGCCACCGGCAATCGTAATGAGTAACGGGGTATAAAAAGCCGAATGGCGGAGTGCAGTGATCGAGATTTTGGCCATGGTACCTTATCCTGAGCAACGCGACAGATCGTGCTCGGCTAGCCTATTTTTCCGGAGGGGAAGGCTCTAGCACCTGCTTGGTCAGGCAGGCAATTTTCTTGCTGGTACAGCCGCCTTTACACGCAGCTTTGTCGATATCGGCATTGAAATGCCTCACATCACAGATTGCGAGGCAGGCTTCATACTTCATATTGCAGCTGGCCCAATACGGGAAGGTAAAAAAGGCCACCACTGCAATTAACAACGAAACAAGTAATACCCTGACCAGCATAAATTGCCTCATGGATCCGCTTCTGGCTCAATTATAGACGCTCCGGGCGAAATTGCGCAGGTTAGCTTAGTAAAACAGATTGAGCGCGAGCATGGATACCAACAGGAACAGAACGGTCATGATTCCACCGGCGCGCATAAAGTCCGGCACCCGATAGCCACCCGGCCCCATGATCAGGGCGTTTACCTGATGCGTAGGAATCAGGAACGAATTCGATGTCGCGATCGCTACAGTGAGAGCAAATACGGCAGGATTTGCACCTGCGCCAACTGCAATATTGACCGCCAGGGGTACCAGCAATACGGTTGCACCAACATTCGACATCACCAATGTAAAAAATGTTGCCAGCACCGCTACCGCCAGTTGCAGCACCCAGACCGGAACACCGTCGAGTATCTCCAGTGTCTGCGCTGCGATCCACGCAGCGGTGCCGGATGTCTCTACAGCCAGCCCAAGTGGAATCAGGCTGGCCAGCAGGAACACGGTCTTCCAGCTAACCGCGTTGTATGCTTCTTCAATCTTGAGCACGCCGGACAACACCATCCCGACTGCTCCGGTGAGCAATGCTACCGACAGACGCATATCGGTAAACAACACCATCCCCAGCGTTATCACAAAGAAAAAGGCAGCGTAGCTCACCTTGTTTGGTCGCAGTTCCTCATGCGGATACTCGGTCGTCACCACGACAAAGTTGCGATCGGACTCAAGCCGAACCAGAGAGGTCCAGGGCGTATGCACTACCAGCGTATCGCCAGCCTCCAGAGGAAGGTCTCGTATACCATCACCTTCCTGCAGGGTCTTGCCATTGCGGTGCAATGCCACCATCGCGATGCCGTAGGTCTTGCGCATCCAGATTTCCCGTGCTGATTTCCCTATTAATTGCGAGCCCGGTGGAATAACTACCTCGGCAATACCGGCGCGTGTTGCAGCGAGCGATTCGGAGAACGTTTTAAGATCGTTTCTCAGAATCAGCCCGTATTTATCGACGAATGCCTTCAGGTTCCACGGCGATGCCAGGATGCCAAGAACTGTTCCACCAACAATGCCTACATCCCGCGCCAGGCCGCCAGGGCCGATCCGAAGATCATCCGATCCGCGCATGACGGCAATCACCCGCACACGACTATCAAGCTCAAAATCATCCAGCGTTTTACCGATAAGAGGGCTTTCCGACGGAACGACTACCTCGAACAGGTCGTACTCGACGCCATAGACTTCCTTGAAGTAGCTCATGGAACTGCTACCCGTGACGCCCTCGGTTCTTCCCCTGACCGGTAACACAAAGCGTCCGGCCACAACAAAATAAATAATGCCCGTGGCCAGCAATGCGGTACCAACAGGCGTGACCGAGAACAGGGACCACGTGTCCATCTGTTGAGCTGCCGGCAGCGCCTTGTTGGAAGTCAGTATCAGGTCATTCAACAGAATCAGCGGGCTCGAACCAACCATGGTTACGGTGCCGCCGAGAATGGCGCAGAATCCCATCGGCATCAGCAGGCGCGACATTGGCAAGCCGGTGCGGGCGGATATACGACTGACCACTGGCAGGAACAGCGCTGCTGCGCCAACGTTTTGCATAAATGACGAAATCACCCCGACTGTACCGGAGATAATCGGGATAATACGTTTCTCGGTCGAGCCGCCCCGACGCAAAATGATACTGGCTACACTTCCCATGATGCCGGTTTTGTCGAGCCCGGCGCCGATGATCATGACAGCGATAATCGACATCACGGCGTTGCTTGAGAAGCCATCAAACAGGTGCTGGGTCGATACCAACCCCTTCTCCAGCCCCATCAACGGCGCCAGCAGTGTCGTCAGACCCAACAGAACCATGATAGTAATCGCCGCGACGTCTACGCCGACGATCTCAAAGGCAAACAGATAGATTGTTAGCAGGAGGATGACACTAACCCATGCGATTTCCAGCGTTGGCACCGCATTGATTGTGACTATACCAGTCACAATAAACACAGCAGCGGCAGTCAGACGTTTTAACCGCTGCACTGAAAAAAGTTCCTTCACTTCCTGTCCCTCTTGACGTTCAACGAATAGTGCACCGTTCGGATTCGCAGTACGGCGAGATCGCGTCATGTTGTTATGCGCGGATTCCGGCGATGGCTGGTTCGGAATAAAGACCCGGAGAGTAAATCGGGTAAAACTCCTGCCGATAGCAGGTTATCGGGATCGAACCGGTGGAGGAGTATATCAGCTATATAGATAAAAAGTTTACTGCCGGTTGTTGGCCGTCCCAGATTTCTTTGAGAATCAGCGACTTGTCGCGCTTACCGGCTTACCTACCACAATAAGTTGCCAATACAGGTATGATTCAACCCTGTAAAACCATGCGGAAAACTATTTTGTGACCACACCTTTTTCTGATGCCCCGCGCTGGATCCTGGCGTTGCTGGCCGCATTTGTTATTGGCAACCTGTTCGGCCTGGTATTTTTTCCACCACATACCGATGAGGCCTATTACTGGATGTTGTCCGAACGCCCGGGTCTAAGCTATTTTGATCACCCGCCGCTTGTGCCCTGGATGATACGTGTTGCCACCAGCATCTTCGGAAATGATGAATGGGCTTTCCGACTGCCGGCCGTGGCAGCATGGTCCACCGCTGCCTGGGTAGTCTTTCGATTATCGACTGAACTCGCGGCCAGTCGAAAAGCCGGGTGGACCGCGTTGCTGGTGTTCGTCAGCTTGCCAATCTACCAGGCGGGCTTTCATATCATCGGGCCGGATTCGGGGCTAATGTTGTTCTCGGCGCTGGCATACTACTTTGCTGCGCGTGCGGTAAACGAGGCATCTGCCCGATTCTGGATTATTGCCGGGGTGATGACTGGCGCTGGCATGCTGTCCAAATACAATATGGTATTGGCGCCGGCGGCGATCTTCATCGCATTGCTACTCAACGCGAGTGCTCGTCACGAACTGAAAAAGCCGTGGCCCTGGGTTGCCGGTTTTGTTGCACTGTTTTGTTTTTCACCGGTTATTATCTGGAACTACCAAAATGAGTGGGCATCATTCGCGTTTCAGTGGAAACATGGCACCAGTGCCGACACCGGTTCCTGGTTAGACAACCTTGTTTTCTATGTCGTCAACCAGCTAGGTGTGGCGCTGCCATGGGTTTTTGTTGCGATGGTGGTCGCATCCATCAGGCTAACGGCATATGTGCAGCAGAAACATACCTACACGGCAACACTGGTGCGTACAGGCTTCTGGTTCCCGCTGGTCTTTTTTGGCATTACCAATCTATTGACCAAAGGCCATGCGAGTTGGCCGGCCATGGCTTACATACCGGGCAGCATCCTCCTTGGTGTGGCCCTGAACCGATGGCTCGGTACCGGGTCAGCTGACAACCCGTCAACGAATCGTTTTTACCATGTAAAAGTTGTCACGGTGATTGTTCTAGCACTCTTTTCTTTGTTGGCGGCTAACCTGTTGCGATTTCCGGCGTGGTCAACCGTTGTCGGGATTGGCCCACTACCCAATGGCCATTCGTCGAACGGCATGGGCTGGAATAAGGTGGCTGCAAGACTAAACAGCTGGCGAGACAAGGAAACGCGTCGTCTGGGGCTGACGACGACCTGTCGTGCAATTGCGTTACCGGGTTACGACAACGATGGCTACCCGTACTATCTGACAGCAGCGGAACTGGGATTACACTTGCGGGATGCCTATGCGGTGACTGCAGCACCGGGATCGCGACTCACCCAGTTTGACTACTGGCGTCAGCACGAGCCAGCGGATTCAGCGCCTTTGTGTGTAGCGGTAACGGGACCATCAAGTTCTCCCGACCTGCCGATGGAAATCACGAATGAATTTGGTCGCTGGCAACGACACGAGGTCGTCGGTGTTAAAACCCCGCAAGGCAGTGTCCGCTCTTTCGGCCTTTACCTGCGACGCTCGCCCTAAACCATCTCCAGCACGATGCGGTGATAGGTCTTGTAACGCTCAAACACGGCCTGGCTCCGGTAACCCGAAAAATACTTGAATTTCATTTTTGCCAACCGCTTGCGCAACAACCACGTTATCAATCCGGTCCAGTAGGGGTGACGCGTTTCCATGAAGGCATTGATCGTCTGAATTGCCGGATACATGCGCTGCATCAGCATCTCATCAACGACGGCAATGGTGGGACTGATATTTCGGGTAATGTCATTGTCCAGCAGAATACGGTAACCATGATTGTCCACCTGGGTATAAAAATCACTCAGGGCAAAACCACCACCAAAACTGCCATCACCGGGGCCACCGTCACCAGCATGCTCGGTTTTGAAGAAGTCGCAAATTACCACCTTGCCGTCCGGTTTCAGCAATTTTTTCATTAACGGGAAACCGGCTGCCATCGAGATATACTGGTAGCTCTCGCTGTAAAGCACGATGTCATACTGATTGGCACAGTCACTCAACGGAAAATCTTCGAAGTTGCATTCATATATCTTCGGCTGATACGACCCAGTTGTTTGTTCAAGGCGGGCATCGACCTGTTTTTTCAGGTAGGCGGCAGGAATGACGCCATCGACAGCGTACCCCATATCAAGCAGCTCTTTCAGAATCAGGCCGGTACCGCAACCAACGTCCAGAATCCGTGTCTCTGACGGCACTCCCGAATACTTCTTGATGGTATCAACCAGCTGTTCGGTGTAACGCTTTTGCGCGGCGATCACGCCGGTAAAAGTCGGCTTAACGCCCTCGTCCCAGAAGCCATAGTGAAGATCATCGACACCGGTTAACTGCTGGGCAACTACCAGGCCCATTTCTCTACTTTCCACAACTACCTCTTGTATATTTTTTCAAACTCATCGGGATCGCCATCGAGATCATAGGCAAGAATCATGGCGTCTTCACGACCATTCTGCGCCGGGTAGTAATCCTTGCGGATCCCGACCTCGACAAAACCCAGGCTCTGATAGAGATGATAGGCGCTGTCGTTGGATAGCCTGACTTCCAGAAATGCGATGCGTGCACCGTTTCGTCGAGCCACATCAAGCAGGTGCAGAATCAGTTTTCGGCCAAGACCCTGCCCCTGGTAATCAGGATCAACACAGAGATTCAATATGTGGCACTCACCCACCGCATAGGACATGACAGCATGGCCAATGATATTGGCGCCATCTTCTATTACACAGCAGTAATATCCGACTCGAAGACAGTCGCGAAAAATATTCGGTGTCCAGGGAAATTCGTAGGCAGACTGCTCGACTTTCATCACCGCCTTGATGTCCATGATTTCCATGGGCCGGATGCGCGGCGCCGCAGGTTTGATTACTGCGCTCATGAAACGGCCACGATTGAACGAGCCAGTTTTAAATCATCCCATGCCTTGGCCTTTTCGCCCGGACTGCGCAACAGATAAGCCGGGTGATAGGTAGCGATCAGGGGAATGCCATGATAGTCATGGCGCGTTCCGCGCAACTTGCCCAGGGCCTGGTCAGTCTTTAGCAGGCTGTGAACTGCATGGCGGCCCAGCGCAACAATTATCGCCGGTTGAATCAACTCGATTTGACGAATGAGATAAGGCTCGCACTGCTCGACTTCCTCAGGTCGCGGATCGCGATTCTCCGGTGGACGGCACTTCAGCACGTTGGCGATATAAACTTCTTCACGCGCCAGGCCAAGGGCAAATAACATGGCATTCAGCAACTGGCCGGCACGACCTACAAACGGCTCGCCCTGACGATCTTCGTCGGCCCCCGGTGCCTCACCAACAAAAACCCAGCGTGCCCGCTGGCTACCGACACCAAAAACAGTCTGTGTGCGTGTGCTATGCAAGTTACAACGGCGGCAACCACTAACCGCGGTTGCCAATTCCTGCCAGTCCATGCTCGCCACGTCGAAGTCCACTTCCCTGGTCGGTGTGCCGACAGATGTCACCGGCTCCAGCTGCGTCTCGCTGTCAGCAGTTGCTACCGGCAGGTGCCGACGCCGCCAGACCTGAATACCCATGGCATCCAGATACTGGAGTTTGGTGCGGTTGTCGCTCATGCGGGTAGGATACTTGCAGGTCGGATTAAAACAAAGTCTGACGCGCTTATGGCGAAGTGAAAAGCAGCAGAATGCGGTGGCGATGCTGTTCCGCTACGTACAGGCGGCCCTTGTCATCAAATGCCAGCCCCTGTGGCGAGGCCAGATTCGAGGCGATTGTCTCGAGCACGCCATTCCGATAGCACAGCACCCGACCTGGATTGTTATCTTCGGCGATCCAGAGACTTCCATCACGACCGATAGCAAGCTGATCCGGTTTGCTCAGACCCTCGAGCAATACTGCGATTTTGCCATCATGGTAGCTCAGGATTCTGCCAGTGCGTGTCTCGGCGATATAAATCGTGCCGTTTCTTGATACCCGGACTCCTTCTGGCCGCTCCAATCCGTTTGCCAACACACTGATCCTGCCGTCTTTATCCAACTGCAAGAGGCGGCCATCGCCGACATCTTCGGTAAGAATCAGACTGCCAGTCGCCAACACCGAAATACCCTCAGGATTGCGCAAGCGTGCGAGTTCCCTGAGCATTTTGTTTTTGAGGTGATAGGAGAGGATTCTTCCTGAACCGACTTCCTCGGTCAGGTAAAGCGTGTCACCAGCCATGGCCAATCCGTCAGGCCGATCAAGCTGATCCACTAGCACTTCGACCTTTCCGTTTGTCAATTTGACCAGTTGTCCCTCACCCGGGCTTTGCTCAAGGGTGACGTAAAGCGTATCGCTATTCACAGCCACAATATTATCGACCAGTCTCAAGCCAGACTGGAAAACACGCCAGCTCCAACCCGAGGCTAGCGAGGGCGGCTCACCGGCTTTTACGCTTTTACTGGCAAGGGCAGCCACCAGTGATAACAGCGCAAGCGTCAAAATAATTCTGAATGGTTTGGCGCAGTTAGGAAGCATGGTGGCCGACGAGTCCATTGAAAGTTAATATATTAAAGGAAATCCACCACAGAGTGAGTCAGATAACAATGATCCAGTACATGAAATACTTTTTTGTCGGAATGGTCGTGGGCGCTATTATCGCGTTTCCACTTGGTATCAACTTCGGGCGTGACGAGCCGCTATTGAGCAACCCGTTCAAGAACTCTGAAGTCAAGGAGCAGGTGAAAAAACGCGCGAGCGAGACCGGCAAGGAAATCGTTGAAGAGGCACGCGAGACACTTCACAAGGCCACCGAGCCAGTCAAAAAGGAATTAGAAAAATAATCCTTTTCGCTGGCCGGCACCCTGTAAATCGTTATATCGGCTGATCAGCCTGCGGATGTTCCCGATCCGTCGGCTGAATCAGTTTATTCAGTCCGTTGATATACGCCTTGGCTGAGGCAACCACGATGTCGGTGTCGGCACCCTGACCGTTGACGATATGTCCCGCCTTCTCCAGACGCACTGTCACCTCGCCCTGTGAATCGGTACCACTGGTGATATTGCTTACCGAGTAAAGCTGCAATCCCGATCCGCTTTTCACGATGGATTCGATAGCCTTGAACGTGGCGTCGACCGGACCACCGCCCGTTGCCACACCCTGCTGTTCCTTGCCGTTCACGGCTACGACGAGCTGTGCCTCCGGCACCTCGCCAGTTTGCGAACATACCTTGAGGGAAACCAGCTGGAAATGCTCGTTTTCCTGTTCGGTACCTTCTTCGGTTACCAGCGCCTGAAGGTCTTCATCGAAGATCTCGTGTTTTTTGTCGGCCAGATCTTTAAATCGGGCGAATGCCGAATTGAGTTCTTCTTCAGACTTGAATTCGATGCCCAATTCCTTAAGACGGGTGCGAAACGCATTCCGGCCGGAGTGTTTGCCAAGAACCATGCGATTGGTGGTCCAGCCGACATCTTCCGCGCGCATGATTTCGTAGGTCTCGCGCTTCTTGAGCACGCCGTCCTGATGAATGCCCGACTCATGGGCAAACGCATTGGCGCCGACGATGGCCTTGTTCGGCTGCACGGCAAACCCGGTGATATTCGAGACCAGGCGTGAGGCAGTCACAATCTGCGTGGTATCGAGAGTGGTATCACAGGGAAAGACGTCCTGACGGGTACGCACCGCCATCACGATTTCTTCAAGCGAGGCATTACCGGCGCGTTCACCCAAGCCGTTTATCGTACATTCCACCTGGCGCGCGCCATTCATCACCGCAGATAACGAATTGGCTACGGCAAGACCAAGATCGTTATGGCAATGCACCGAAAATATCGCCTTGTCAGCATTCGGGACTCGTTCACGCAAGTCGGCGATCAAACTGCCAAACTGGGTCGGAATGTTGTAGCCGACCGTATCAGGGATATTTACCGTACGCGCTCCGGCGTCAATGACCGCCTCCAGCACCCGGACGAGAAAATCCGGTTCCGAGCGACCGGCATCTTCAGGCGAAAACTCGACGTCATCAGTAAACTGACGTGCAAGTTTCACTGCCCACACCGCCTGTTCCAGTACCTGATCCGGCTCCATGCGAAGCTTTTCCTTCATATGGATCGGAGACGTGGCAATGAAGGTGTGAATGCGCCCACTGTTGGCAGGCTTGATGGCCTCGGCAGCTCGCTCAATATCACCCTGGGTTGCACGCGCCAGCCCGCAAACCGTGGAGTCCTTGACCGCTTCGGCTACCGCTTTCACCGATTCGAAATCTCCGGCGCTGGCGATTGGAAAACCTGCTTCGATGACGTCGACGCGCATCTTCTCCAGCACCTTGGCGATGCGTACCTTTTCGTCACGGGTCATGGACGCGCCCGGGCTCTGCTCGCCGTCGCGCAAGGTCGTATCAAAAATAATTAATTTTTCGCTCATGGTGTCCTCTACTCTTCGACCGAATTATACCTCAGCTCTCGGTCTGGCTGACTGATCCTGAATTCTCTATCTGGGTGTCCCTTACCGGGACTTGTGAAATAGTTGTGGGCGCCTAGCGGCGCAGCAGTAGCAGGGGCAGCTGGAGGGCATTCGCGGACAACGCAGGACAACCGCCACTAAAGGTAGTGGTGGTGCAAAATCCTGCATTGTTGATGAGTTGACACATATTTCGTTTCATCCGCTTATGAAATCAATATATATGCCTTGGGCATGAATTCCAAGGGATGCAGCCACTATTTTTTGTCAGGGGTGCTTCCGGTCACACCACTATCCTTGTGACGTTTACGTGCCATCCGAATAAGTGCCTGTACCGGTCCGGAAAGGGTATACACGGCGGCCGTACCAAACAGCACCTGCGGCGGATAGAGAAAGACGGCGACGAAAATGAGCGGGACGACGAGAATGGTCACGAACGGCACTCGCCCTTTCAGATCAAGATCCTTGAAGCTGCGATAGCGAATATTACTCACCATCAGAATACCGGCGGCCAGGGTGAATAACAGGCCGAAAATACTGATTTCCTTGCCTGGCAGGCCTGCGGCATCCATCAGCCAGATAAAACCGGCAACTACCGCCGCCGCGGTGGGGCTTGGCAGGCCGATAAAATAGCGTTTGTCGACAACGTCAACCTGGATATTGAACCGCGCCAGCCGCAGACCTGCGCCGGCGCTGTAAATAAAAGCGACCACCCAGCCCAGGTTGCCCAGGCCGGAAAGCGCCCAGACATACATGACCAGCGCCGGGGCCAGGCCAAAGGCAACCATGTCAACCAGGCTGTCGTACTGGGCGCCAAAATCACTTTCGGTGTGGGTGAGACGCGCGACCCGGCCATCGAGTCCATCCATGACCATCGCGATGAAGATGGCGATCGCCGCTTTCTCAAAATTTCCGCCAACCGCTTGAATAGTGGCATAAAAACCGGCAAACAGGCCGGCCGTGGTAAAGAGACTCGGCAGAATGTAGATACCGGGACGGCGACCGCGAGAATGAATCTCGGTTACCGTTGCCGCAGAGTCCGGATTGGATTTTGAATTTGACATGGCCGCTCCGGTGAATGGAGGTGAAGGGCGCTAGTGCTTGAGCATGGCCAGCACGTCGCTGCCGGATTTTACCTTGTCGCCCAGGCTAACCTTGATATCGGCATTGGCTGGCAAATAAACGTCGACTCGCGAACCATAACGAATAAAACCAAAGCGCTCACCCTGACCGATACGTTCCCCGGGCTGCTTGTAACATAGTATACGCCTGGCGATCAGGCCTGCCACCTGTACGACCACAATATCGTCACCTTCATCGGTCTGAATCCAGAGCGCATTGCGCTCGTTTTCACTAGCGGCCTTGTCCAGAGAGGCATTGAAAAAGCGGCCCGGGTTATACCAACGCTCCTTGACCAGACCTTCGATTGGACTGCGGTTGGAATGCACGTTCAGCACGTTCATGAAAATACTTACCCGACGGGATTCACGGTCGAGGTATGGGTCATGAATGTCGCCGACCGATACCACGCGACCGTCTGCCGGACAAATGATGCCCAGGGGTAATGCGGGAATCTTGCGATGTGGATCCCGAAAAAACTGCGTCACAAACGCAAGCAACACCCAGATCGGAATTGCCCAGGGCCAGCCGGCGAAATAGTGAACGGCTGTGCCGGCCGAGGCCAGCACAATAATATCGATCCAGCCTTCCCTGGCGAGTATCGGGTGTCGAGCCATTGCCATAGTGTTACGCCTTCAAGGTATTGGTCAAAATCAGTTCTTGCTCTTGTCGACCAACTTGTTGGCAGTAATCCAGGGCATCATGCTGCGTAGCTGCTCGCCTACCTGCTCGATCTGGTGTGCTGCATTCAGTCGACGGCGCGCCGTCATTTCCGGATAGTTGGTCTGACCTTCCAGAATAAAGCGCTTGGCATATTCGCCAGTCTGGATATTGTGCAGGGCTTCTTTCATCGCCCAGCGGCTTTCTTCGTTGATCACCTTGGGGCCGGTCACGTACTCACCATATTCCGCATTGTTGGAGATCGAGTAGTTCATGTTGGCGATACCGCCTTCGTACATCAGGTCAACAATCAGTTTCAGTTCGTGCAGGCACTCGAAATACGCCATTTCCGGTGCATAGCCTGCCTCGACCAGCGTCTCGAATCCGGCCTTTACCAGCTCAACCGCGCCGCCGCAAAGCACTGCCTGCTCGCCAAACAAATCGGTCTCGGTCTCGTCCTTGAATGTCGTTTCAATAATGCCGGTACGCCCACCGCCAATAGCCGAGGCGTAGGACATGGCAGTCGCCTTGGCCTTGCCAGAGGCATCCTGGAATACCGCCACCAGGTCCGGAATACCGCCGCCCTTGGTGAATTCATTGCGCACCGTGTGGCCAGGCGCCTTCGGTGCAATCATGATCACATCAAGGTCAGCACGCGGCACGATCTGGTTGTAGTGAATACTGAATCCGTGAGCAAAGGCCAGGGTCGCTCCCTGCTTCAGGTTTGGTGCGATTTCAGCCTTGTACAATTGAGACTGGAATTCGTCCGGTGTCAGGATCATCACCAGATCGGCAGTCTTCACCGCGTCGGAAACACCCTTAACTGCCAGTCCGGCCGATACTGCCTTGGCGGCAGATGCCGAGCCTTCACGCAGGGCCACGGTGACATCAACACCGGAGTCCTTGAGATTGTTGGCATGGGCATGGCCCTGTGAGCCGTAGCCGACGATGGTTACCTTCATCCCCTTGACGATGGAGAGATCGCAGTCTTTGTCGTAATAAACTTTCATGGTTTTCCTCTTTTTTATCTATCGTGCCATTTGGCAGCACGGCATTACGTATTTGGTAAATCGTTACTAGTGACAGGAATCATCCTGCGGCCCGGGGGCGCGGGTTAGATACGCAGGCCTTTTTCGCCCCGGCCGATGCCCGACACACCCGATCGGACCGTTTCAATGATCCCGGCGCCGCGGGCGGCGTTGATAAACGCATCCAGTTTCTTGGCGTCACCAGTCAATTCAATAATGTAGGACGTATCGGTAACATCGATAATCCGGCCACGAAAGATTTCTACCAGCCGTTTTACCTCGTCGCGTGAATCACCGACCGCCTTGACCTTGATCAGCATCATCTCTCGCTCGATGTGTGGACCTTCGGTCAAATCAATCAGCTTGACCACATCCACCAGCTTGTTCAGCTGCTTGGTTATCTGCTCGATGATTGCCTCCGAACCGCGCGTTACCAGCGTCATTCGTGACAAGGTCGGATCATCGGTCGGCGCAACGGTCAGCGACTCGATATTGTAGCCACGGGCCGAGAACAACCCGGCGACACGCGACAGCGCACCCGCCTCATTTTCTATCAGGATCGAAATAATATGGCGCACGGTCAGGCCAGCTCCCGGTCCGGATCGACCACTGCGGCACAGGGGCCCAGCTCCATCTCATTGTGGCCC
The DNA here is from genome assembly GCA_022340825.1 of Acidiferrobacterales bacterium. Lineage (GTDB taxonomy): Bacteria > Pseudomonadota > Gammaproteobacteria > Acidiferrobacterales > JAJDNE01 > JAJDNE01. The sequence goes on along the minus strand of JAJDNE010000043.1, from coordinate 5,454 downwards.
TTGCCAGCAGCAATCATCGGATAGACATTGGCATTCTGGTCGGTAATGAAATCCATGAATACCAGGCGGTCTTTCAGCTTCAACGCTTCCTTGATGGCACCTTCCACGTCACCGGGCTTTTCAATGCGCATACCGACATGGCCGTAGGCCTCTGCCAGCTTCATGAAATCCGGTAACGCATCCATATAGGAATGCGAATAGCGGCTCTCGTAAAAGAATTCCTGCCACTGACGCACCATCCCCAGGTAGCGATTATTCAGGTTCACAATCTTGATCGGCAAGTCGTATTGCTTGCAGGTAGATAGCTCCTGGATACACATCTGGATTGAACCCTCGCCGGTGACACAGGCGACCGTCGCGTCGGGGTGCGCCAACTGGACGCCCATGGCCGCCGGTAAACCGAAGCCCATGGTGCCGAGGCCACCGGAGTTGATCCAGCGACGTGGTTGATCAAACTTGTAGAACTGGGCGGCGAACATCTGGTGCTGACCGACATCGGAGGTAACGAAGGCGTCGCCACCGGTAAGTTCATACAATTTTTCGACCACGTACTGTGGCTTGATCAGCTTGTCATCGGTCTCATATTTAAGGCAATTGAGACTGCGCCATTCGTCGATCTGGTCCCACCATTGCTTGATGGCCCCTTTGTCCGGCTTGGTCTTGCTGGCCTTGATCAGCTCAATCATTTCAGTCAGCACGGTGCTGACGCTGCCAACGATAGGCACATCACATGGGATATTCTTTGAAATCTGTGCCGGATCGATATCAATATGGATGATCTTCGCGTGCGGGCAGAATTTGTTCACGTCGCCGGTCACACGATCATCGAAACGGGCGCCCACGGACAACAGCACGTCGCAATCGTGCATGCCCATGTTGGCTTCATAAGTTCCGTGCATACCGAGCATGCCGACATTCAGCGGGTCGGTGGCCGGGTAGCCGCCAAGACCCATCAGCGTATTGGTGCAGGGATAACCCAGCAGGCGAACAAAGGCCGTCAGCAGTTCGGAGGCATTATCAATAATGACGCCGCCGCCGGCATAAATCATTGGTCGCTTCGCGCTCAGCAACAGCTCCACTGCCTTTTTAATCTGACCGCTGTGACCTTTTACGACTGGATTATAAGAACGCATGCTCACCGTCTTCGGATAGGTATATTCCGTTCGGTGCGCCGTTACGTCCTTGGGAATATCGACAAGCACCGGACCCGGGCGGCCGGTGGAGGCGATGTAAAACGCCTTCTTGATGGTCATTGCCAGGTCCTTGACGTCTTTCACCAGGAAGTTGTGCTTCACGCACGGGCGAGAGATGCCAACGGCATCCACTTCCTGGAAGGCGTCGTCGCCAATCAGGTTGCTGGTGACCTGGCCGCTGATGATAACCATGGGGATCGAGTCCATGTAGGCGGTGGCAATCCCGGTGATGGTATTGGTTACACCGGGGCCAGAGGTTACCAGCGCCACGCCGGTCTTGCCGGTGGAGCGGGCATAGCCATCCGCTGCATGCACTGCACCCTGCTCATGTCGGACCAGGACGTGTTTTACGTCCTCCTGAGCGTAAAGCGCATCGTAAATATGCAATGCCGCGCCACCTGGATAACCGAAGATGTGCTCCACACCCTCGTCGTGCAGGCTGCGTATGACGATATCCGCACCTGTAGTTTCCACTGCCTACCTCTGCTTGAATAGAATAAAAAAATGCCCTGATCACGGGCACTTGCTGGACGCCGATACTTAATAGGGTAAAGGTCGGAAGTTACTGATAAGTGTATCAGCGGTCAATAGACAGGCCGGTAAAACCAGCGTTTTTCGTGGATATTCGCCCTTCGTTCACGCCCGGCGCCAGCTGGTGCCACCGGCACCATCTTCCAGCACCACGCCCAACGCCTGCAGCTGGTCGCGAACACGATCTGCCTCGGCCCAATCCTTGTTGTCGCGGGCATCATTGCGACGCTGAATCAGCGCCTCGATCTCGTCGTCGCTGGCATCGCTGCTGCCACTGCCGCGTAAAAATGCCTCCGGTGACTGCGTCAGAAGACCGAGTAATTGGCCCAGTTGCCGAAGACCAGCGCCGAGGCGGGCCGCAATATCCATATCTTGTTCTCGCGCGCGGTTTACCGCCCTGGCCAGATCAAATAACACTGCCAGAGCCTCCGGGGTGTTGAAATCATCATCCATCGCCGCCGCGAAGCTATCCCGGTACGGAGTCAACATTTCGTCATCGCTGTCGGCTTCGGGCAGTCCGCGCAGAGCCGTGTACAGTCGCGCCAGGCCACTGTGTGCATTATCCAGTGACTCATCGGAGTAGTTAAGGGGTGACCGATAGTGGCTGGTAAGAATGAAGTAACGAACCACCTCCGGCGCATAGCGCTCCAGTATCTCGCGAATGGTGAAGAAATTGCCCAGTGACTTGGACATTTTCTCTTCATTGATGCGGACAAAACCATTATGCATCCAGACATTCACAAACTTGTGGCCGGTGGCACCCTCGCTCTGCGCGATCTCGTTTTCATGATGCGGAAACTGCAGATCCTGGCCGCCGCCATGGATATCAAAGTGATCACCCAGACAGTGGGTCGACATGGCCGAACACTCGATGTGCCAGCCGGGGCGACCCGCGCCCCAGGGAGATTCCCAGCTCGGTTCGTCTGGCTTGGCTGACTTCCATAACACGAAATCAAGTGGATCATCCTTGGCCTCGTCGACCTCGACCCGGGCACCGGCACGCAGGTCTTCGAGGTGCTTGCCGGACAACTCACCATAGTGTTCGAACTTGCTAACGTCATAATAGACATCGCCGTTGCTCGCAACGTAGGCCAGTCCCTTGTTCACCAGTTGCTCAACCATCTGGATAATCTGGCTCATGTACGCGGTCGCGCGTGGCTCCTTATCAGGCGGCAATACTCCGAGCGCCGCAGCATCCTCGTGCATTGCCTCGATAAATCGATCCGTCAGGCTGGAAAACGGCTCGTTGTTTTCGTTGGCGCGATTGATGATCTTGTCATCAATATCGGTAACGTTGCGTACGTAGGTGACGTCGTAGCCCGATTGGCGCAGGTAGCGACTTACCACATCAAACACCACCAACACCCGCGCATGACCCAGATGACAATAGTCGTATACGGTCATACCGCAGACATACATCCGAACCTTACCGGGCTCTATGGGTGTGAACGTGGCTTTCTGACGCGTCAGGCTGTTGTAGATTTCAAGCATGGATTGAACTGTAAAATAAATATTCGATCGGAACGAGTCGGTTTCACGATTCGGACGCGATCGCGTGTGCCAGCTCCAGTCGCCGGCGGATCATTGCCGAATCGAGCAACTGCCAGAGACTGCCCATTTGCGGGCCATCGTGCCAACGACTCTCAACTGCATGTCGCTGGTCATGCTCACCACTGATTGCTGCTCGCAGCGGCATAAACAGGGCCTTGCCCTTGTTGCCGGTCATCTCCGCCAGCTTTTTCGAGTAATCGCGAAACTCGCTCGCGTCGGCCATCAACGCCCGCGCCTGCTGAAAAAACTCGGGCCCCGCTGCCTGAATCGCTTCACGTGCGCTGTGGTCATAGACACCGCTATCGGTGAAGAGATTGGCCGCCCATAAAAAGGCATCAGCCGGGGTCTCGATGTTCTCCCTTATTGCCTGTACAAAACTGGTCGACTTATTTGCCGGAACCAGTGTACTGACATGAGTATCGGCAATGGCAACACTGTTCATCCACTTCCACAGGGTGTCGTCATCGGCACGCGCCACGGCTTCGCGCTGCCAGTGCAACAGCTGCTTCAGATCAAATCGCGCCGGCGCACGATTCAGACGCGCGACATCAAACTGGCTCGCCAACGCGGCCGGCGCTAAAAAGTCGTTGGATTCATAAGTATGACCGAGGCGCGCCAGGTAGTTGATTACCGCCTCCGGCAGATAGCCGCGTTCCCGAAGTTCCTGCACGGTCTGGCTGCCATTGCGCTTTGACAATGGTGCACCATCCTGCCCGACCACCAACGCGATGTGTGCATACTGCGGCGGCGCCAGACCCAACGAGTCCAGCAACATCAACTGTCGTGGTGTATTGGTTATGTGATCTTCTCCCCGAACCACCAGCGTCACTTTCATAAGCGCATCGTCGACCGCATTGCTGAAAAAGAACGCGGGCGTGTGATCCGAACGCCGGATAATAAAGTCGCCAATATCATCACTGGCAAATCGCTGCGGTCCACGTACGCGATCATCGAATTCGATAGTGCGATCTGCCGGCACCCGGAAGCGCAATGTCGCCGGTTTGCCTTCAGCGAAATACGACACCACCTCGTCCGGACTCAGACCGCGACACTTGCCGCTGTACCGTGGCGGTTTGCCGGCAGCCGCCTGCGCCTTCCGCGACAGTTTCAGTTCATGCTCACTACAAAAACACGGATAGGCGTCGCCGGTCTCGATCAACTGGTTGAAATAGTCTGTATAAATCCCGCTGCGCTCCGACTGTGCATAAGGACCGTGTTCGCCGCCAACACCGGGGCCCTCATGCCAGTTGAGTCCCAACCAGCGCAGATCTACCTGCAGCGCCTCGGCATACTTGTCGTCACCACGTACGGCATCAGTATCCTCCAGGCGCAACAAAAACTGCCCGCCCAGATTTGCCGACAACAGGTAATTGAAAAGTGCCGTGCGCACGTTACCCAGGTGCAACAGTCCGGTGGGGCTTGGCGCGAAGCGTGTCTTAATTGCAGAAAACTCCATGGCCGCGAATGGTAACGGAAAGCGACGTTTTAACCCAAGAATAGATGCGCTTGTCCGTGATCTCCCGCCTGCTATTGCGCCCATCACCTATCTAAAGCAGAATTCCACCACTATTCGTCAAGATATTGATTCACTGAGCAAACAAACAAAAAACGGGCCTATGCGATGTCGACTGACATGATGATTCACCTCAATACCACTCACGGAACCATAATCCTGGAGCTATACCCGGATATCGCACCGAAGACGGTGGAAAACTTCCTGACTTACGTGCGCGAACGCTTTTACGACGGCACCCTGTTCCATCGAGTGATTGATAATTTCGTCATTCAGGGCGGCGGCTTCGAATCGGGCATGCGGCAGAAACCCACGCATCCGCCGATTCAGAACGAGGCCGACAACAAGAAACGCAATATCCGCGGTTCGGTCGCCATGGCGCGCACCAGTGACCCGCATTCCGCCACCAGCCAGTTCTTCATCAACCTGGCCGATAATGACTTCCTGAACTACACCGCCTCCACGCCTGAAGGCTGGGGCTACTGCGTGTTTGGTCAGGTCATCGAGGGCATGCACGTTGTCGATCGCATCAAGGGCGTGCCCACCGGATCCAAGCTGGGATTCAAGGATGTACCCCTGACCGATGTACTGATCGAGAACGTCCAGATCGTTGGCGCCGAATAGCGAGTCCATGGCGACGCTTTTTATCTCCGACCTGCATCTGAC
>JAJDNE010000030.1 GCA_022340825.1 Acidiferrobacterales bacterium | reverse complement strand
CCTGCTGAAATACAGACTCGAACATCTTCGGTGTCAATCGGCGGGTCTGGGTGTTGTAGCGGCTGCAATGGTAAGAATCGATCAAGGTCAGCTTGTCATCTAACCTATGTACCGCACCATGGGCAAACTTGAACTGGCTCTGCTTTTGACCGAGACCGCGTAGTACTGACTTGTGGGCAATGGTGCCCAATGCCATCACCAAACTGTTGTCGGACAAGCCATTCAGTTCGTTCGCCAGAAATTCGTTGCATGTATTAATCTCGTCACCGATGGGTTTGTTTTCCGGAGGCAGGCACTTGACCGCGTTGGTGATGCGGCAGTTACGCAACTCCAAACTATCATCGCGGCTGACGGATTCCGGCGCGCTGGCAAAACCATATTTGTACAGCGTTTGGTATAAAAGGATTCCGGCATAGTCGCCGGTGAATGGCCTGCCGGTAGCATTCGCACCATGCATGCCCGGCGCGAGCCCGACAATCAGCAGGCGAGCATCGGGGTCGCCAAACGGCGGTACCGGTTTCGCATAGTAGGAAGGGTACTTCTGCTTCACTTCTTTCAGAAAACCTGCCAGCCGGGGGCAGCGGGTGCAGTTGCTGTCGAAATCAGGCATTTCGTAACGGTGGCATGGATCGCTGAGGTGATTGGGCTCGGGCAAGAATACCACGCCACTCTGGCGCCAGACCCTTTAGATTAAAAATAGAATAAACTTTAACATAATGACATAACCTATTGTTATATTAATATATTATTACCTCTCTGGGTAGACTAACAATAAATCCGCTGAGTACCAGCTTCCGCTATCCACCTTCTCTGTACTTCATGTTCTTCAGATTCTTTTGAAAAAAGCCCTTCCACTCTCTAGAATGCGCGCTCCTCAACCGTACGACACAGCAGTCTTTATGAAAATTTCAGCGTTCGATGTCCGCGTGGGCGGTCTAATTGAGTACAACGGAAAGCTTTGGCGGGTTCTGAAGAAGTCCCATGTGAAACCAGGTAAAGGCGGCGCCTTCGTCCAGCTGGAAATGAAGGAACTCAGTGCCGGTACCAAGCTGAACGAACGCTTCCGTTCGGAGGATAAGGTCGAAAAACCGCACGTCGAGGTTCGTGACATGCAATATCTCTACCTGGACGGTGAGAATTACATTTTCATGGACAATGAAAGCTATGAGCAAATCGGCATCGCGGCCGAAGATCTTGAGGAGCAGGCAAAGTACATGTTGCCAAATACCGAAGTGAAGGTGGCATTTCACAACGAAAATCCGATTGGCCTCGATCTTCCGGCCAACGTAGTACTGGAAGTAACGGAAACGGATGCGGCAATCAAGGGACAGACTGCGGCCAGTGGCGGCAAGCCAGCCACCCTTGAAACCGGTCTCGTGGTTACGGTGCCGACCTTTATTGAGGCCGGGGACAAGGTGAAGGTGAATACCGATACCGGCGAGTACGTAGAACGCGCCTGATTTCTACCGGATTACAACTGAACGATATAGTCCATCGGATTGATGCCGTGGGCGCCTGACGGTAGCACTCGCTTGATCTTCAACTCTTCCGCGCCGGTGTAACGTTCATCCGACAGATCGGCGATAAACCGGTGGGAGAATGGCGTGCCGCTCGCGGTTAATACCAACGCCACTTTTGGCTTCAGGCGACGCGCCCGGTTAATGGTAATGACCACGCCGATCGCACCCGTACTGAGCTCCACCAGGCTGCCGATCGGGAAAATCCCCATACACTTGATGAATTCTTCAACCATTTGAGGTTTGAAGTCTTTCTTGCGCCACTCATACATGCGCTTCAACGCTTCTTCCGCCGACAGTCCACCGCTGTAGTGGCGGTCGCTGGTAATGGCATCGTAGACGTCAACAATGCCGGCAATTGCGCCGGCTGGTGATATTGCCTTGGCGGTGCGCTTGGTCGGATAGCCAGAACCATCACCACGCTCGTGGTGCTGCTCAACCATTTCGATGACACCCTGAGGCACGCCACCAGAACTCTCCAGGATTTCGATGCCCCACTTCACGTGGTTCGACATGGTCTGGAATTCTTCAACAGACAAGCCACCTGGCTTCTCCAGGATCTCTTTCGGAAGACGGGCCATTCCGACATCGTGCAACAGAGCACCCATGCCAACGACATTTAGCTCATCCCGGCTCAATGCCAGATGACGGCCAAAGGCCAATGCAACAATCGCAGTGCGAACGCTGTGCAGGGCGGTGTATTCGTTGACATCCTTGAGTTGACTCAGGCAAACCATGGCGTCCGGGTTGCGGATAATGCTGTCAACCATCTTGCCAACCGCCTTGGTTGCCATCTCCAGATCGATGTTGTTTCCCTTGGCGACATCGCCGATCGCCTTGTTCATCAGCACCCGGGCCTCGCCTTCAATCTCTTTGGCGCGAACCAGCTCATCTTCAAAGGTTACGTTGTCAGGATACGGCTTCCGCTTTACTTCACCCGCGTCCTTGATATTGGCCAGCGCCTGTACCTTTTTGCGTATTTCTTCATCAACATCTTGCAGTGATTTCTGACGCCGCTGGAAATCTTGCAGGTTGCCCTTGGACGGGTCGAAATCGGCACCCTTTTCGGTGTCGATGATTACCCATTGACAATGCTTTTGAAGTTCCTGGACCTGCTCGTCGGTTTGCACCTCAAAGCCCTGGAACATAAAGGGAGTCTCGATCCATGGTCGGTCGAGCTGGTAGATATACATGCCAACCTGAATATCTTTGGCATGCACCTTTTTGTGATAAACGGATTCTGTATCGTTGATATCCGTATCTGTCTGTGACATCAAATTTTCCCGAATAGGCGCATTGGCCTGACTAACTGGTTCTTATATATAGATTTATCTGGCCGCACAAAAGACAATATTTAGATTATTTCCTTGCGGGCACCCCACGCCAATATATTAGACCGCGCTTACAGAGCTGTACAGAAATAGGAAAAATTGTGAGACCACATTAACCTTATTAAAATCAATTAGTTATACCAACTACGTAATAAATTGCGAGAATATCCACCGATTGTCTGGTGGTTTTTGGACGATTTATACCTAATTCCGGACTATTAACGCAGGTTTTGCCCGTAAAATATCTCGGCCATTTCACGCTGCAACCGGTTTATCACCGTCGTCTTTTCCCGCGGAGCCAGGTCCTTTTCGTCCACCCCGAACAGGTAGGTCCCAAGATCGAAGTCCTTCAACATCATCTTGGTATGAAATATGTTTTCCTGATAGACATTCACATCTACCGCCTGATAACGCTCAAGCGTCTTCTTGTCCATAAAGTTCTGAATCGAGTTTATTTTATGGTCAATATAATGTTTCGTACCCTTGATATCCCGGGTAAACCCCCTCACCCGGTAGTCCGCAATAACAATGTCTGACTCGAAGCTATGGATCAGGAAGTTCAATGCCTTTAGCGGAGAGATTTCGCCACAGGTGGACACGTCAATGTCTGCGCGAAACGTGCTGATGCCACTATCCGGGTGGCGCTCCGGATATGTGTGAACCGTGAGATGACTCTTGTCCAGGTGCGCGACCACGGAATCCGGTAGCGGGCCAGGGGCTTCGGATTTATCGAGTGGTAGCTTTAAAGGCAGTTCCGCAATCAGCATGGTGACGCTGGCGCCCTCCGGTTCATAGTCCTGGTGAGCGACATTGAGGATATTGGCTCCAATGATATCCGCCACGTCGGTGAGGATATTGGTCAGGCGCTCGGAATTGTAGGCCTCATCGATATAGGCGATGTACTCCGACTGCGCCTCGCTGCTCTTGGCGTAGCAAATATCATAGATATTGAAGCTCAGGGTCTTGGTGAGGTTATTAAAACTCTCGAGCTTCAGTTTTGGTAGCGGTTTTATCATGCCATCCTACTCATAAATTACGGGGCTACCCGAAAAGCGCGCGATTGTACTGCTAGACCGTATTCAGCACCATATGTACAGCCTGCCGATATTCGTCGTCCAGCGCAAGGCGCGTACGTTCGACCTGATGGCGCCCGTGAAGCCTGGCCAGCCGCAGATGGGAGACGGGGTCGTTATCCGGTGCGATCTGATCCAGCACCTGATCGACCGCTTCGGGATCGTTGCATACCAATACCATGTCGCAGCCAGCGGCCAGCGCGGCCTTTGCCCGCTCCGGCATATCACCCATCACCGCGGCACCCTTCATCGAGAGATCGTCGCTGAAGATAGCACCCTGGAAACCGAGGCGCGCGCGTAGCACCTCCTTTAACCAGAACGCCGAGAATCCGACAGCAAGCCGGTCAATCTTAGGGAACAGGATGTGGGCGGCCATGACTGCCGGCAGGCCGAAGTGAATCATGCGCTCGAATGGCACCAGGTCCAGCAAATGGACGTCTTCATACTCGCGGTCATCAACTGGCAGTTCTTCATGGGAATCAGGTGCAACACTGCCATGGCCCGGGAAGTGTTTTCCCGTCGCGGCCATGCCGGCCCGGTTCATCCCGTTCATATAGGAGTGTGCCAGATCGGCCACGATCTCGGGGTTGGAATGAAATGCCCGGTCACCAATAACCGCGCTCACGCCCAGATCGATATCAAGTACGGGCGCAAAGCTGATGTCGACATCAATCGCCCGCAGCTCTGTTGCCATGAGCCAGCCACTTGCCTCGGCCAGTCGCTTGGCGCGCTTGCGATTTTCGTCATAGAGTTCGCCCAGGTTCCGGACGGGTGGCAACTCGGTAAAACCTTCACGAAAACGTTGCACCCTGCCCCCTTCCTGGTCAACGGCAACCAGCAATTTCGGGTCGTCTGTTCCACGCACGGCGTGGATCTCGCGTATTAGCGCTTCTACCTGCTCAGGTGTCTCATAGTTGCGGCTGAATAGAATGACGCCACCCACCAGTGGATGACGCAAACGCTCGCGCTCGACCTCTGTCAGGTCTAGCCCCGCGACGTCCAGCATGAGTGATCCAAGCGACATTGGCGGTTTCGATACTAGTCTTCTGTGATAGTGACTGGTGTGCCGACACTTACCAGATCAAAAAGCCTGATTAGCTCGTCATTACGCATACGGATACAGCCTCGCGAACCGGGTGCTCCCATCTGCACGTCATCAGGTGCGCCATGGATATAGATATAGCGCCGCATGGTATCGACGTCGCCGAGACGGTTGCGGCCTTTCTCGCAGCCTTTCAACCACAGGATGCGCGTCAATATCCAGTCACGCTCCGGGTGTAAGCGCGCCAGTCCGGCACTGTAGCGCTCGCCGGTTGGTCGCCGACCGACAAACACGGTATTCACCGGTTCGCCAGCACCAATCCTGGCACAGACAATGTGTCTTCCTCTGGGTGTGCATTCGCTGCCGTACGTTTCGCCTGCGCCATTAGCGGCAGTCGATACGGATACGTCCAACTGTACTACGCCATTCGCATCCTTTAGCCGCAGACGCTGTCGGGCAATACTTATCTCGATGCTACTGGATGCCATTCGCGATTATCTCTTTCTGGTGAACAGCGCGATAGATTCAACATGGCTGGTCTGTGGAAACATGTCCATGACACAGGCTGACTCGAAGCGATACCCCAGCTCATTTACCAGGTAATCCGCGTCGCGTGCCAGGGTCGAAGGATAGCAGGAGACGTAAACGATTCGTTCCGGACCGTTCGCAGGAATATGTTTGATCACCTCCAGCGCACCGCTGCGTGGCGGATCGATTAGCACCTTGTTGAACCGTGCTTCACCCCATGGCGGAAACCCGGTCTCCTGATAGAGATCACCGGTTACGAATTTCACGTTGCCGATAGCATTTCTCTTTGCATTCTCACGTGCGCCGGCGACCAGAATCTCGTCACCCTCGATTCCCAACACCTGTTTGCACCCCCTGGCTAACGGCAAGGTGAAATTACCCAATCCGCAAAACAGATCCAGCAATTCATCATTGTCGTCCAGTGCCAACAACTCGATCGCCCTCACAATCATCTTGCGATTCACTTCGGCATTGACCTGGGTAAAGTCCGTCGGCCGAAATTGAATTTCAATATCGAATTCAGGCAGAGCGTATTTCAGGGGTGGCGGTTTTTCCGGCCACAGAGGCTTGATAGAATCCGGACCACCAGGCTGCAGCCAGACCTGCACATCGTGTGTGCGGGCAAACAATTTCAGGTCATCCAGGTCTTCGCGAGTGAATGCCACGAGATGACGGAACACCAGCACTATTTCCTCGTCTCCCGCTGCGACCTCGATTTGCGGAATCTGATCCGGACACGACAGATCGGCGATCAACCGGCGCATCGCAGGGAGCGTCTTGGCAACGCGATCGTCCAGAACGTGACAGTACTCAATGTCGGTAATATAGGAACTGCGCTTCTCGCGAAACCCGACCAGCACCCCTCCTTTCTTTGGAACGAGCCTTGCGCCGATACGAGCCTTGCGCCGATAGCCCCAGGAAGCACTGGTCAGAGGTTCCAGCCAATTCTCTGGCTGTACGTGACCGATTTTTTCAAAGCTCTCCTGCACGATTTGCTGCTTATAACGCAATTGCGCCGCTTCCTCGAGATGCTGCAGACTGCAGCCGCCGCAGATGCCGAAATGTTCACAACGTGGAGAAAGCACACGATCTGGCGATGCCTCGATGACGTTGGTCACACTGCCATTATCGAAGCTTGGCTTTTTGCGTAATACGCCGTATTCGACCAACTCTCCCGGCAATGCGCCCTCAACAAACACGGTCTTGCCGTCGACATGGCCTACGCCGCGCGCATCATGGCTCATTGATTCAATACGTACTTTGCCGGTTCCCTTGAACCGGACACCGGGGCGCTGCCGAATGACAGCGTGCGGTTTATCTGCAATAGCCTGTGACATCGATGAGGGCGTGCCCGGTTAGGCCCAGGCCTGTAGAAATTCCGTCAAATGTGTCTTGTCTTCATCGCGCAACATATTGCGCAGAAGTTCGTGCTCGCTAGCTAACGCCTCTTCGGATAGATTGCCCCGAATCTGTTCGAAGCGCAGGTAAACCAGGTAGGTATTCAGTACATCGGTCTCACAATAGTTGCGAATTGCGCCAATGTTACCGGCAAGAAATTCATCCCAAACCCGGGCACCGCTCATCCCCATTTTACCGGGATAGCCGAGCATGACTGCGATCTGATCCAGTGGTGCGACGGCTCGCGGCTGATAACCTGACAGGACATCCATCAGATCGGTGTGACGCGCATGGTAACGACTCAGATAGTTGTTCCAGCGAAATGACTGATCATCGTCACCAGTTTCCCAGTAGCGTGGCGCGGCCACGCCATGTTTTAACGCGCGGTAATTCAGGACCGGCAAATCAAAGCCACCACCGTTCCAGGAGACAAGCGTCGGTGTGTACTTGTCGATGCCATCAAAAAAACGTTGAACGAGTTCCGCCTCGCCGGTCGTCTCGTCACCGATTGACCAGACCTTGACGCTATTTGCCTGACGCAACACCACGGAAATGGCGCACACGCGATGCATGTGATGGCGCAAAAATTCTGATTCTCCGGTCTGCTCCCGACGTTTATTGAACATCACACGAGCGACGTCTTCGTCTGGCAGATCGCCCAGCTCATAGATCTGTCGTCCCGCATCAACATCGGGAATGGTTTCAATATCAAAGACCAGTACATTCATTTTCTTCATTTTCCTGAATTCACCAGTATTACGAAGGGAACACGCCTGTCGATAAATAGCGATCACCACGATCACAGATAATCACTGCGATAATGGCGTTTTCCACTTCCCGCGAGAGTTGCAATGCCGCCGCTGTCGCTCCACCGGAAGAAATTCCGCAGAAGATGCCCTCCTCTCGGGCCAACCGTCGTGTGGTTTCTTCCGCCTCTTCCTGCGAGACATCAATAATGCGATTGACGATCGAGGCGTCATAAATCTTGGGCAGATATTCTTTCGGCCATCGACGAATGCCGGGTATGGAGGAACCTTCCTGTGGTTGTACTCCAACTATCTGGATGTTGCTGTTCTGTTCCCTGAAGTATGAGGCCGTACCCATGATAGTTCCTGTCGTACCCATTGAGCTGACAAAGTGAGTGATACGACCTTCCGTATCACGCCATAGCTCGGGGCCAGTCGTCTCGTAATGGGCACGTGGATTGTCAGGGTTGGAAAACTGATCAAGCACCTTACCCTTTCCCGTTTTTTCCATCTCGTCGGCAAGATCACGTGCGCCTTCCATACTTGCCTCTTTTGACACCAAAACGATCTCGGCTCCAAACGCCTTCATTACCGCGCGGCGCTCGACACTCATGTGCTCCGGCATCACCAACACCATCTTGTAGCCCTTCATTGCCGCGACCATGGCCAGGGCGATTCCGGTATTGCCACTGGTTGCCTCGATCAGGGTATCCCCGGGCTTGATCTCGCCTCGTTCCTCGGCGTGACGAATCATGCTCAGCGCGGGACGATCCTTGACCGAACCGGCCGGATTGTTTCCCTCGAGCTTGGCCAGTATGGTGTTGCTGGTATTGCCCGGCAGCCGCTGCAGCATCACCAGCGGCGTGTTGCCGACAAAATCCTCAAGTGTTTTCACATTCACGATAAACTTCCTGCATAATTTTTATTTGTTATCGCCCGCTAGTCGCACCGGCGGAGTCATCCAGGGGCTCCATATAATCCACAACCAGTTGCGCTGAACGCGAACCGCGAAACTCGTTTATATCGAGTCGGTAGACCAACCGCGCCGACGGCCATTCCGGCGCGATACCTTCTGGGGCCTGGTTGAAGGCGATGGCATCAATTTCGGTGCCGGACCGATCAGCCACCCGCATTTTCACATGTTTGTCACCGACGACGCGACTCGCCAGCAACTGAAATTCGCCATCAAAAACCGGTTCCGGGAACCCCTGTCCCCATGGTCCGGCGGCACGCAATTGTTCCGCAAATGATATAGCCAACTCGTCGGCGGCAAGTTCCCCGTCGGTAAGGACTTTTTGATCCAGGTCGTTATCGGAAAGGGTCCGGCTAACCTCCTGGTCAAATGCTCGAGCAAAGGCATCGAGGTCGGCTGAACGAATTGATAAACCGGCAGCCATCGCATGTCCGCCAAACTTCTGTAAAAGATCCGGGTGGCGAGCAGCCAGGGCATCCAACGTATCGCGAATATGCAATCCCGGAATGGATCGTGCAGAACCTTTTAACTCACCGTCTCCGGCCGGTGCCAGCGCGATCACTGGCCGGTGATAGCGTTCCTTGACCTTCGACGCGACCAGCCCAACCACACCCTGATGCCAGGATTCATCAAACAGGCACAGTCCTTTCGGCAGCCCGTTCTGCTCGAAATCGAGCGTTGCCACCGCTTCCAGTGCCTGCTCCTGCATTTCCTGCTGTATAGAGCGGCGGTCACGATTAATGCGATCGAGTTCTGATGCCAGTTGCATGGCAATATCATCTGAGTCCGTCAGCAAACATTCTATACCGAGCGACATGTCTTCAAGCCGGCCAGCGGCGTTCAATCTAGGCGCAACAAAAAATCCCAGATCCGTGGCCGTTAACTGCCCCATGGATCGCCCTGATACCTCCAGCAATGCCTTGATACCTGCCGAGCACTGTCCGTTATTCATTCGAGCGAGGCCCTGTGCTACGAGCAGGCGGTTGTTCCGGTCCAGCGGCACCAGGTCTGCCACCGTGCCCAGGGCAACCAGGTCGAGCAACTGGGCCAGGTTCGGTTCGGAAATACCATTTTCCTCAAACCATCCGCTTTTACGCAAAAAACTTCTCAGTGCCAGCATCACGTAAAAGATTACCCCGACTCCCGCCAGCATTTTACTTTCGAAACTATCGCCGGGTTGATTGGGATTTACGATGGCATTGGCGTCCGGCAACACGTCCGCCGGTAAGTGATGGTCGGTTACCAGTACCTGGATACCTTTTTCCCTGGCCGCCCTGACACCGGCAATACTGGAAATACCATTATCCACGGTGATGATCAGATCCGGATTCTGCTCATGTGCCTCGTCGACAATCTTCGGCGTCAATCCGTAGCCATGAATAACACGATCGGGAACCAGGTAGCGTACATCGTGCGCACCCATCGCCTGCAACGCGCGAACCGCAACAGCGCAGCTGGTCGCACCGTCCGCATCGAAGTCTGCTACCACGATAATCCTCGCGCGGCGAGAGAGTGCATCGGCGAGTAGTGCGACGGCGTTGTCGATACCCAGCAACGTTTCCGGTTTCAGCAATCCGCTCAGGGAATGATCCAGCTCATCTGCGGAATAGACATGACGCGCGAGATAGATGCGCTTCAGCACCGGGTGCAGTTTTTCGGGAAGAGTGTTCTCGAGTGCGCCGATTTCACGACGTAGAATCTGTTTACGAACCAAGTTGATACCTATTTATATACGCTCAGGTTCCTGCTTCGGCGCCACCAGCGTCGCAGGTGCTTCGACGTGACAGAGAATTGACGGCAATTGTCCATTACCAGCGTCAAACCTTTCAACTGTCCGCGATCCAGGGCATGAATCAACGGATCAATCCATTGCGTATCGAATTGTGCGACGAAATCCCGCCAGCTTTCATGGTGACCTTGTCGTTGCGCCTGCAATGCCTGATCCAGCACTACCAGGTGGTCACCGGCCTCGGCCTCCGCCAACCATTGCCCTGCCGTCGCCGGCCGCCTGGTATGAGGAATTTGCGCAAGACGTGCCAGGGCAAGCCCAAGCGTCTGGTCCCCCCAGAACCGGACCCAGTCACTTTCCTTGATGACCGGCAGTTTGCCTCCACCCCAAAACCAGAGACTGTTTATCGGGAGTTCACCGCGGGACTCTCGTTCGATATTCACGGCGGAAGTGTGCAGCAATATCTGCAACTCATTTAATATCGTGTGCCATTTCCGGCCATCCGGTCCAGACGGTAGCGCAGGGTAGATGTTGCGGCCGCGCACGAGATCGATATGGGTCGTCCTCATATCAGGTGTAGGGACCGGTTGCAGGTACCAACGGTCAGGACGGGGAGCTTTAAGCACCCAACCGTCTTCAGTGAAAACCCCGAGTATCTCCCGAACCAGTTGATCGGCTTCTGCCTGGCGGATGTTGAGATTGTCCGCCGAAGCCATCACCAGGGTATCGCGGTGCGGCTGCAGGTAAACCGGGTCTGCCCGCAACCACCAGGCATTGTCGACAATACCTACATCGAGCAGACGGGTAACCGCCGCAACGGGTAGATCCTTGCCATCGGGAACCTCGGCGCGAAATAACCGGAACAGGCACTCGTCCAGCGTTTCGGAAATGGGTCCGGCCTGGTAGTCAGCCCGACCCAGCAGCCATTCCAGGCGCTCAATGGTTAGCTCCTGCGCGTCCAGCTCTCCCTCGGTCTGCAAACCCGGCATAACAAGGGTGAGATTCCGGGGGCCGGAAGTGGAATTTTTCGTCTGTGGCATGGTCCTACAAATACTTGCCTTTATCGCCCCATCGCGCAAGTATACTTTTCGCATTGAAAGAGGAAATTAGGCATGAAGATTAAAGGTTTATCTATTTCCCTCATACTTTTTGCAGCACTGGTGGGGGCAGCGCAGGCGGCCAAGGTCGAAGGCGTCGGTCAATTTGAAATTCCTGCCTGGTTTAAGCAATCCTTTCTCGATTTGCGTGACGATGTCGACGAGGCAAAGGCACACAACAAGCGACTATTTCTCTATTTCCATCAGGATGGCTGCCCCTATTGTGCAGAGCTGGTGAACAACAATTTCAGCCAGAAACATATCGCGGACTACATGCAGAAACATTTCGATTCCATCGATATCAACATGTGGGGCAGCAAGGAAGTGACCGATATTGATGGCAAGACCTACATTGAAAAGACATTTGCAGCCAAGAACAAAGTCTGGTTTACACCGACGCTACTGTTCTACGACGAGCATGGAAAAGTCATACTTCGACTAAATGGCTACTACCCGCCGCACCAGTTTATGACTGCACTCGAATATGTCGCGACCAAGCAGGAGAACCGGATTTCATTTCGCGACTATTATGCAGAGCGTTCACCAGTTAAAAGCGCCGGTAAACTTCATACCGAACCATTCTTTCGCAAAGGTCTGGCAGACCTGACAGGCCTCGGAAACAAGAAACCGCTGATTGTCTTTTTCGAGCAAAAAGATTGCGCAGGCTGCGACCGTTTGCACCAGGATATCTTCTCTCAGCCGATGACCCGGCAACAGCTTGCCCGCTTTGACGCGGTACAGTTGGATATGTGGAGTGATACGCCGGTTACGACACCGGCCGGAAAAAAGACCACGGCCAGGGAATGGGCGCGCGAATTGGGTATTACCTATGCGCCATCCGCCGTACTATTTCGTGAAAACCGGGAAATCATTCGTATCGAGGCGTTTCTCAAGGCTTTCCATGTCCAGTCGGTTATGGATTACGTAGCGTCCGGGGGCTATAAAACCGAGCCCAGCCTGCAACGCTTCATCGAAGCCCGTGCAGAAAAATTACTTGCCGAGGGTAATAAAGTCGATCTTTGGAAATAAGTCGCATATTGAATTTGGACCGCAAATCCGCGAAGGCATGATTTCTTCGTTGCAAATAAAAAGGGCATACAATGAAATTGTATGCCCCTTCTGCTCTAACCAATTTTCTTTTTAGTCAAAGTTCATTTTATAAGATATCTAGCGGCTATTGTCGCGGCCCCGAAGGTGGAGCTGGAATCGTTCTGATAGATAGTGTAGTCAGCATCTATCGTCATTTTCTCGCCAGCACCAAACGACAAACCCGCGCCATAACCAAAGCCGCTCTTCGATCCGCCCGGGAGATCTATATTTGTATATCCGACACGACCAAAGAGGTTAATATTTTTGGACATGGGAAACTCGCCACGCGCAAAAACGCCATAACCGCTGTCTATTTTAACAGCACCGTCCGCCTGGGCTGCCGTGAGAAATTGTACTTCTGCAGCGATGTTGTCCACAAAGTAAAAGCCGGCGCCCAATCTTAGGTTGCTCGGACTTCCGCTTGGGTTGTCCAGGTTACCAAACGCCCAACCCGCCTCTAGCCAGGTTGTGCCTTTTTCGGCTGCCAAAGCAGGCGTCGCCGTCACGACGGCGGCCAAACAGGCAGCGCTTACGATTTTTTTCATGATTCTCACTCCTTTTTTGGTCTTGAAAACAAGCGAAGTGAGAAAACTGTGCGTCAATCTGGTGCGTTTTTCTTTGATGCGAATCAATAATATTCGCGTTTTTTCGCAACAAATTTGAGGTGATTAGTTTACTTAATTAATTCAATTAGTTAGATGGTATTCCTTTTTATTTGCACCTTAGTTAACCGGCAATTGGCATGATGCCTCACTGTTGTTTAGCTACAGATTATCCAAAATAGCAGTCTTGACCGCATCCAGCTCCGCCCTTACCTTGATCATTGGCGAAGTGCTCTGCTTGATCGCCGTATCCGGGTCTTTCAGACCGTGGCCGGTCAGGGTACAGACGATACGGCTGCCTTCCTTGATCTTGCCGTCACGAACGTCGCGCATGGCGCCGGCCAGTGAAGCAGCAGAGGCCGGCTCACAGAAAACACCTTCCTTTTCCGCCAGGAGTTTTTGTGCGGCAAGTATTTCCTCATCGCTGCACTGGTCAAACCAGCCACCACATTCTTTCTGTACCGCCCAGGCCTTGTCCCAGGACTGCGGATGACCGATACGGATCGCGGTTGCGACCGTCTCCGGGTTATCGACCATCTCACCCTTGATAAAGGGTGCTGCACCGGCAGCCTGGTAGCCAACCATTACCGGACGGTTGTTAACGATACCGTGTTCGGCATATTCACTGTAACCCATCCAGTGAGCCGTAATGTTGCCGGCATTCCCAACCGGCAGGTAATGATAGTCGGGTGCGCTGCCGAGCTCTTCACATATTTCAAATGCGGCGGTCTTCTGGCCCTGCAGGCGATAGGGATTGATGGAATTCACGATCGTCACTGGCGCTTCTTCAGCGACTTCTTTGACCAGGCGCATGCCATCATCGAAGTTACCCTGAATCTGGATTACCACTGAGCCGTGCATCATCGCTTGCGCCAGTTTACCCATGGCGATCTTGCCTTCGGGAATCAGGACAAAGGCAGTAATGCCGGCACGTGCCGCATAGGCCGCCGCGGCCGCCGAGGTATTACCGGTCGAGGCACAGATAATGGCACGACTCCCCTCTTCCACGGCCTTGGTCACTGCCATGGTCATGCCCCGGTCCTTGAACGATCCGGTCGGGTTCAGGCCTTCATACTTGACGTAAATATCAACGTCTTTTTCCAGCAGCCCCGGAATGTTGTTCAAACGAATCAGTGGCGTGTTGCCTTCTCCGAGACTGATCAGGCGTGTGTCGTCATGCACCGGCAGCCGATCACGGTATTTATCAATAAGTCCGGTATAGCGAGGTCTAAAAGTCATGGTTAAGTCCAGTTACTGTCCAGGTGTTCACAACGAATGCGCATGATTTTACCCTCAATGGCGTCAAGTGCTTCCAGTTGTGCGATCGCCGAGTTCATTTTCTTCTCGGCGATACGGTGAGTCAGCATGATTAACGGTACCACGTTGGCACCCTCTGCCGGTTCTTTCTGAATCAGGGCTTCGATACTGATCCCCTGTTCACCAAAGATACGAGTGATGTCGGCCAGTACACCAGGCTTGTCCTGCACCTGCATACGTAAATAATACGATGTCTCGACATCGTCGATGGGCATGATACTGAGATCTGCCAGCGCATCTGGCTGAAATGCAAGATGCGGTACGCGGTTGGTGGGATCGGTGGTCAGCGTACGCACAACGTCAACGATATCGGCAACCACCGCAGAGGCTGTCGCATCAGAACCGGCACCGGCACCATAATACAAGGTCGGCCCGACAGCATCGCCTTTGACCAGTACGGCATTCATTACACCATCGACATTGGCAATCAGGCGACGCTCCGGTATCAGTGTCGGATGCACCCGCAACTCGACCCGATCCCCGACACGGCGGGAAATCCCAAGATGCTTGATGCGATAACCCAGCTGTTCCGCATAACTAACGTCTTCGCGGGTGATGTTGCTGATACCTTCGGTGTAGGCCCTGTCAAACTGCAACGGAATACCGAACGCGATTGCAGCCAGAATAGTTAATTTATGTGCGGCATCGATTCCTTCAACGTCAAACGTCGGATCGGCCTCGGCATAGCCAAGTTGCTGCGCTTCGGCGAGGACATCGGCAAAATCACGACCCTTGTCTTTCATTTCTGTAAGAATGAAGTTACCGGTGCCATTAATGATTCCGGCCAGCCATTCGATTCGGTTGCCGGCGAGACCCTCGCGGATTGCCTTAATGATTGGAATACCGCCGGCTACTGCAGCTTCGAAGGCGACCATCACCCCTTTTTCCTGGGCGGCCTTAAAAATTTCATTACCATGAACGGCAATCAGCGCCTTATTGGCCGTCACCACGTGTTTGCCGTTTTCGATCGCCTTCATCACCAGGTCCAGCGCCGGCTCGTATCCGCCGATCAACTCAACCACGACATCGATATCCGGATTGGTGACTATGTCTTCCGGGTTGTCCGTCAATACGATGCCGCTGGTGTCGCAGTCGCGTTTTTTCTTCAAGCTGCGTGCCGCGGCCTGGACGACCTGGATTTCGCGACCCGCACGACGCGTGATTTCTTCAGCATTTCGCACCAGTACGCTGATCGTGCCACAGCCGACAGTACCCAAACCCAAAATGCCGATCTTTACCGGTTCCACTGAATTCTCCTGTTTTTTCCGGCTGAATCAGCCGGCTTTAAGCATTTGTTTGATTGATCTGACCGCCTGACGTGTGCGGTGCTCATTTTCGATCAAGCCAAAACGCACGAACTCATCGCCATACTCACCAAACCCGATCCCGGGTGATACCGCAACCTTGGCATCGCGCAACAGTTTCTTGGAAAACTCGAGTGAACCCATTTCGCGGAATGGCTCGGGTATTCTCGCCCACACGAACATGGTTGCCTTCGGTTTCTCCACCGGCCATCCGGCAGCGGTCAGACCATTACACAACACATCGCGTCGGCGTTGATACAGGTCACGAATTTCCTGCACACAGTCCTGCGGACCTTCGAGCGCCACGATTGAGGCAATCTGGATTGGTGTGAATGTACCGTAATCCAGATAGGACTTGATGCGTCCGAGTGCCGCAACCAGTTTCTTGTTGCCAACCATAAACCCAACACGCCAACCGGGCATGTTGTAGGTCTTGGATAACGAATAGAATTCTACCGCAATATCCTTGGCGCCTTTAACCTGCAGAATCGATGGCGCCTTGTAACCGTCAAAGACAATTTCCGCGTAAGCAATATCATGTATCACCCAGATATCATGCTCTCGGCAGATATCAATCACTTTCTCGAAGAATTCGAGCTCCACACATTGGGTTGTCGGATTGCCCGGAAAGTTGAGGATCAACATTTTCGGCTTGGGCCAGGAGTCCTTGATTGCTTTTTCCAGTTCAGCGAAGAAATCGCCGCCGGGTACCAGCGGCACATGCCGGATATCCGCACCGGCAATGACAAAACCGTATGGATGAATCGGATAAGCGGGATTCGGCACCAGGATTGCATCGCCCCGCTCCACTGTCGCCAGCGCCAGGTGGGCCAACCCCTCCTTGGAACCGATGGTGACAATGGCTTCGCTGTCCATGTCCAGGTCAACATCAAAGCGATCCTTGTACCAATTGCAGATTGCCCGACGAAGCCTGGGTATGCCTCGTGAAACGGAGTAGCGATGTGTGTCCTCGCGCTGGGCAGCCTCCACAAGCTTGTCGACGATATGTTTCGGCGTCGGCTGGTCCGGATTGCCCATGCCGAAATCGATAATGTCTTCACCGCGCTTGCGGGCCTCGGCCTTAAGCTCGTTGACAATATTAAACACGTACGGCGGAAGCCGTTTAATGCGGGCGAATTCTTCCATGGGTTGTAAGGACTTACGCGGTCTCGCTGGCCAGATGTTATATTGGGCGGGTGATGCGCCGGATTCGATAGTCAGGCGCATTATAAGGGCAATCCGGCACCCACGAAACTGTTTAGAACGTCCGGACCCAATCTGGTAAAAGCTAGTGAAGATTCATCTGGAAGCCGGCGGAATAAACGATCACCTGATCCGGGCCTACACAACCGGCAGCGTCACCATCAATGCCGACACCTACGAGGCAAGTCTTGTCGTGAGCCGTTCGTCGCTGATTCGTGACTGGGGCCCAGCGGTGATTGATGAGCTGAACGCGACGCACCTGGATACAATTCTCGCGCTTGAGCCGGAATTGATCCTGATTGGCACCGGCGACATCCTGACGTTCCCGCCGACCGAGACGCTACGGCCAGTGATCGAGGCCGGTATAGGTTACGAGATTATGGACACCGGTGCTGCCTGTCGAACCTACAATGTACTCATGGCCGAAGGCAGGGAAATCGTGGCGGGACTTATCATTTAGGATTGATCAAACCGGAAGGACGATGCCTGCCCGGGGAAAACTAGAAAATCGAGTCGACCGAATAACCGTTCTTTTCAAGAATCATCCGCAGGCGTTTTAGCGCTTCCACCTGAATCTGGCGTACGCGCTCCCGGGTGACGCCAATATCAGCACCGACTTCTTCCAGAGTGGCGATTTCGTGTCCATTTAGCCCGAACCGGCGCTCTACCACCTGTCGCTGCTTGTCCGACAACTCCTGCAACCATGCCTGAATCTGGGTTTGCATGGCCTCTGATTGCATGATGTTTTCCGGTGCCTGCACGGATTCATCGGCAATCGCGTCAAGCAACGAACGGTCAGGATCAGCATCCATCGGCGCATCTACCGATGCCACCCGCTCGTTCAGGCCCATCATCGATTTCACATCATCGATCGGTTTGTCCAGCAGATTGGCGACATCTTCCGGTGTTGGTTCGCGATCGAGCTTCTGTGCAAGATGGCGTGCCGCACGCTGATAAATATTGATTTCCTTCACAATGTGAACCGGAAGGCGAATGGTGCGCGTTTGATTCATGATACCGCGCTCGATGGTCTGACGAATCCACCAGGTGGCGTACGTGGAGAAACGAAAGCCGCGCTCGGGGTCGAACTTTTCAACGGCTCGAATCAGGCCCAGGTTTCCTTCTTCGATCAGATCCAGTAGTGCCAGCCCACGATTCATATAGCGACGAGCAATTTTAACCACCAGGCGCAGGTTGCTTTCGATCATGCGCTTGCGCCCGCTTTCATCACCCTTCTGCGCAAGACGAGCAAAATAGACCTCTTCCTCCGCGGTTAGCAAGGGTGAAAAACCAATTTCCTTCAGGTACAAACGGGTCGCATCGGCGTGGGATTCAGAATCGGTGCGACGGGTCGCCGTGGTCGGGGCTGCAGCTACCGGCTTCTTTTCTTCGGCATCAGACTCGACAGCAACGTCTTCTGTCTGGTCATTATCGGTTTCTTTTGTGGATCGACGTGGACTCATAATATTATGTATGTTTCGGTAGATACTTTATTGGGTTTACCGGATTTCCGCGCAGTCGGATCTCGAAATGAAGCTTCACACTGTTTGTTCCGGTGCTGCCCATGGTAGCGATCTGCTGGCCACGTTTTACCCTTTCGCCTTCCTTAACCAGAATTCTCGAACAATGTGCGTAAGCACTTAAAAAATCTGAATTATGCTTGATGATGATAAGCTGACCGTAGCCGCGAAGTCCACTACCCTGATAGACCACGGTGCCGCTTGCCGCCGCGATTACGTCCTGCCCCGGTTTGCCTCGGATATCGATTCCTTTACTGGTTCCCTGGGGACTGTAACGCCGCACCACCGTGCCTGAAGTCGGCCAAACCCAGCGACCGACTTGCTGCGGGCGACCCTTATTGGCGGGCGGCGAGCTGTAACTGGGGGTCTGATTCGACTTTACCGACGACCTGGCACCCGAATTCGACGCTCCGGATACCCTTAGCTTTTGACCGGGATAAATCGCATAGGGCTTCTTGAGCCCGTTCCACGCAATAATGCTCCGGGTACTGGTGCCGTTTTCGCGGGCAATGCTGTAAACCGTGTCGCCTTTCTTGACCCGGTAATACTCGCTCGAAGCCTTTCCTTTCGCACTGCGCCCCGACCGTGTCGAGGGCGACCGTGCCGGCGCCGGCGCCGTAATCCGCAGTCGTTGACCCGGCCGAATAACGTAGGGAGATCCAATATCGTTCCACTCCGCGAGGGTACGAAAATCCACTCCGACATCCCAGGCGATACTGAACAACGTATCACCTCGAATCACAGTGCGGTAATTTGCAGAACGCGCATTCGGGCTATCGTAATCGACGTGAGGAGAAAGAATGCCACCGCCGGTGCAGCCAACCAGCGCCAACAACAGGTAGGTGGTGATCAGTAGTAACCGGCTATTAGACATCCCGTCCGCTAAATAAATAACTACACCTTCCCCGATACTAGCGGTACGAAATTGACCAACTCAAGCAATTCGTCGGTATATCCCTCGGCGGTGCGGACAATCAGTCGCAATTCCTGGGTATCTTCCCCGACCGGAATAATCAATTTGCCTCCCACATTTAACTGCTCCCGCAGTGCCAACGGCAATTCGGGTGCTGCGGCCGTGGTGATGATGGCATCAAACGGCGCCTTTTCTGGCCAACCCAGGCTGCCGTCGGCAAGGCGATAGATAATGTTTCGATTGCCCATTCCCACCAGTCGACGCCGAGCACCTTTCATTAGCGGCTCAAGCCGCTCAACGGTGTAGACTTCTTTAACCAGACTGGCCAGCACTGCGGTCTGATAGCCGCATCCGGTTCCCACTTCGAGTACGCGTAGTGGTGGTTCGTCCCCAAGCAGGACACTGGTCATCAACGCCACGATATAGGGCTGTGAAATGGTCTGGCCGTGACCAATCGGTAGCGCGGTATCTTCGTAGGCACGGGTGGCCAATGCCTCATCAACGAACAGATGGCGCGGGATCGAGGCCATCACTTCCAGCACGCGTTCATCCACTATCCCCGCTTCCCGTAGCCGCGTAATCAGGCGATCACGGGTGCGCTGGGATGTCATACCGATGCCCTGATGCTGGTTTTTCATTTATCCGCCTTGGACTTCAGCCAGTCCACCACCTGGTCCATGGCAGTGTAACGTGTCAGATCGACATGCAACGGTGTAATCGACACCTTGTTTTGACGTATGGCGTGGAAGTCGGTACCGGGACCTGCGTCGGCTTCGCCTCCGGGCGGACCTACCCAGTAGATCGGTTCATTGTGCGGGTCTACCATCTTGATCACAGGTTCGGACCGGTGGCGGTGACCCAGTCGAGTGGCTTCCATACCAGCCAGATCGTCGAACGGTATATCTGGCACATTAATATTAAGAATCGTATCGGCTGGCAGTGGATGAGAAGCCAGTTCATCAAGTAAGTCGAGCACAACACGAGAAGCGGTATCGAAGTGCTGTGCCTCATGCCCTACCAGGGAAACCGCCATTGCAGGTAATCCCAGAAAGCGCCCTTCCATAGCTGCCGCCACGGTACCGGAATAGATCACATCATCACCGAGATTAGCGCCGCGATTAATACCCGAGATTACAATGTCCGGCTCGTGCTGAAGCAAGCCCGTGATTGCGAGGTGCACGCAATCTGTCGGCGTGCCATCGACGTAAAAAAAACCGTTATCGCCTTTACGTACGCGCAAGGGGCGGGTTAACGTCAGGGAATTACTTGCGCCACTTCGGTCACGATCCGGCGCAACCACATCAATACTGGCGACACTGGCCAGAGCACGGGATAACGCGGCAAGTCCAGGCGCCTGGTAGCCATCATCATTGCTTAGAAGAATCTTCATTGCGCGAGGGAAGATACAAGAAATCCGCGGGTAAGGCGAAGCAAAGCGACAATCATCATTATTGTTTAAATACTGATAGTTATATAACTTTTTGAATAAATTACTTTATATACTGCTAGTTTATATCGACGGCATATCCAGTATTGTACTCCCCAAACGAAAAAAGACTCCCGAAGGAGTCTTTTTTTATATGGCGTCCCCAAGGGGATTCGAACCCCTGTTGTCGCCGTGAAAGGGCGATGTCCTAGGCCGACTAGACGATGGGGACGTAGTCGTAATAACAGGGCCAAAATAGGAACCTGATATATTATGGTGGAGCCAGGCGGGATCGAACCGCCGACCTCCTGCATGCCATGCAGGCGCTCTCCCAGCTGAGCTATGGCCCCAAAGGCGGCGTATTTTGCTCGTTGGACCCCGTTAGGTCAAGCAAACTTGGCCTTAATATAAGCTAAAAGTCTGTCAATTCGCGCCAACGTGGTCTCTCGCCCAAGCAGCCACAGGGTCACATCAATTGGCGGAGAAACCGGGCCACCCGATACGGCGATTCTGACCGGCTGGGCCAGCTTGCCAAGATTGAGTTCTCTTTCTTCTGCGGTGGAAACCAGGGCGTGATGGATCGGTTCCTGCTCCCAAGAATCCAGCGCATTCAACTTTTCGCGAAATGCAGATAGCGGTTCAATCGTATCCGGTTTCAGGTGCTTCTTGACCGCCTTCTCATCGTATCCCTCAATCTCGCGATAGAAAAATACGCTGCGCTCAGCCATCTCCACCAACGTTTTGTTGCGCTCACGCTGCGACTCGATCACCTTTAATACGTCCGGTCCGGTAGATGGATCGACATCGTGCTTTGCAAAGTGGTGGCTCAAGTGATGCGCCACGTGCTCCTCAGGTGAATGCTGTAAATAATGCTGATTGAACCAGAGCAACTTCTCGGCATTGAAACTGGCCGCTGAATTGTTAACCGCCGGTAAATCAAACAACTCGATCATTTCATCAAGAGAGAATATTTCCTGATCCCCATGAGACCAGCCAAGGCGCACCAGGTGGTTGATCAGTGCTTCCGGTAAATATCCCTCTTCCCGATATTGCATCACGCTGACTGCACCATGACGCTTGGACAGGCGGCTGCCATCGGAACCCAGGATCATGGGCACATGGGCATAGGAAGGCGGTTCGGCGCCCAGCGCCTTCAGGATATTGATCTGCCTCGGTGTGTTATTTATATGGTCATCACCGCGAATGACGTGTGAAATTTTCATATCCCAGTCGTCTACGACAACGGTCAAATTGTAGGTCGGAACGCCGTCCGAACGGGCGATAATCAGATCGTCCAGCTCGTTGTTATTAAAAACGATACGCCCTTTCACCATGTCTTCGATAACGACGGCGCCCTCTCCCGGATTCTTGAATCGAACCACGGGCGGAATACCCTCTGGCGCCGGACCTGTTCGATGACGGCAACGGCCGTCATAGCGCGGTTTTTCGCCCTTGGCGCGCTGCGCCTCTCGCATTTCATCCAGCTCTGCTTTCGAGCAATAGCAGTGATACGCATGGCCATCATCCAACAGTTGCTGGACGATTTCCTGATAACGCTCGAACCGGTGCGTCTGGTAAAACGGGCCCTCGTCATACTCAAGGCCGAGCCAGGCCATTCCTTCGAGAATGGCGTTGATAGACTCCTGTGTTGAGCGTTCACGATCGGTATCTTCAACACGTAGCACGAAGGTTCCGCCATGCTTGCGGGCATACAGCCATGAAAAAAGGGCCGTGCGGGCGCCACCAACATGCAGATAGCCAGTGGGACTCGGTGCAAATCGTGTTCGAACAGACATTAGGCTTAATGGCTCAGACTTAGAGGCGGCGTATGGTACTGAATTTATCGAATGAATTCACTGCATTGTCGTTACTGAACCCCGGGTCGCCTGGTTTGCAGCCATTGGTCTAATCGCCGCAGGACCTGGCCCATCGGGGTGGTCACAACAAGCCACGCCACAATGACACCAGTGCTGTTGGCAACAACATCAAGCCATTCAAATGTACGATAACGGGTCTGGCCCTGGATTAACTCAAGCAGGAATCCCAACAATATAAACCCGAGCGCCAGCCAATGACGTCGCAGCCGGAGCTGGCCAAACCAGGCCATTGGGACTAAATAGAGAAGAAAATGGATCAGCTTGTCGTTAGGCGCAGATTCGATTCTCGGCACAGGCACCAACGAACTAACAATGACTGCGAGGAGTAACAGCGCGCCAATACCGTACCACCATATCGAGTACCGCATATTGTCCGGCAGCTGCAACTGCCCCTTGGTTAGAATTCCCAGCCGATAGTGCCGATCAGCTTAGTGCCATTGACGTCCCTCGACTGGGCACCGAGCGTCAATTTGAAACCTTCCGATGCGTACCGAAGACCTGGCGTAATCGCGTTGTAATCGCCCGTACCCAGGTAGGTGTTGGTTCGGCCGGAGATAGAATTGAATTCGAGCATCAACTGCAACCGCTTGTCATCGCTAATTGGAAATAACAGACCAAAGTCAGCATTGAGGTAATCGTCCGGGCCAGTCGCACTATCATTGATGCTGGTCGCACCGACGTCGACGTACATGCCGATATAACTGTTGTCAGTTATCTGGGCCTCAGAGGCCATCAGGAAATTTAAGCGCGCACCCCAGCTGCTGACTTCGTTCAAGGCGGCATCACCGGCTGGAAACATGAGGGAAAAGGCGAGCGACATTGCCGGAAGGTATTCGGACTGGTTACGGAAACGCCACTTCATTTTGGCTTCGCCACCAGCCATGCCACTCGGGCCCGCGGAGGCATTGATATATTTTGCCGTCAGGCCAAATTCGGTTTTATCCGTAATGCCGTAAGTGATCGCCAATGGCACGTGGATGTAGTCGGTACCACTTCCCGAATCGGTCTCGCTCGCGAACCCGAGGTTGATCGACATTTCTCCATCACGAATGGTGTAAGCAGAATTCATATGGACTAGGCCGGTGCTGGCACTCGAATTGGATGCGCGAAAAACCTCATCGGCAACCCATTTACCTTCCCCTGGATTGGCTGCGTAGGCGGATGTTGATAACGCGAAAAGAGCTAGTGCGCAGTAAAAGTTCGCCATTTTTTTCATGCTTATTCTCCCGAACCTTCTGAAATTCTTGCGGTATCGCGTCTATCTGCGTGGAGACACGGTTTGCGGGCCTACTTTCTAGTTTAACTTTAACTTTGGCCTCTAAGTAAATAACTTTAAGAGCTTTATGACGGACGGTCAAGCTATTTGCGGCCAAAACAACTCAATTCCACCTTGCCCTAGCGGGTACCCGGATCGGCTGCCCTGGCGCCTCTCATGCGGTCCTGTCGAAAATCACTGATATAGTTAGATCTATTCCCGATTTTCGGGCGATTAGCTCAGTGGTAGAGCACTGCCTTCACACGGCAGGGGTCAGTGGTTCGAACCCACTATCGCCCACCATATTGGCCTCATACGTCAAGGATTTTCGCTCAATCTCATTGATCTCCGTCACCCACTGCATCAGGTGCATCGTCATATTTTCCTTTGTTTTTTAGTGGCTTAATGACTGTCAGGCGTCGATTTCCTGACTATCATTCAGACATGGGGCGTTCATCCGAAAAAATTCCGCAAATAAGCATTTACGCGAGCTGAGCCAGACAAACCACTGCATGCAATTACGTACCACACACTATCTGACGCTGGTTTTAGCATTTGTACTGCTAGCGTTTCTGTTATTGCTGACCCTTAGCCTGTCGCACATGGGCCAGATGGAAAAAGGATTCCGGTCTATCACCGATAAGCACCTGAAAAAATACGAGCTGGTTAATGCCATGCGCGACGGTATACGCGTACGCCAAATTAGCCTGCGTACGGCAATCCTGTTGAAGAAAGTCTCCGACAGAGAAAAGGAAATCGAGCGATTTTACAGTTATGCCACCCCGGTCGCACAGGCACGTAATCGACTGGTGGAGATGGCGTTGGATGACAAGGAAAAGGTCTTGCTAGAAAGAATCAATGTCGCGATGAGTGAGGCCTACCCCCTGCAAAACCGCCTGGTTGAAGACTCCATGTTTGATCTCTCTATTCGAAACATAGAATCACGCTTGAAAACTGTATTCGACGCCCAGTCACGCGTGATACTACTTCTGGATGAGCTGGCTGTACACCAAACGCAACTCAAAGACGCAGCAGAGGTTCAGGCACGACTCAATTCCCAAAAATCGCACAACGCGATCCTGGCAACCGGGATTGCAACGTTTGTATTCGGCATACTGGCGTCGTTGTTTATCGTGCGTTTTACCCGAAAACAGGAAGATCGAGTCGACAAGGCAATTAATGACTTGCTCGAAGTGAATATAAGTCTGGAAGAAAAAATTGAAGAGCGCACACGCGACCTTTCTCTGTCCCGTGATCATGCGCTGGCGCTAAGCAAGACCAAAAGCCAGTTCGTGGCGAACATGAGTCACGAACTGCGTACTCCCTTGAACGCCATTATCGGCTACAGTGAAATGCTGAAAGAGGAAATGGAAAGCCTGAAAAACCCGGGCATTGTTAAAGACCTGGAAAATATCCATGCTGCCGGTCGCCAGCTACATACGCTCGTAGACCAGGTACTCGATCTATCCAAAGTGGAGTCGGGAAAACTGGAAATACTTCCGGGATGGTTCGATATTGCGAGGTTCATGGAAAATATCTACCGAATAGCGCTTCCGTCCATTACTAGCAACGGCAATCGTTTTAGTACCAACTACGCTGACGATATTGGGCGCATGAATGTTGATAGCATGCGCTTAAGGCAAATTCTGCTCAATTTGCTCAATAATGCGGGAAAATTTACCAAAAACGGTGAAGTGGGATTGAGCGTCTCGCGGCAATCGCGAGGCAATGGAGACTGGATAATCTTCAAAGTATCCGATACTGGAATCGGCATCGCACCTGAGCACTTCAATACCATTTTTCAGGAATTTACCCAGGCGGACCCTTCTACGACACGGGCCTACGGGGGTACCGGGCTGGGCCTCGCTATCTGCCAGCAGCTGTGCGTGCTAATGGGCGGCTATTTAGCCGTTGATAGCCGGCCAAATAAAGGCTCGACATTTACTGTCACTCTTCCGGCTGGCAATGCATCGGAATCAGCCATGGCGGCATCCTAATCAGACTTCCCATTCCTCGATCGGGGTCGATGGCTTCCGTTTTTGCTTGAGCAGTCCTTCGGCTTCCTTCTTGTTTTGCGCGAATACCATACGCAATTCATGGCCACTGGTAACCTCACCGGCCTTGCGTTTGTCCCGACACAAATTCTTTGCTGAACGATAATCGTCAAATGTCTCAACGTGAGTCAGCTTGCGATCTGGGCTGATCTCATAAACAAAATACGGCATACCGGCTCCGCTCAGGAATGTAGGTTTGGATTCGGGAAATATTAACAGCTGGGCTTTCCCGTCACCACAATTGACGTGCCCCCTGAAGGGAATTAAGCGATCAAGCTGTGATATTTTCCAGCCATGAAGACGCTGTATCTGATTGACGCGAGTATCTATATTTTTCGGGCCTATTTCTCCTTGCCCGAGTCGATGACCGGCGCGGACGGAAACCCGGTAAATGCTGTCTACGGCTTTGCCGAGTTCCTGCATCAATTTGGGTCCGCCAGCAAGGGTGAACATTTCGTAGTGGCGTTTGATGAAAGCCTGACAACCTCGTTTCGCAATGAGCTCTATCCACACTACAAGGCCAATCGGGAGCTACCACCGCCGGAACTCGAGGCGCAGTTGAAGGCATGCCGGGAGCTTGCGGACATCCTCGGATTCAAAACTTACGCCAGCGAACGTTTTGAGGCTGATGACCTGATTGGTACGGCAGCCAGACAGATGCGCAAAAACAATTTTCGGATGAACTACGTCACCGGCGACAAGGATCTTGCGCAGTTGATCAAGCCAGGAGACATCTGGTGGAATTTTGCCAGGAACGAAAAACTGGGCTCGTCAAAAATCGCACAGAAACTTGGCGTTCGCGCCGGGCAAGTCGTAGACCTGCTTGCCCTGATGGGTGACGCCGTTGATAACATTCCGGGAGTTCCGGGAATCGGCCAGAAAACTGCCGTTACCCTACTGGATCACTTGAAGTCTCTGGATCGCATTTATCGGGACCTTGAACGTGTACCACAGCTCCCATTGCGTGGTGCCAGACGGGCGCAACAACAGCTGGAACAATTTCGAGATCAGGCGTATCTCTCGCAGCAATTGGCTCGTATAAACGAGAACGCCCCCATACGGTGTACGGAGGCGTCAACGAGAAAACAGCAGGTTAAATCAAAACGGCTGGAAGAATTTTGTGCGCGTCATCGTTTTAGTAACCGCATGTTCCAGCGCCTTCTGTCTGTCTAGCTATCTGTTGTCAAACTTCACAAGAACCTGGATCCCAGCGGAAGAAGCGCGCATGCACATGTTTGTAAATATATGCTCCGGCGAAAATGCCAACACCAGTTGCGATGGCCGGAATATAACCGACGCCTAGCTGTACCAGGGCGATACTGGGACATGCGCCAGTAATGGCCCAGCCAGTGCCAAACAATACGCCACCAATCGCCGTGCCAGGATGAATCTTCTTCTTCGGCAGCGACTTGCCACGCGCCAGCACGGCAAAACCAATCATTGCCACCACTACTGCGAGGGCAAACGTCAGCAGAATACGGAAATCGGCGAGCGTAAACAGGTTGTGCACCTCTTTGAAATCGCCAAACCCGATACGCGCAATGGTGAATCCCATCAGGATTCCGAACAAGCCGAAGTACAAGTGATATTTGGAGTTACCCGCTTTTGTGCTCATAGGAACATCTCCATCGCCAGCGATACCGCAATGGCGGTACCGAAAAAGGATGCCGTACCCAACAGACTGCCGGGTTGCAGTCGTGAACAGCCGCTCAATCCGTGACCCGAAGTGCAACCTCCACCCATCCGGGTACCAAACCCGATAAGGAAACCGCCTACCAGCAATACCGCCCACATGAGAATGCCGTTTCCAAAGAAGCGTTCGTATGTACTGCCCATGGTCATCTGGACGTCAAAACTGCCTGAGGCGAACGCCGATAAAAAGCCGCCAACAGCAGTTGCAAGCAAAAACGTTACATGGGCTGGCCAGGGTATGCGGACCGATGACGAGGATATTGGCGCCGCCATCGTCGCTGCCCCGCCCTCGTCCAGTAAAATGTCATCAGGAATATCGTCGCCAAACTGCTCCATGGTCGCTGCCATCATCGCTGACTCAAGCACTCCCGTTGGTGTTTCCTGCATGACGGCTGCGGCCTTGGCCATGTCGCGGTCTTCGCGCCAGCTGACAATACGATCAAAGCTGGATGAAACGCCGAGGGTAGTTTTGACTGCCAGCCAGAAGCTGACAGTAATCAATCCAAGCGCAGTGCCTCCAAGCCACCATGGCCAGTAAGGACCGAAGATCTGCACGTTGACGACCGCGTCGATCATTGACATCGGATCGACACGAATTCCGGCAACTTCATAGCCGCTATCACCGACCGGTGGTGCAACAACCCTTCGCGTTGTTCCCGCTGGTTTTGGGGGCACTTTTGGCTTCGCGGGTGCGGCGGTCGGTGCCGGGAAACCGGCCAGTATCTCACCCGCATCGGGATGACCATTGTCAGCGGCGCGCTTCAACCAGATACGCGCAGCATTAAGATTCTTGCTGACACCGTCGCCAAGAATAAACGAGGCGGCAACTTCATACTGGGCATTGGCGTGCTTCTGTTTCGCCGCCTTCATATACCACTGGAAGGCCTGCTTGGGATCCTTCCGGATACCCAGCGCTGGCATGCCGGACGCATAGGCATTGCCCATGATGTACTGGGATTCGGCGTCACCCTTGTTAGCCGCCGCAAGCCAGGGGATGGTCGAGACATCGGTTGACTGTTGGGCCGCAGCCATCCCGCCAGTGATCATCATTGCGATCAGTAGTAAAACGGGATATTTGATTCGTTGGAGTAATTTCATACGTTTGATCCGTATCGAGAATAGTTCCGGTATCAGTCTAAACCTAGACTAGTTGACCGTCCTTCATTGCTTCCAGTTCGATCACTTTGATATCACCAATGATGCTGGCCAGTTTCGCCAGGGCGCTGACCGCTTCATCAATCGTCCCCCTGACGGTCTGATCCGTCAGCACAATCAAATAGCTGGGCGCATCCGGCGCATAGGCCTTTTTCTCAGTCACTGCATCTATTCTTACACGCTGCTCACCGAGAGTTCGGATAATTTCACTCATAACGCCGGTGGCCGGCTGAATCTGCATACGCAGGTAGTATGACGCGGTAGGTCCGGTAGCAGCAGGTTTTGGTGCCGTACTGGTGGCCGGTGCCGTCGGTGTCGTCGGAGTTTTCAGTGACGCGGGTTTGCCGGTAATACTTGCAATATCTTTTTCAATATCGTTCAGCTCGTCGTCAAAACTGGCACCCAGTTTTTCGGCAGGTGCCACGGGCTTGCTCTCTGCCGCGGTCTCCGTAATGCCCATGTCCAGCATCTTGCCATTGGGAAGCAAATTGGGTGGAACTGGTTTTCCTTCGAGCGACAACTTATAGCGCGCACACTCGTGCCACTTTCCTTCACAATAGAAAGTGCGCCAGACTTTGAGCGCGCTGTTCACCGAAATCATCGGGAACAAGGCGC
Organism: Acidiferrobacterales bacterium; assembly: GCA_022340825.1. Classification (GTDB taxonomy): domain Bacteria; phylum Pseudomonadota; class Gammaproteobacteria; order Acidiferrobacterales; family JAJDNE01; genus JAJDNE01. The sequence goes on along the minus strand of JAJDNE010000030.1, from coordinate 17,727 downwards.
AATTTGAGGTGTGCGAACACGTTGCCATTATCCAGATATCTCCTTGACTACTTTTTTTTTCGAGACGGCAGAATCCGCCCCACCCTTATTAATTTAGAATATCACCTGCTAGTAATTTAGCCAGCCGACCGCCGACCGCAAGGCTTGCGCACAAATGCGGCAAAGAATAGTTATAACTAATTGTTTATATTAATGATTATTTAGATCGCAGATACAGGTTTCCCGGAGATAAACCAAGGGGAATCTACTATCACGCTAAAAACTGGCTAATTTGTTTCGATCTGTGCCCACAGCGAGTCGCCCTCACCTGCGGAATCCAGATCGTCAACCCACTGCTGATGTGCAGCCAGTTCTTCGGCGGTTGGCAGTATTATCGGTAGCGGAGACCGGTCCGACGACAGTCGACGAATCTGCTCTGCCGCATTTGCCTGGTCACCGGAACGGCCTTCTTCAAACAAACCGGTTTGGCCGCCAGTCATTAACAGATAGACATCGGCCAGGATTTCGGCATCGAGCAACGCGCCATGAAGGGTGCGCTGAGTATTGTCGACGCTGTATCGTCGGCACAACGAATCGAGATCATTCTTCTGGCCAGGATGCATCTTGCGCGCCATCTTTAACGTATCGATCACAGCGCAGTAGGATTCAATGACGCCACCTGAAAACCCTTTCAGTTGCTTGAATTCGTGGTTGATAAAACCAACATCGAACGGTGCGTTGTGAATAATCAACTCTGCACCTTTTACGTATTCCAGAAAATCTTCAGCAACATCCTGAAACTTTGGCTTGTCTACCAGTGATTCATTGGTAATGCCGTGCACCTCGATAGCGCCCTGGTCAATCTCCCTCTCGGGATTAATGTACTGATGAAAGACATTGCCGGTTAATTTGCGATTCACCAACTCGACGCAACCGATTTCAATAATACGGTGGCCTAACTGCGGGTCGAGTCCCGTGGTTTCTGTATCTAGTACGACTTGTCGAGTCATGGGATTTGTCTATTTGTTTAGTACGTCGGTTTAATATGGGCTGGCAACAATGCAATGTTTACTTTGTGCCGCTAACTTTGCAATTCATCAATTCCACGATTGGCCAATTGATCTGCGCGCTCATTTTCTTCGTGGCCCGCATGGCCCTTGACCCAATGCCATTCCACCTTGTGATCCTGCACTGCTTTGTCCAACCGTTGCCAAAGATCGATATTTTTTACCGGCTTCTTGTTGGATGTTTTCCAGCCATTGCGCTTCCAGTTGTCAATCCAGCTACTGATACCATTCTTGACATAGACAGAATCGGTCGTCACTTTCACCTTGCACGCACGATTAAGTGATTCCAGTGCCATGATTGCGGCCATTAACTCCATTCGGTTATTCGTCGTATCAGCCTCGCCCCCGTACAATTCTTTTTCGTTATTGCCAGAACGCAACAAAACACCCCAACCTCCCGGACCAGGATTCCCGCGACAGGCGCCGTCAGTAAAGGCTTCGACTTCAGCCAAGAGCACTTTTCCTGTCTGGCTGTTTTGCGGCAATTCCCCGGGTCGCGGCTTCAGGCGCAGCACCGTTGGAACGCACGACACTTAGCTTCCAGCGCGGCTGAATCGGCGTCATACCTTCCACACGCTTTTTGGCGACGAGTAGATAAGCTCCGCCCATCATCGGCCACCAGCGATCACCAATCTTGTCGAGCAGGCGCAACCGGTCCAGTGATGAGGTTTTCTGTACCGGCGGTCGGTAATACATCATGCTGCCGTGGGTGACCTCGAATTGCAGCAGCTTTAACCAGTCCTTCATGCGATGAAGGCTGATAAAGTGCCCGTTCCATGGTGCCTTTCGACGGCCGCGACGAATCAGGCAGCGTTTAAGTCCCCAAAAGCTATAGGGATTGAATCCCAGTATGACCACATGGCTCTCTGGCATAAGCACGCGCTCAACTTCACGCAATACTCGGTGTGGATCCACGCAAAAATCAAGGGTGTGAGGAAGCAATACCATGTCGATACTGTTGTGTTCGAACGGCAGATTCTCAGGCAGGGCCTGGACACTACAATCACGGGATCCAGGAGCCGTATCCAGCAGAATACGTTGCGGTGCATTGCAGGATTCGAACAAATCGATACCGCCCATCGGCCCCAGTTGCAACACATTACTGGCGTACAATCCCGGTAATAGCGCGCGCAGCCTCTCCGCCTCACAGGCAAGCAACGACCTCGCCAAGGGTTGCTTAAACCAGGCGAATACCTGTTGCCTCAACTCGACGGTCATGTTCAATGGCGACGTTGACTCGGTCATGCGGTCAGAACACACTAGAAATCATGGGATGCTCTGTTTTACACGCCGACGCCTTTGAGGACAACTACATCTGGCTGGTCGCGCTGGACCAACCGAATAACGAATCACAACGACCGACGATAATCGTCGACCCCGGCGATGAAGACCCGGTGTTGGAAAAAGTCGCCCGGGACAATTTGGCGCCAATAGCAATTTTGTGCACACATCATCACGGCGATCATGTTGGCGGCGCAGCTGCACTGGCCAGGGAATTCAACATCCCGGTTTACGGCCCCCGCGCGGAAAGTATTTCGGCAGTCACCCACCCGCTAGACGATGGTGATCACCTGACATTCCCGGTGCTGGGCCTGGAATTCACCGTCATGGCTGTACCCGGTCATACCCGCGGACATATCGCCTATTACTCGCCTGGTTTACTGTTTTGTGGCGATACGCTTTTCTCTGCGGGGTGCGGCCGGTTGTTCGAGGGCACCGCGGAACAAATGCTGGATTCGCTCAGTCGCCTGGCAGCATTACCAGAAGATACCCTGGTCTACTGCGCGCACGAGTACACCGCGGCCAACTTGCGATTCGCCTCCACCGTTGAGCCAGACAACCGGGCGGTGTTACAAAAAATCAACGAAGTAACAGCGCAGCGCCAACTAAACACCCCGACGCTCCCAAGCCGAATCGGCATTGAAAAGCAGATAAATCCGTTTCTGCGCTCGTCGTTACCCGGGGTGAAGCAGGCTGCCGAGGCCCACGTAGGGCACACGCTGGCCGATCCGCTGGCTACATTTACCGAGATAAGACGCTGGAAGGACCATTTCCGCGGATAGTCTGCGGTTGACGAGTCCTGAGACTCTACATAACATGAGAACTGTATGTTGGTTTTTAATAATAAGAAATTCGGGTCACCCGAGGTCGTGAGCGCGCGCCGTTTACTGGCTCGGGGATTAGTTTCCCTGTCTGTATCTCTACTAATCGCCGGTTGCGCAACCAACCACACCTCTACGTCCAGTAACGCTGCCCTTGAGCAGAACGCCGATCCGGCAACATCAGCGCATCAGGTTTCCGCCGCAATTCCCGAACGCTTTGACAGCCTGTGGGACCGTGTTCGTGCAGGATATGGCCTCGAACCCCTGGACAGTCCGCTGGTTGAGCGCCATGAGAAATGGTTTAGCCAGAATCCGGCCTACATGGAACGCATGGTACAACGCGCCCGCCTCTATCTGTATTACATCGTTGATGAGGTAGAAAAGCGTAATTTGCCAACCGAAATTGCACTGTTACCGGCCATTGAGAGTGCCTTCAAACCGCACGCCTATTCCCGCGCAAGTGCCGCTGGCTTGTGGCAGTTTATCCCGTCCACCGGTCGGCACTACGGTCTGGACCGCAACTGGTGGTACGACGGCCGCCGCAACGTAGTTGAAGCCACACAGGCTGCGCTCGATTATCTAGAAAAGTTGAACAACGATTTTGATGGCAACTGGCATCTTGCACTCGCCGCCTATAATGCCGGTGAGCGCCGGGTGATGAATGCCATTGAATACAATCGCCGTCGTGGACGCTCCACGGAGTATCAGAACCTGCGAACACTCAAGCCCGAGACGCTGAATTACGTGCCGAAACTGGTGGCCATGGCCAAGATTGTCGCCAACCCTGAAAAATACGGAATTCAGTTGCAGCCAATCGATAACGAACCTTATTTTGCCAAGGTCGAGGTCGGCTCCCAGATCGATCTCGGCATCGTTGCCAAAATGGCCAACATCAGTCTCGGTGACCTGTACGACATCAATCCGGGTTTCAAACGACGCGCCACCGCACCGGAAGGCCCGCATTATCTTCTGGTGCCAAAAGAACGCAGAGACATCCTGCTGGAGGCGCTGGAAAATCTTCCAGAAAAGAATCGCATACGCTGGCAACGTCATCGTGTACGTCACGGTGATGCACTGAGCACCATTGCCCGGCGTTACGGGGTCAGCGTTCCCGCGATCAAACGGGCTAACGGTTTGCGTAGCTCTAACATTCGAGCCGGTAGTGATTTATTGATCCCGGTATCTGCTCAACGCATGACCGCCCGTGACGGGAACGTCACCAAACCTGTTTACCGCAAGCCGCGTCGCGTTGCGCCACCAGAAAATCATGTGAAACTGGTACACCAGGTGCGTGCAGGCGATACCTTGTGGGGTATCGCAGTCCGTTATAACGTTTATATTTATCAGCTTGCCGGATGGAATGGCCTGCATCGCCGCAGCCTTTTACATCCGGGTCAGAAAATCAGTGTCTGGGTAAAACCGGAACTGGCGCCTTCGGCATCAAACACCTCGAATCACCCCAACACCTGATTGTTATCTACTGGTTTTGAGTAAACAGTGACGCGCTCAGCAGCGTGCGTGTGTATTCCTGTTGTGGCGCAGTAAACAGTGATTCGGTATCACCGCTCTCTATCACGCGCCCTCCCCGCATCACTAGAACTCGGTGTGCCATGGCGCGAATGACATTCAGGTCGTGGGTTATAAACAGGTAGGCGATGCCGTGAGTCTTTTGTAAACGGGCCAGTAAATCGAGCACCTGCTTTTGTACGGATACATCCAGCGCGCTGGTTGGTTCGTCCAGCAGCATCAAATCCGGCTCCAGCACTACGGCACGCGCAATGGCAATACGCTGCCGTTGTCCGCCGGAAAACTCATGCGGGTAGCGCCAGAGCATGTCTTCTTCCAGATCCACTTCGTTAAGTACCGAGACAATCTTTTCACGTCGGGCACCGGTATCGAGATCTGGAAAATGAATACGCAGGCCTTCACCAAGTATTTGCTCAATGGTCATACGCGGCGACAAGGACGAAAACGGGTCCTGGAACACCACCTGCATGTGGCGTCGAACGGGCCGCATGTCGCGTTCGCTTAATTGCTGAATATCCTTACCCTGAAACCGGATGCCGCCTTCACAGGATTGCAACCGCAACAAACACATTCCCAGCGTTGTCTTGCCGGAACCTGATTCGCCGACGATGCCGAGTGTCTCGCCTTTATGCAAGTTGATGGATATTTCATCAACCGCTTTGACCTCGCCGATCTGGCGTTGGAAAAAACCCGCCTTTATCGGGAAATAACACTTGAGGCTATCGGACTCGATGATGGTCCTGCGTTGCTGCAATTCCGTTTCGGATATTGCCTCAACAATGCGTTGCGGCTGACTTGCCAGCAGTTGTTTTGTGTAAGGGTGCTGAGGACTCTCAAATAGTGGTTCAATGGCTGCGGTCTCGACCAGCTTACCGTTTTGCATAACGCAAACACGCTGGGCAAATCGTCGCACCATGTTCAAATCATGTGTAATCATCAGCACGGCCATGCCAAACTCCTGCTGAATATCCTCGAGCAGTTCCAGAATCTGCACCTGAATGGTGACATCCAGCGCCGTGGTCGGCTCATCGGCAATGAGAAGCTTCGGATTACAAGCCAATGCCATGGCAATCATCACGCGCTGGCGTTGCCCACCAGAGAGCATGTGCGGGTAGGCATCAATCCGTTTGTGCGGTTCCTTGATGCCGGTGCGGTCAAGCAGCTCGATCATGCGCTTGCGTGCAGTAACCTTTTCCATGTTTCGGTGAACAATCAACGGTTCTATTAACTGCTTACCCACGGGATATACCGGGTTTAGCGCGGTCATCGGTTCCTGAAAGATCATGGCGATATCGGCACCGCGAACGGAGCGCAACTCGCCCTCTCCTAGCGCCAGTAGGTCGCGATTTTCAAACATTATCTTGCCGCTGGGATATCGACTCTGGCTGCGATCATGCAGGCCCAGAATCGACAATGCGGTGACTGATTTTCCCGAGCCAGATTCACCGACAAGCGCCAGCTTTTCACCGGCAGCAATCCCGAAGCTGACGTTGTGCACCACCTCGGTCAGTTCATCGTCGCGCCCGAAGGCGATTGACAGATCGTCAATGCTGATCAGATTTCCGCTCATGGACTATCCGCGTCTCGGGTCGAGGGCTTCGCGCAAGGCTTCACCAATAAAAATTAGCAGCAACAGCGTGCCGACCAATACGGCAAATGTTGTCATCGACAGCCACCACGCTTCGATGTTTTCTTTCCCCTGCGACAACAATTCACCAAGGCTTGGTGTTGTTGGTGGCACACCCAATCCCAGGTAATCGAGGCTGGTCAGCGCGAGAATTGCGCCCGAGACACGGAACGGCAGGAACGTAATTACCGGTGTCAGGCTGTTGGGGAGCAGATGATGAAACATGATGGAGCGATTGGACACGCCCATTGCCTTCGCCGCCTTCACATAGTCCATATTGCGGCCACGAAGGAATTCGGCACGAACATAGTCCGCCAGCCCCATCCAGCCAAACAATGACAATAAAACAATGAGTAATAAGATGCCGGGCTCAAACAGCGAGGCAAAAATAATCAGTAAGTACAGCTCGGGCATCGAGCCCCAGATCTCTATGAGTCGCTGTGCAAACAAGTCCAGTCGACCGCCAAAGTATCCCTGCAACGAACCGGCAAATACGCCGAGGGCAACACCGATTACGGTCAACACGGCAGCAAAAATCACAGACAGACGGAAACCGTAGATCAGTCGCGCCAATACATCCCTGCCCCGGTCATCAGTGCCCAGCAGATTGTTACCCGAAGGAGGCGCTGGATTCGGCTGGCTGGTGTAATAATTGATGGTGTCATATCGATAAGGATTGGGTGGAAACACAACCCAGTTGTCACCTTTCGACAACAGGTGGCGCACATAGGGATCGCTATAGTCTGCTTCTGTTTCAAAGTCGCCACCCCAAAAACTCTCGGGATAACTTTTGACGAGAGGGAAATAATAATCGCCCTGGAAATGCACGATCAACGGTTTGTCGTTGCTGAGCGCTTCAGCAAACAGGCTCAGCACGAACAACACCACAAAGATCCAGAGGCTGACATATCCGCGCTTGTTCTCGCGAAACCGGCGCCAGGCACGGCCCCCGGGCGTCAACCGGGCCGTTGTCGGCTTAGCGTTTTCTGTCACCGTCTGATCAATCATTTTGAAACCGACTCAAACTGAATACGCGGGTCCACCAGCACATAACTGATATCGGTAATCAATTTGGCAAACAGACCAATCAGGGTGAACAGATAAAGGGAACCCAGTACAACGGGATAATCGCGCTTCAAAATCGACTCGTACGCCAGCAGGCCCAGCCCGTCGAGGGAGAAAATACTTTCAATCAGGATACTGCCAGCAAAGAATGCGCCGATAAAAGCGGCCGGAAAGTTTGTCACTAACGGGATCATGGCGTTGCGAAAAACATGGCCATAGAGCACGCCGTTTTCTGTCAGCCCCTTGGCGCGGGCGGTCAGCACGTACTGCTTTCTGATCTCTTCAATAAAGCTGTTCTTGGTGAGCATCGTCATCACCGCGAAGCTGCCGACCACAAGCGATATCACCGGCAGCGTGACGTGCCAGGCGTAATCGGTGATCTTGCCCCACCAGCCTAGTTCTGACCAGTTGTCCGACGTCAATCCGCGTAACGGGAACACATCCCAGAAGCTGCCACCGCCCAGAAGTACCAGCAGGAAAATACCTAGCACAAAACCAGGAATGGCATAGCCAACAAGAATGATCGTGCTGCTCACCACATCAAACGTCGACCCATCCCGCACGGCCTTGGCAACACCAAGCGGGATACAAGTAAGATAGACAATCAGGAAGGTCCAGAGACCGAGACTTGCCGACACCGGCATTTTGTCGATTATCAGTTCAATCACTGAGCGCTGGTGAAAAAAACTTTCGCCGAAATCAAAAACTGCATAGTGACTCATCATTCCCAGGAAACGCTGCCATGGCGGCTTGTCAAAACCATAAAGCGCCTTGAGTTCATCCAGCTTTTCCTTGTCCAGCCCGGCATCACCGCGGTAGAGCCGTTGTGCGCCGCCCGCTGCTTCGGCGGCGCCTGCGCCGGAACCGGGCTGACCCTGTAGCTGATGCACCAGCTGCTCAACCGGTCCGCCCGGGACGAACTGGGTGACTACAAACGTCACCAGCATGACGCCAACCAGTGTTGGAATCATTAACAGCAGCCGTTTCAGGATATAGGCACCCATTATTGTTCGCTCTCCTGATTAACTATTTTTGACGTGTTGTTTTTTGCCCACCAACTACTTAGCACCCAGCTTTCTGCGTCATAATATAGCGGCGATGTCTTCGGGTATTTGAACTTGTCCCAGTAGGCAACACGATGCACATCGATGTACCAGTTCGGCACCAGGTACTCACCGTAGAGCAGCACGCGGTCCAGTGCGCGAGTGGCTGCGACCAGCTCGGCCCGGTTACGGGAGTACACCACTGCCTTGATCAGTGCATCCACCACCGGATCGGAAATACCGATAATATTGTTTGAGCCTTCCTGTTTTGCCGAAGTCGAGTACCACAGATTAAAAAGCTCATTGCCCGGCGACTGTGACTGGGAGAACGACGCCACCATCATATCGAAGTCGAAGGTTCGCATACGCCGCTCATATAGCGAGAGGTCAACCGTACGATAGCGAACCGTGATGCCGAGTTTCTTCAGGTTATGTGCCCAGGGTGCCAGGATGCGCTCGAAGCCTTTTTGCGCCAGCAGGAAACTGAATTCAAATGGCTGCCCCTCTTCGTTTTTTAATATGCCATCTTTTACCCGCCATCCGGCCTCCTCCAGCAGTTGCTTGGCTTCGCGCAGATTGGCACGCAATTCACCCGGTTTGTCGGTAGACGGTGGTCGCCACTCTTTAGTAAATATTTCCTTGGGCAGCTGGCTTCGGTAACGGTTTAACAACTGCAGTTCACGGCCAGTCGGCAATCCGCGGGCGGCCAACGGGCTATTGCTGAAGTAACTGTCACAGCGTACGTACTGGTCATAGAAAAGATTCTTGTTGGACCAGGCGAAATCAAATGCCAGTGATAATGCGCGTCGTACGCGCCGGTCCTTGAATAGTGACCGCCGGGTATTGAACACGAAGCCCTGCATACCAGCGTTATTGGAATGTTTGAGTAAATCTTTTTTTATCTGGCCGGAATCAAATTGTGGGCCAACGTAGTCTCGTGCCCACTGCTTGGAATGATTCACCAGAACAAAATCGAATTCACCCGCCTTGAGCGCCTCAAGCTGTACGGTTTCATCCCGGTAATACTTGTAGGTGACCTTGTCGAAGTTAAACATACCACGCCGGGTATTGAGATTGCGCGCCCAATAGTCCGGTCTACGTCGGTAGGTGATGCTTTTACCCAGCTTGTAGTGATCGACAACATAAGGACCACTACCAATGGGTAATTCCTTGCTCAATTTCGAAAACTGTTTGCCACTTACCCAGTGCCGCGAAAATACCATCATCTGTGCCGCAATCAGGTGTAGCTCCGGGTTAACACGCGCAAAATCGAATCGAATCCGTCGAGGGCCCAGCACCACAGCACGCTTGATATCGGCCCAGTAAAAACGATACATCGGGTGTCCTTCTTTACCCTTGAGCAGATCGAATGAAATTTTCACGTCTTCGGCCAGCACCGGCGAACCATCTGAGAACTTCGCCCGTGGATCGAGTCGGAAAGTAACGGATAACTTGTTTGCAGCCAGCTGAATGTCGTTGGCAAGATGGCCATAAAGGCTGTAAGGCTCATCGGCGCTCTGGACCATCAACGGCTCGAACACGAGGCCGGCAAGCCCGGCAGCGGCGACACCTTTTAAAACAAACGGATTGAGGCTGTCGAAGGTGTTAAATCCTGACAGGACAATCTCTCCACCTTTGGGCGCATTCGGATTGACGTAGTTGAAATGACTGAACGCGGGTGGATATTTGGGCGTATACCCAAGGGCGATGGCGGGCGCGGCATGGACCGGGGACAGGAGAGCAGAAAGAGTAACCAGAGCGAGGCAGATGGCCACGCCAGTGCCTGATTTTCTAACCCGAAACAAAAGCATCCTCCGTGTCCGCCAGACCTGAAATACGATGTCAGCTGAGTTATTATTCGGCCTCGCCGCCCGGGGTGACAAGTGCTGACCGCCTTTCGCCCTACATTATGACAGATAAGAAGGAGTAGAAAATGGGTTTTCTTCAAGGCAAACGCGCTTTGATTGTGGGTGCTGCCAGCGAACGATCAATTGCATGGGGTATCGCGCAAGCCATGCATCGTGAAGGCGCCGAACTGGCGTTCACGTACCAGACGGAGAAGCTCAAATCTCGAGTCGACAAAATGGCTGCTGCCACTGACTCGAAGATCGTGCTCGAACTGGACGTCGCCAGCGATGAACAGATTGACAAGGTCGCCAAGGATCTCGCCAGCCACTGGGATGGTCTCGACATCCTGGTTCACTCGGTTGCCTTCGCCCCACGAGATCAGCTCGAAGGCAGCTACCTGGATTGTGTTACTCGCGAGGGGTTCCGCATCGCCCACGACATCAGTGCCTATAGCTTTGCCGCGCTAGGCAAGGCGCTGCGACCGATGATGCAGGGTCGTAACGGTGCGATGATTACCCTGAGCTATATCGGTGCCGTACGTGCGCTGCCAAACTACAACGTTATGGGTGTCGCCAAGGCCAGTCTTGAGGCCAATATCCGCTACATGGCAGCCTCACTTGGCGGCGAAGGTATTCGTGTCAATGGTATTTCCGCGGGACCGATCAAGACACTGGCAGCATCCGGTATCGGCAGTTTCAAGAAGATGATGACCTACTACGAGGCGATGGCGCCCCTGGGTCGCGGTGTCACCATCGATGAAGTGGGCAATACGGCCGCCTTCCTCTGCTCTGATTTGGCATCAGGCATCACCGGCGAGATCACTTACGTCGACGCCGGCTTCAATATGGTCGCGATGGGGAATCTGCCCGAGGCGTAAAAACATCACCCATCCGCGCAGGCGGATGGGTTTTTTCATTCTTACAATTTATCGTTATTGATCGTTACGTCGCTGCGTTTGCGCAGGCCCGACAGGTAGCTGTAGTAGTACCCGGTGCCGCGACGCTTCGCCAGCTCATCGTTAAGCTTATCGCGTTGGGCCCTCTTAATATTTTTAACATCACCGCTTTGTACCGAGTGCAGGGCGAACACGGCATAACCACTACCACCGAGATCCACGCCATCAACTACCGGCGTTTTGCCCTCCGGCTTGCTCGCACTGAATACTGCCGTTACCAGTGCGCGATCCTTCTTGCTATCACGGCTTAAGCTCTGAGCCGGTTGATGCGCCAGCCCGTGTTGTTTGGCCAATGCAGCCAACGACTTGCCCTTGCGCGCGGCTAACACCATTTCACGTCCCAGTTCGCGTGCCTGCTCCGCGGCTTTTTGCTGACGTAAGGTTGCGACAATCTCCGGGCGTACATCCGCCAATGGTTTCTGGCGCGCCGGTTTCACATCTGTTACGCGCAGTGCCAGCAACTGATTGGCACCGATCTCGATGGACTCGCTGTTTCGACGATCTACCTTTACGTCCGGGGAGAATGCAGCTTCAACCACCTTTGGATCCGCCGTCAGCCCTGCTCCTCCTGATTGGGCGAACCAGGGACTTTTTTCGATCTTAAGTTCAAGCGCTTTGGCGGCGGGCTCGAGACTGTCTGGCTGTTCGTACACCAGGTTGTTGAAACGCTCCGCCATATCGTAATAACGTTCCTCGCCCTTTCTCTGGCGCAATTGCTTGGTCAGTTCTGCGCGCACTTCATTCAGCGACTTGGTCTTGCCCGGCGTAAATGCGGTCAGTTTTGCAATCTGATATCCGTATTCGGTTCTAACGGGTTTGCTGATATCACCCTTCTTCATTTGGTTAACGACCGCTTCCAGCTCCGGCGGCAGCAGTCCGGGCGAGAGCTTGCCAAGATCACCGCCTTTGTTCGCGCTAGTTGGATCGTTGGAATATTTCTTCGCCAGCGCATCAAATGATTCGCCTTTTTTTGCCCGGGCGACAATGTCATCGGCCAACTGCTTGATCTTGCTTTTCTCTGCATCGGGTGCATCGGGTGCGAGCTCCAGCAGAATGTGACTGACGCGGCGAATGGCTGGCGTGCTGAAGCGACTCTTTTCTTCCTCGTAGATTGCCTTTAGTTCGTCTTCAGTCGGTTTGTACGTCTGGATCAATTCGGCGCCATCCAGTCGGATATACTCAATGCGAACTTGCTCTGGCTCCTGGTAGCGTGCCTTGTTCTGTTCATAGTAGGACTGGATTTCATCCTTACCCGGCGTAGCGCTTCGATAGAATTTGGAAGGCGTAATGGTCACACTCTCGGCACGACGCGTCTGCGCCTGTAACGTCAACACGCGATCGAGATCCGCCTGGCTTACTATTGCGCTGTCTTTGAGACTACCGACCACCTGATCCAGTTGCTTTTCCTGTCGCATTGACTCTTCGTACTGACTAATCGTTAAGCCACTGGCGCGCAAGGCAGCCTGATAACGATCCATGCTGAATTCATTACCAACCTGGAATTGCGGTGTGTTGCGTATTAGCGCTCCAAGTTGTTGTGCACTCACGGCATAGCCTTCGCTGGCAAGCGCATCACGCACTAGTTCCTGCTGTACCAGCGTTTCCACAATCTGGCGCTTGAAGACTGGATTATCGAGCAGGCTAGGATCAACACGATTGCGATACTGGTCCAAAGCCCGCCGATAGGCAGCTTCACCGATATCGTTGCCATTTACTTCGGCAACAACAACCTTGGTGTCATTTTCGAAATAGGAATTCACACCCCAGAAGGCAAACGGGATGATGAGCAGGCTCAAAATGATGGTGGCAATAATGCCCTGGGTTTTGTCTCTAATGGATGTCAGCATGGCGCGTACTGTACCGGAGTCGGCTTTTTCCGCCAAACAAAACAGATTGCCAGTTTCATAGGGAAAAGAATCTTGAAATTCCCGCCGCTTTCATGGAAATCGGGACAGTCCTGGATGCGGGGCCGCATCGGTATAGGGGCCAGATCAATCCATTGTCTCGTGGCGATGAATCCCCAATAGCCCAAGGGCAATAGCTTAATAAACACTATTAATAAAATTCTGTTACTTATTGATTTTAATGAAACTAATCGTACCTTCACAAAAAAGGCACGAGCACGTTATGGATTTCTCACCTGCTGACTCACGAAATCTTCGAATACTATTGCGATTTTCTATGGTAGCTTTTCTACAGAATCGATGGTCGTGCTCCGGCAGCCAATACTTGAGTCAGGGCCACATGACCCGATTCGAAACACGCCAAATTTCAGACAACAGAGAGGAATGCAGATTTAAATAACACTAGATAATTACAGCATACGGAGATTGCACAATAAAGCATGGGTCCAGTCGGGAGGAAATTTCGTAAGGGGTGTTATAGCTCATTCGATAATTAAAAAACCGCAGGAGGACGACATGAAGAAAAACAAGCAGTCCCTGCCCGCAGATTCACCGCCGGCAGAAAACAAGCGCAGGAAGTTCCTTAAAACAGCCACCGCGAGTGGCGCCGCTGTCCTGGCCGCACCGTATATCGGTAATGCCGAGGCAGCAAAAACCACCACCTGGAAAATCCAGACGTCCTGGCCGGGCGGCGTCGGTCTTGAAATCTTCAAAGACTGGTGCAACGGCATCGTCGAGAAGACCGATGGCGAACTGGCGTTTCAGCCATTCGGCGCAAAAGATATCGTCGGCGAATTCCAGTTATTCGATGCCGTAAAAAATGGCGTGCTCGATGCCATGAATCCCTTCACGCTTTACTGGGCCGGTCGCATGCCGGCCGCCGTGTTCCTGAGTTCGTATCCACTGGGGCCACGCACCGCCAGCGAGTGGGATGTTTTCTATTACGGGCTCGGTGGGCTGGAAATCGCACGGCAACTCTTTGCCAAACAGGGCATGTACTACGTTGGTCCGGTTCAGCATGGTCCCAACATCATTCATTCCAAGGTACCGATTAGATCCATTGAGGATTTCCGTGGTCGCAAGATGCGTCTGCCAGGCGGCATGGTTGCTGAGGTGTTCCAGGCAGCTGGCGCCAAGACCACCCTGCTACCCGGTAGCGAGATCTTTCCGGCACTTGAGAAAGGTACCATTGATGTTGCCGATTATGTGGGCCCCGCCATCAACTACGCACTCGGTTTCCACCAGGTGACCAAGTACATCTCCATGGGGCCTCCCGGAACCATGTCCTTGTACCAACCAGTCGACTTGATGGACCTGACAGTGGGCATGAACTCCTGGAATAAGTTGTCGCCGAAGATGAAGCGCTTCGTCGAAATGGAGGTTCATGTTTATTCCGATATGCATCATGCGAAGATCCAGAAAGCGGATCAGGAAGCCTGGCCCAAATTTAAAAAGGCCGGCACGATCATTACGCGCCTTTCTGAAACCGATGTGGAGAAATTTACCAAGCTCGCGATTCCGCGATGGTACGCCTGGGCCAACAAGGACAAGGATGCCACGCGTATCTTCAAGATCCAGCTGGACTACATGATGTCCGGCAGCCTTGGTTATGTCACACCTGGCATGATCAAGGGGCAACGACTGAAATACGCATAACACGATGTAGTGAGCGTAAGTCGGGATACCGGGAAATACTCCCGGTATCCCGCTGCCTAATTTGAGTATGTCCAAATCATGCCTAATCTGACTTTTGTATTACCTCACTGGCTTTACTGGGCGGGCCTGTTGCTATTTCCATTGGGTGCGATGTACATCATCCGCCGCAACGTCGGCAAGCAAACAGAAGGCAAGGTGTCACTTCCAATTGCCTATTTTTTACTTGTTACGGGTGGCTTCGTTGGCCTGCACCGCTTCTACCTGAAAAACCTGTTGGGATTCATCTTTGTTCCACTGTTTCTCGGTATTCTGTTTACCAATGTCGAGATCCGCGATGCTCGCAACCTGATATCCAAGGCAGACAACGACCTCAAGTCTGCCGTATTCATGATCGAGCACCATCAGAACGCGCTGGCTAATGGTGAAATCTCCGAGGCTGACGCAACGCCACTTATTGAAAGCGCCCGAGAGGAAGAATCGACTGCTAGGACTGAAGTAGAAACAGCGAAACAAAACGCTGAAAAATGGGATATGACGGTGAAATTTCTCGCATCGTTTACCTTGCTACTACTTGCCCTCGATGCCTACCTGCTACCCGGACTGACGCGACGACGGGCAGAAAAAGAAAAAGGTCTGAAAAAAGATATTACGTACGTCGACGTGCCCTGCGACGTGGATACCGGTGTTGCACCACCAGACAAGACCGTTCAGGCCCTGGAAAATCGCTTTACGCGTACTGTTGATCGAATCAACGAATTCACGGGCAATTTTGTCGCCTACTGGTCCATGATTGCAGTAATTGTTTATTACTACGAAGTGATTGCACGTTATGTCTTCAACTCCCCTACCAACTGGGCACATGAAAGCATGTTTCTCATGTTTGGTATGCAATATCTCTTCGCCGGTGGCTACGTACTGAAGAATAACGGCCACGTCCGCGTTGATGTGATCTATATGCACTTCAGTCCTCGGAAAAAAGCCATGACTGATGTCGTGACCTCGATCTTCTTCTTTGTCTTTGCACTTACTTTGCTGGGTTCTGGCTGGGTGTTTTTCAGTGATTCGTTCGGTGTGTGGGAAGTCTCGTTTACCGAATGGGGAATACAGTACTGGCCGGTCAAGCTTGCAATTCCTGTCGGTGCCTTGCTTCTATTGCTACAGGGTACTTCGTGGTTGATAAAGGATATCACGCTGCTTAGACAGAAGACGGAGGCATAGCGATGGGCATTGAAATCAGCATCGGCTTGCTCACCATTCTGATGTTTGGCTCACTGGCGCTGCTGCTCATGGCTGGCTTACCGCTGGCTTTTGTTACCGGTGGCCTGGCCGTCATCTTCCTGTTCCTGTTCGGGGATGTGCACACACTCAATATATTGCCATCACGCATCTTCCCGCTAATGACGGACTACCAGCTCTCCGCTATTCCGTTATTTATTTTTATGGCCTCCATGCTCGAACGGGCCGGCCTGATCGAAGAACTTTTCGACATGGTCTACAAGCTACTCGGTAGCCTGCGTGGCGGCCTGGCGACAAGTACTATCATAGCCTCGACCATTCTTGCCGCGATGTGCGGCGTCATCGGCGCCACTGAAGTCACCATGGGTATGATCGCCTTACCGGCGATGATCAAGCGACACTATCACCCGACCATTGCCTGCGGGTCCATCCTCGCGGGCGGTACGCTGGGCATTTTGATTCCGCCATCGATCCTGGCGATTCTGTTCGCTGTCATTGCTCAGCAGTCCGTCGGCGAGCTATTTATCGGTGCCGTTGTCCCCGGTCTGATCCTCGCGGGTCTGTATATTCTGTACGTCTCGATCCGCACTGGTCTCAATCCGTCGCTGGGCCCACCGTTACCGCTGGAAGAGCGTGTCAGTACGCGCGAGAAATTTCGGCTGCTGGGCAACATGGCAGCCCCGCTGATTCTGGTGACACTGGTGCTGGGCATTATCTTTGCCGGTATCGCCACACCAGTGGAAGCCGCCGGTGTGGGCACATTCGGTGCCGTGGTCGTCTCGGCCATGCATCGAAAACTGAGCTGGGAAAATATACGTTCTGCTGCACTAACTACATTGCGCGTGACCGGCATGGTGTTGTGGATCATCTTTGGCGCCACCCTGTTTGTCGGTTTCTACGTCCTGCAAGGCGGGCAACAGTACGTTAACGAAATGATCGTAGCTACGAACCTCGGGCCCTACGGCATTCTTGCCCTGATGATGATCATCCTGGTGGTGCTCGGCATGTTTCTCGATTGGGTCGGCATTCTGCTGTTGGCCGTTCCGATCTTTGTGCCACTGATGAAGACGTTGAGTTTCGATGGCGTGTTCGGTCTGCCCGGTGTCGCGCCCGACGAACTCGCCCTGTGGTTCGGCGTGGTGTACATGATCAATATGCAGATGTCATTTCTCAGTCCGCCATTCGGTTATGCCCTGTTTTACCTGAAGAGCGTGGCACCGCCGGAAGTGACCATGGGCCAGATCTATCGCTCCTCCATACCGTTTCTGGGATTACAGATTGTTGGCCTGACCATCGCCATTGTTTTCCCGGATACCGTGCTGTGGTTGCCGCGCCTGGTATACGGTTAACGCTTAAACTAAACACTAGCGGCGAGGATTTATATGCGCGCTAATACTGATACAGACTACCTTGAAGTGGCTGGGCTAAAGGTCGCAACGCCTATATACGAACTGGTGCGTGATGAAATAACACCGGGCACTGGTCTTGACCCTGATCGCATCTGGCAATCCTTTGCCGATATCGTCAAGGACATGACACCTGCCAATGAGGCGCTACTGGCTCAGCGCATCGTTCTCCAGGAACAAATTGACCAGTGGCATCGCGACCACAATAACGAGCCGCACGATCCAGGGGCATACAAACAATTTCTCTTCGACATTGGTTATCTCGTCGAGGAAGGTGAAGATTTTCAGATCACGACACAGCACGTTGATCCG
>JAJDNE010000029.1 GCA_022340825.1 Acidiferrobacterales bacterium | reverse complement strand
CAATACCGTTTTGGGAATCATCTTTTCTTCTATAGAGAAGCCCAAGGTTGAAATGAGCATGTAGTAGTTCTGGTTTAAGACTAACTGCTTGAATTAAAAGTTCTTGTGCGCCGTCCAGATCCCCGGCAAGACGATATATGTCACCAAGATTACTATAGAGTTCAGCCATACCCGGATTCAGGCGAATGGCTTCATGACCGTGTTTAATCGCCAGTTCGTGATTGCCGGCGCCGGCATAGGCAAGGGAAAGGTTGGCGTGTGCATTGAAATAGGAAGGATCGAGTTCCAGGGCCTTCAGATAATTCTCGATCGCAGCATCAAGCTGGTTACTTCGTCTTAACGAGTCGGCAAGTTCTTTGTATTCCTGTGCAGATTTCATTCGATGAAATTGGGATAGATGGGGTTGGTACGAAGACTATTATTGTTCTTTTCAGAAAACGCGCTCTTCCATGAGCTTCTAAATTGGTGGAGGCGGCGGGAATCGAACCCGCGTCCGCAAGCCCTCTGCCATCCGGTTCTACATGCTTAGTCTGTCTTTAGTTTAACCCGGCGCAATCCGACAGACAGGAAATGCGACAGGCTTAGCCCGCTTGAATTTAACATCACGTTAACAGGCACAACGTAATGCGGTCCTGCGTTCTATGACCCCCAAAGCCCAAGCCCACAGGCAAGCCCGGAAGGAGGTCTAGCGGGTTTTAGGCCGCTAGAGCGTAGTTGTCGTCGTTGGCAACTATCAAGTTACAGCTGGATTAACGAGGAAATCTGCACCTCGGCATGCCCCGAAGGTTTCGCGACCCACGTCGAAGCCATGTCGCCCCCAAGAGATACTTAATATAGGGTCTGGGTCTGACCGGAACAAGCTAATAATCGGTTACTTGGCGTGTTTCAACGCGCGTTCGGCCTCGCGGGCACGTTCGCGATCCTTGATCGTGGCGCGCTTGTCGGCCTTGGCCTTGCCTTTCGCGAGGCCGATTTCGAGCTTGGCCTTGCCCCGTTTCCAGTACAAGCTAAGCGGCACCAGGGTATAGCCCTTTCGTTCTACCGCGCCAATCAGTTTGCTGATCTCCTCATTGTGAAGCAGCAGCTTGCGCGTACGTGTCGGGTCCGGGTTGACGTGGGTAGAGGCAGAAGTCAGTGGCGAAATGTGGGCGCCAAACAGGAAGACTTCGCCATTGCGGACGATGACGTAGCTCTCCTTTAGTTGCGCGCGGCCTTCACGCAGGCTTTTTACTTCCCAGCCTTCCAGCGCAATGCCGGCCTCGAAGCGCTCTTCAATAAAATAGTCGTGAAACGCCTTTTTATTCTGGGCAATGGTGGCGGAGGGAGATTTTGGTTTTTTCTTACCCATGTCGCTTTCTGGTGCTGGAAGGGCAGGCATTCAAACATACATTCGCCGCCCCCACAATTGGCTGAAATGGCGGTAAAGCGCTTATTTTACGCTGGAAAGTACATGGCGGTTTTTATAGTAAAATAATATTCAAGGCCATTTAAACAGAGATAATAAAAACCAGTCATGCCTTCTTCTCGTTCACGTATTGCTTCAGCATCCGACGGTCACTGGTCGAGCGAACTTGTGTTCGTATTGGCGGTCAGTGGTGCGGCAGTGGGGTTAAACAATGTTTGGCAGTTCCCATCACTGGTCGCGCAGAATGGTGGGGGCGCGTTCCTTCTGATCTATTTCGCTGCCCTGCTAATTGTCGGGGTACCGCTGCTGATGACCGAGATTGTGATTGGTCGACGCGGTGAATACTCGCCGATCGGTTCGATCAATCGGCTGGTGATGGAAGACGCCGCGCATCCAGCCTGGCAGGGACTGGGTTGGCTGGTAACAATTACGGGTTTCCTGATTTTTACCTACCTTAGCGTGGTCGGTAGCTGGATGCTGGCCTACGCAGTACGTGCCAGCGTCGGCGCATTTGACGGACTCAGTCAGGACAGCGTGGTTGGGCTGTTCTTCGCACTGGCCGGTGATCCGGAGAAACAACTGTTCTGGCATGCAACCTTTGTCGGCGCAACCATGCTCATTGCAGCAAGGGGTATCAGCGACGGACTGGAGCCACTGGTAAAGTGGGGCGTTCCGATTGTGATGGGTTCGCTGACACTGCTGGCGATCTACAGTGCCATTTTTGGCGACTTCATGCGCGCAGTCATCATGCTGTTTGAGCCTGACAAATCATTTCTTACGATCAGGAGCGTGCTGATTGCGGTGGGCCACGTGTTGTTCAGCCTCGGTCTGGGCGTTGGCGCGGTGATGGCCTACGGCGCCCATGTGCGCAGCCGCGTTTCGACAGGCCGCTCGGCGTTATTGATAGCGGCCATTGATAGTTGCGCCGGTATTCTGGCAGGCCTGTTTGTCCTGTCGCTTATCTATGGCAGCGGTCAGGAGTTGTCTTCCGGGCCGCTACTGTTGTTCCAGTCCATACCTTACGCGCTGGCCCGTCTCCCCGGTGGAAATGCTGTCGGACCGATATTCTTTCTGACGATTGCCCTCGCCGCACTGCTTTCAGCAGTGGCCCTGGTGGAACCTACGATAAGCTGGTTACGTGAGCGACGGGGCGTCAGGCGCTCGCAAGCCGTACTGACAACCGGTCTCGCCGGCTGGGTGCTGGGCGTCGTTTCCATTCTTTCTTTCAGTTACTGGTCGTTTTCCTTCACTGTACTGGGCCTGGAAAAGAAGTTGGGCGTTTTCGATATCCTGCAACTACTGACCGCAAACCTGCTGTTGCCTGCCGGCGGCATTCTGGCCGCCGTATTCGTCGGTTGGGTGCTCAACCGTACGATCACAAAGAAAGAGCTCGGCATGTCGGGTCCACTTGTATTTCCCTTGTGGTTGCGCGCAGTTCGGGTGGTAGTTCCAGTGTTATTATTGATAGTCGCCTTTGCTTTGCCGAGCCTTTATAAATGACCACCCTCAGCCGTCATGCCATTGTCTCCCACAGTGCCAGCGCAATGTATAAACTCGTCGCTGATATCGAGTCCTACCCAAAGTTCCTGCCGTGGTGCGGGGGAGCGAAAATCCTGTCGGCCGATACTGAACTGGTCGAAGCCTCGATCGATATCGATTACAAGGGCGTGAAGAAAGGCTTTACCACGCGCAATCGTCTGCAGCATGACAAGACAATGGAAATGCATCTGGTCGACGGGCCATTCAAGAAACTGCAGGGGTTCTGGCGATTCGATCCGCTGGATGACAATGCTTGCAAGGTATCACTGGATCTGGAATTTGAATTCTCCAGTCGTATTGTCGGTATGACGATTGGCCGGGTGTTCAATGAAATTGCCGGGAAGATGGTGGACAGTTTCTGCCAGCGTGCCGATGAGATCTATGGAAAATAGTCGGTTACTCCGGATACAGGTGTGCTGGGCCACGCCTGAACAACAGCAGATAAGAGAACTGGAGTTGCCGGCTCCGGTGACGCTTGAGCAGGCTGTTCGGGCATCAGGAATTCTTGATGACATGCCGGACGTTACGCTGGCCGACAGCGAGGTAGGGGTATTCAGTGAGCGCCGAAAGCTTGGCGACAAATTACGGGACGGCGATCGCGTCGAAATCTATCGACCGTTGCTGGCGGACCCCAAGGAAGTGCGACGCAAGCGGGCGGAGCTGAAAAAGCGCAAGTAGCGACTAGCCGGAACTTTTTTCACCGGAACCCGGTTTGCTGTCCGGCATGTCGCGAATAATCTGCGTTACTCTGTCACCTTTAAAATAGATGGTGATCACCTGTTTTTTGCCAACAGCCTGCTTGTCCCCGGGTTTCAGCGAGTAGTAGTAGTCCCAGCGGTCCGCGTGAAACGGATCCTCGACCAGCGGTGTGCCGAGAATAAATGTGACCTGCTTGCGGGTCATGCCGGGCCTGATCTGGTCAATCATATCCGGGGTCAAAATATTTCCTTGCTCGATATCCTGAACGTACAGGATATTGCAGCCGGAGACGGAAACAGCGGTCAGCAAGGCAAGTGAAAGCAGCAGGTGTCGCATAGCAGGGAATACATTTGGGCATCGGGCCCGAGTGGTCTAAACTGGCCGCAATCATACCGGATGCCGCTGGCAAGCGGTACCGCAACTGCCTCCGGTATTGGGCATGCAAATCTAGTGCGAGAGTAATGATGAAAGACAGCGCAGACCTCAGGAAGGCCGGACTCAAGGCAACACTTCCGCGCCTGAAAATCCTCGGAATCCTGGAAAGCAACGAGGATCGTCACATGACGGCCGAGGATGTCTACAAGACCCTGATTGATGCCGGGGAAGAAATTGGTCTGGCAACTGTCTATCGGGTACTCACCCAGTTTGAAGCCGCCGGTCTGGTCATTCGCCACAACTTCGAAGGCGGGCGCTCGGTGTTCGAGCTGGACCAGGGCGGCCACCACGATCATATGGTGTGTATGGAATGCGGGCGCGTATTCGAGTTCTTCGATGAGGAAATCGAGATGCGCCAGAAGCGGGTGGCATCCAAGGCTGGCTTCGTCATGGACGATCACGCACTCTATATCTACGGCGTTTGTCAGGGGATGCGTGAGAACGGTGTGTGTTCGAAGAAAGACACCTGACCGCTTCTATGCCTACCAGATCTCCAGCAATACCGCGGTCTCGTCGCAGGCGTTAAATTTGTAGCACTTGACGCAAATTCCCCAGACTTTTTCCGGCAACGTATCTTTCGGTACCGTGCGAAAACCGAGTTTGTGAAAGAATCCCGGCACGTAAGTCAGCGCCATAATTCGACGTAAACCGATCTGCCGTGCCTCATCCACGATACGTTGCACCAGGTTTTTGCCCAGACCGTGACCTTCGTACTGCTTGCTGACCACCAGGCTTCGCACCTCGCCCAGGTTTTCGGTAAAAATTTCCAGCGCACCGCAGGCGACAAGCTTGCCCCCGATTTCGATGACAAAAAAATCACGCAAGTGCCGATAGAGTTCGCTATAGGGGCGAGGCAACAGATTGCCCATGCGCGCGTATTCATCCAGTAGCTCATGAATTTCCGGCACATCGGTAATTGCTGCGGGCCGCAAGTGTGGCACTGCGCCACCAAACGCCGAGTCGTTCTGCAGATTTTCCTGGTCAGGTTGAGGCACGGGCGAGCATATCCTCCGCGTGGTCGCGGGTCTGTTGGCTGATTTCTATTCCACCGATCATTCGAGCAATTTCCTCGACACGATCAATTTCCGACAATGGCTTGATACGGCTGACTGTTTCACCGTCAGCGGATTCCTTGGCGACCTGCAGATGCTGATTGCCCTTGGCTGCCACCTGCGCCTGGTGCGTAATGCACAGTACCTGGCGTGCCTGCCCCAGGTCGCGCAGTTGCTGCCCGACAATTTCCGCTACCCGACCACCGATACCAACATCGACTTCATCGAAGATTAATGTCGGTATGCGACCGATGGTGGCGGTAATCACCTGTAGCGCGAGACTGATACGCGACAATTCGCCGCCGGAGGCAACCTTGTTCAACGGCATCGGTGGTTGTCCGGGGTTGGCACTGACCAGGAATTCAATTCGCTCCAGTCCGTGAGCGCCCAGTTCACCTTCCGCCAACGGCGTAATTGCGATTTCGAACTGACCGCCCTGCATGCCAAGTTCCTGCATGCTTGCGGTGACCGCAGTACCGAGGCTGGTAGCCGATGCCTTGCGCGCCTCACTAATGATTTTGGCTTTTTGCAGATAGTCACTTCGATGACTCTCAATGTCTTGCTCAAGCCGAGCCAGGTTGACATCAAAATCCTCTATATCGGACAACTCGGTCCTGAGTTGCTGCAACACACCGGGAAGCTCTTCTGCCTCGACATGATGTTTACGCGAGAGATCCTGGATCGCGGCCAGGCGCTGATCCAGCCAGTCCAGTCGCTGCGGATCGAGCTCAAGATCGTCGAGATAGTTGTGTAGCCCGGAAGCGGCTTCGTCTACCTGTATCGATGCCTCGGTGAGCAAGTTAATCAGTTCACCCAGCTTGGGGTCATGCTCGGCGAGGTGTTCAAGTTTCTGCACCGAATGGCCGAGTATTTGCGATACCGATCCGGTTTCGCTGTCGTAAAGATCATGGGCAATGGACTGCACGCCTTCCAGCAACTCGGCGCCGTTAGCCAGTCTTGCATGTTCCTCCTCGATCTGTCCGATTTCATCCGGCTGCAGGTCCAGGGCTTCCAGTTCCTGCACCTGGTACTGAAGCAGTTCGATGCGGGCGGATCGATCGGCTTTTTGCGCGCGCAATGTCGCCAGTCGATCCTGTAACGAATTCAGCTCACGAAAGATGTTGGCCAACTCATCGACATCATCACTGATACCGCTGTAGTCATCGAGCACCTGCCTCTGGTTGTCGCGCTTCAGCAGTGACTGGTGTTCGTGTTGACCATGGATATCGACCAGGTGGTCACCCAGTTCACGCAACATCTGCATTGGCGCCGGGCGACCGTTGATAAAACCCTTGGTGGGTTTATCGAGTTCGATAATACGGCGAACCACGCACTCGCCATCACCGAAGAGGTCGTTACTGGCAAGCCATTTTGCGGCATCACTTGCCGGTGTCAGCTCAAAGCTGGCAGTGATTTCGGTGCGCTGGCAACCATGGCGGATAACCCGGTTGTCGGCGCGCTGCCCCAGAACCAAGGCCAGTGCATCGATAATGATCGACTTGCCCGCGCCGGTTTCGCCGGTCAGCACGGTTAAGCCCGCGTGGAGGCTGACCTCCAGTTGCGAGACAATGGTGAAATCGCGAATGTAGAGATGCGACAGCATAGGTCAGACTTAATATATACCGCCCCAATGCAGTTTCGCGCGCAGCACACCGTAGTAGCTACGACCACTGGGGTGCAACAGATGCACCGGCTTTCCGGCACGGCGGATATAAACACGGTCATGCTGTTCCAACGCATAGTTTTCCTGGCCATCGAAGGTCACGTAGGTGCGCTGTTGATTAACACCCTGGATCGCGATCTCGATGACACTGTCGGCGCCGACAACGATAGGCCGGTTGCTCAGCGTATGCGGACAGATGGGTACGAGTGTGATCGCCGCCAGCTCCGGGTGCAGGATCGGGCCACCGGCAGACATGGCATAGGCGGTTGAACCGGTTGGAGTGGCGACAATAATGCCATCACCGCGCATGCTGTGAACGAACTCGCCATCGTCGAAGATCTCAAGCTCGATCATGCGCGACAATTCACCCTTGCCAATGATGACGTCATTAAGAGCGCAACTGGAGTAGTGAATCTTGCCGCCGCGCATAATCTCGGCACTTAGCATAAAGCGCTCTTCGGTCTCGAACTCACCTTCGAGTATCTTGCGGATTTCGTCGACCATGTGGTCGGCAGGAATATCGGTGAGGAAGCCCAGTCGACCGAGATTGATGCCAACCAGGGGCACTTCATGATCCGCCAGTTTTCGCGCCACATGCAGAAGAGTGCCATCACCACCGATGACAACCGCAAGGTCGATATGTTCGCCGATTTGCTCAATCGCCTCGGTCGGTGCTACCGACTCGGGTAGCAATTCTGCCGAGGATTTCTCGACGATAACGGCATACTTTTCCTTTTCGAGGAATTTGGCGAGCGCGACAATGTCGTCACCGGCGACGTCATCGCCGTATTTGCCGAATAAGCCAACTGTTTTTATCGTTTTGGGCATAGACTTTCAGGTTTCCTGTTTGGCGCTAAAAGTAGCATGCAGCGTCATTCGGGCCAATGATGCAGCGCGAACATTCCAGGCGCACAACCAGCGGTTGACACCTTTTTGGGTGGTTGCTAGCTTCGATTAAAGGACCCATATATATGGTTCTGGTATTTATTGGCCATACGGATTCTCCATGTCTTTGCTCACTCAGCGCGCTGAAGTACTGCTAAAAACCCTGATCGAGAGTTATATCGAGGAAGGCAAGCCTCTCGGGTCGCGTACGCTTGCCCGTCGGGCGGGGCTGGATCTGAGCCCGGCGACGATTCGTAGTGTAATGGCCGACCTGGAGGAGATGGGCCTGGTGGTCTCGCCGCACACCTCCGCTGGCCGCATTCCGACGCAGGCGGGCTACCGGCTTTTCGTCGACTCTTTGCTCAAGGTCAGACAACCCGAGTTTGTCGATGTTGAACGGCTCGAGAATGCACTGAGCACCGGCAGGGGGCCACAATCCCTGATCGAATCTGCCTCAGACCTGTTGTCACAGGTGACCCACATGACCGGGCTGGTACGCGTACCGCGTCGTGACGAGGAAACCGTGTTCCAGCAAATCGAGTTCATCAGCCTGTCGAGCAACCGGGTCCTGGTGATCCTGGTTACCAAGGACGGCCAGGTGCTGAATCGGGTGATCCAGCCTGATCGTCAGTACAGCGCCTCCGAACTGGTAGAGGCGGGCAACTATTTCAACGATACCTGGTCTGGCAAATCGCTGAGTGCAGTCAAGCGCATGCTGCTACAGGAGATCGAACAGGACAGTGCTGCCATGCAGCGCGTGGTGCGCATGGCCACCGAGATGACACGGCGCGCGTTCGCGGAAGACGAAAGTGGCGACGACGATTTTGTCGTTCGGGGCGAGTCCAATCTTTTTGATATTCCCGAGATGGGCGATATGGCCAAGTTGCGCCAGTTGTTTGATGCGTTTAGCGCCAAGCGCGACCTGCTGCATCTGCTCGATCGCAGTATGCATGGCGGCGGGATCAATATCTTTATTGGTGCCGAATCGGGCTATGCTGCACTGGAAAACTGCAGCCTGGTCACCGCACCCTATACGGTCGGTGACAAGATAGTCGGTACACTGGGCGTGATTGGTCCCACCCGCATGCCTTACAACCGTGTTATCCCAATCGTCGATGTGACTGCCAGGCTGGTGAGCCATGCGCTCAGCCGTGGCGAGTCCTGATCCGGTCGACCTTCTCTTAGTCGCCCAATTTCTGTCCCAGCCTTGAAAGCTGGCTGGCACAACCCCATTTTTGCCCCCGAATCAGACAATTCCGTGGAAACTGGAACATGACACAAGAAAAACCCACTCACCCGGACGAAATCGAAGTCAACGGCACCCAGGACGCGGCGGCAGATGCCGATACGCCAGAAGTCGCTCTGCAAGAGCAGCTGGACCAGGCGCGTGCCGAGGCAACTGAGAACCTCGACAACTTCCTGCGGGCCAAGGCCGAAACCGAAAACGTACGCAAGCGTGCCGCCGACGACGTCATCAAGGCGCGCAAGTTCGCGGTTGAGCAATTTGCCGGTGAGCTGCTTGCCGTACGCGACAGTCTTGAGCTGGCAAGCCAGGTTGATTTGGCGGCGAACAGTGCCGAGGCCATGCAGAAAATGCACGAAGGCGTGTCGCTGACACTGAAGCAGTTGGATAGTGCGTTCGAAAAGTCCGGTATCGCCGTACTGGATCCGACTGGTGAGAAATTCAATCCAGAACTGCACCAAGCCATGAGCATGGTCGAGACCACCGAGGTCGAGCCGAACCATGTCGTCAGCGTGCTGCAGAAAGGCTATGTGCTGAATGAGCGGCTATTAAGGCCGGCGATGGTGGTGGTTGCCAAGGCGCCGGCACAAACGGCGGATACGGGTGGTGGCGAGGCTTGAAAAGTGGTCACCCGGCCCCACTAAACCAGTGAGTTTTATGAATTATTGCGCATTAAGCGAAATTTGAGCAGGAGAATCTGACAATGGGAAAAATTATTGGTATCGACCTGGGGACGACAAACTCCTGTGTCGCCGTGATGGAAGACGGGAAGACCCGTGTTATTGAAAACAGCGAAGGCGATCGTACGACGCCGTCGATCGTTGCCTTTACCGAAGACAACGAAGTACTGACCGGCCAGTCTGCCAAACGTCAAGCTGTCACCAATCCGCACAACACCGTGTTTGCTTCGAAACGCCTGATCGGACGCAAGTTCGACGAGGACGTCGTGCAGCGCGATATCGAATTGATGCCTTACAAGATCGTGAAGGCGAAGAATGGCGATGCCTGGGTTGAGATCAATGGCAAGCAAATGGCGCCACCGGAAATCTCTGCCCGCGTGCTACAGAAGATGAAGAAGACCGCCGAGGACTACCTTGGTGAAGAAGTGACCGAAGCCGTGATCACGGTGCCCGCTTACTTTAATGATTCCCAGCGCCAGGCGACCAAGGATGCAGGCAAGATTGCCGGCCTGGACGTCAAGCGCATTATCAACGAACCGACGGCAGCCGCGCTGGCCTTTGGCCTCGATAAGAAAGAGGGTGATCGCAAGGTCGCCGTCTACGATCTGGGTGGCGGTACGTTTGATATCTCTATTATCGAAATTGCTGACGTCGATGGCGAGCACCAGTTTGAAGTATTGTCGACCAATGGCGATACCTTCCTTGGTGGTGAGGACTTTGACCGCCGATTGATTGACTATCTGGCTGCAGAGTTCAAAAAAGATCAGGGTGTGGATCTGAAAAACGATCCGTTGGCACTGCAGCGCCTGAAAGAAGGCGCGGAAAAAGCCAAGATCGAGTTGTCCTCGAGTCAGCAGACCGAGGTAAACCTGCCATACATTACTGCCGATGCCAGCGGGCCGAAGCACCTGAACATGAAGGTGACGCGCGCCAAGCTGGAATCACTGGTGGACGAGTTGATTACGCGTTCGATCGAACCGTGCAAGGTCGCGTTGAAAGACGCCGGTCTGAAGGCCAGCGAAGTCGACGACGTGATCCTGGTGGGTGGTCAAACCCGTATGCCCAAGGTACAGCAGGCGGTACAGGACTTCTTTGGTAAGGAGCCCCGTCGCGATGTAAACCCGGATGAAGCCGTGGCTGTTGGCGCTGCCATTCAGGGCGGTGTACTTGGCGGTGACGTCAAGGACGTATTGCTGCTGGACGTGACCCCGCTGTCGCTTGGTATCGAGACAATGGGCGGTGTTATGACCAAACTGATCGAGAAGAACACCACCATTCCGACCAAGGCGTCGCAGGTGTTCTCCACCGCGGACGACAACCAGACCGCTGTGACTGTGCACGTGCTGCAGGGTGAACGCGAAATCGCTTCCGGCAACAAGTCGCTGGGTCGCTTTGACCTGAGTGATATTCCGCCGGCACCGCGCGGTGTACCGCAGATCGAGGTGTCTTTTGACATCGATGCCAACGGCATCATGCATGTGTCTGCCAAGGACAAGGCCACCGGCAAGGAAAACAAGATTGTGATCAAATCCAGTTCCGGCCTGTCCGACGAGGAAGTGGAGCAGATGATCAAGGATGCCGAAGCGCATGCGGACGAGGATCGCAAGGCACGTGAGCTGGCCGATACCCGTAACCAGGCTGATTCCATGATTCATGGCGTGAAGAAGTCCGTGACTGAAATGGGCGACAAGCTTGATGCAGCGGAGAAAGAGAAGATCGAGGCTGCGATCACGGACCTGGAAGGTGTGCTGGATTCCGGCGACAAGGACGAGATCGAGGCCAAGACCAAGACACTGGCCGAGGCCAGCCACAAACTGGCCGAGCAGATGTATGCCCAGGCGGGTGAGGGTGCCGAGGCAGCTGCCGGCGCCGAGACCGCCGATTCGACTTCTGGTAAAGACGATGTTGTTGATGCCGAGTTCGAGGAAGTGAAGGAAGACAAGGACAAGAGCTAACGCAATTGTTCAGACCAGGGGCACGGCGGACGAAACCGGGACCGGTTTTACCGCTGTGCCTTTGTACGTTTGATGGTTGCCAATGATCAACAAGTAAAAAGAATCGCGATATGTCAAAGAAGGACTACTACGAAACGCTTGGTGTGGCCCGCAACGCATCTGATGCGGAGCTGAAGAAGGCGTATCGCAAGCTGGCAATGAAATATCATCCGGACCGCAACCCGGATGACAAGGAAGCTGAAGCAAAATTCAAGGAAGCCAAAGAGGCGCACGAGGTCCTGTCGGATCCACAGAAACGTGCGGCCTATGATCAGTTTGGTCACGCCGGCGTCGACCCCTCGATGGCGGGTGGTGCCGGTGGCTTTGGTGGCGGTGCGAGCTTCTCCGATATCTTTGGCGATGTCTTCGGCGATATCTTCGGCGGCGGTGCCGGTGGGCCTGGTGGTGGTTCCAGGGCATATCGTGGCGCAGACCTGCGCTATACATTGGAGCTTGGTCTCGAGGATGCCGTCAAGGGAACCGATGTCCGCATTCGCGTGCCGGCGGCGGAAACCTGTGAAACCTGTGGCGGTAGTGGTGCCAAAAAAGGAACCAGTGCCACGACCTGCCAGACCTGTGGTGGCCACGGACAGGTACGCATGCAGCAGGGATTCTTCTCGGTACAGCAGACTTGTCCCAACTGCCGTGGCAGCGGCAAGGTAATCTCCAATCCGTGTCCGGATTGCCATGGCAGTGGCCGGGTACAGAAAACCAAGACCCTGTCAGTCAAGGTGCCTGCCGGCGTTGATACCGGCGACCAGATTCGTCTGGCGGGTGAAGGTGAGGCCGGCGAGCACGGCGGTCCGGCGGGTGACCTCTATGTGCAGGTCAAACTGAAGCCGCACGATATCTTCAAACGTGAAGACGATGACTTGTATTGCGAGATGCCGGTGAGTATCGCCACCGCAGCACTGGGTGGCGAACTGATGGTACCGACTCTCGATGGCCGAGCCAGCATCAAGGTGCCGGCCGGTACCCAGAGTGAGAAACTGTTTCGTCTCAAGGGCAAGGGTGTGCGCAACGTGAGGTCCGGCCGCGTGGGTGATTTGTATTGCCGTGTCAGCATCGAAACGCCGGTCAACCTTACCGATGAGCAGCAGCAGTTAGTCAAACAGCTGGAAGAGTCATTAAAGAAGGGTGGTTCAAAGCACAACCCACGTGAGCAATCCTGGCTCGACAAGATCAAGGGCTTCTTCGCTTAGCCAGTTTCGATGCGAAGGCGTTAGCGTCCGCCGCACAAATCCTTTATGCTTTTTGCCACTAATTTCTCTGGCTAAAAGTAATTTAACGATATGACTGATATTGCCATTGCCGGCGCTGCCGGCAGGATGGGCCGCACCCTCATCGCCGCCTGTGAAAAAACCGAGGGGTTGAGTCTGACAAACGCCTTCGAGCGTCCGGGGAGCACAAATGTCGGGAGTGATGCCGGCGACCTCGCCGGTATCGGTCGACTCGGTGTTGCCGTTCGTGCCAGTCTGGAAAACGGCGACTACGACGTGCTGGTAGATTTTACCCGGCCGGATGTGACCCTCGACAACCTGGCTCACTGCGTTTCCCACAACAAAAGAATCGTGATCGGCACCACCGGTTTCGACGA
>JAJDNE010000008.1 GCA_022340825.1 Acidiferrobacterales bacterium | reverse complement strand
GGTCTGAAATTCCTCAGTTTGGACATGGATACTTACGGGGCGCTGCTGGACCTGACGATGCTGGCCTAAGTGCTCCACCCCGTATCGACTATATTCGACTATAATATTAATTAAATGCAGGTGGGTGTAAATTCGGGTTTTAGGTCATTGAAAAATCCGACCTGAAATTTCATGTTAACACCCAAGTAGGGGTGGGAATGCAACAAACAAGTCCATCGCGGGGTGCCGAGCGGCGCGAAAATCCTCGTAAAACCATTACGCGGCCAGCCGTTCTGAATCACGCGCGGCTAGGTGCACATGCAGGCTGGATTACCGATGTCAGCCTCGAGGGAGCGTTTGTTCGATCTGATTGGAGCGACCTTCCAACATTCACTTCAGTCGAAGTCCTGGTCACACTTGAGAGTGGCGAAGAACATAAAGTTAAAGAGTTTCGTCTTCCGGCTACCGTGGCACGCGCTACCGAAAATGGTGTAGGTGTTCGTTTTGGCAACCTCGATATGGAATCCTATAGCGCGTTGCTGGAGTTGCTTTACAGCAATTAGGGGTGCCGGGCTAGAAGTGTAAAAACGTTGCCCTGGGGCAACGACGCAATTCCCGATTGTCTATTTTATGAACCTGCGACAAACCCGTCTGCTGTACGAAATACTCTCCCAGCCGACATCCCCGTTTCGAGAGGACCTGGTCGCCGAGGTTGCAATTCGTCAACTTCTGCACCGCCAAATTCCGCACTTTGTAGACCCTGTCGGCAATGTTGTTATCGGTGTTGGCTCCGCCAGAGACTATCGTGCGCTGTTGCGCGATCCCGACGCTGAACCACTCAGGATTCTGGCGGCACACATGGATCACCCGGGGTTTGATGGCGCACGCTGGCTCGACAATCGTCGATTGCGCATCCACTGGCACGGTGGCTCACCGCTCAAACACCTTGGTGGTGCCAACGTCTGGCTCGCGACGCGGGAGGGTGTCTTCGGTTATGGCCAGATTCGAAAACCGAAACTGCACAAGTCCGGCTTTTATCTCGAGACCGCAGAAATCCAGCTGAAGAATCCTGCCCAGGTTCGCCAGTTCCCGGCACGCGAGATCTTTGGTGGCTTGGCGTTTCGAGCACCGGTATGGCAAAGCGGCAAGCGGCTATATACCAAGGCGGCAGATGACCTGGTGGGTGTGTTCGCCATCCTGGAAACTGCCTTTGCTGCCTACGGTCATGACGGGAAGAAAAGACCTCCCTTTATTGGCCTGCTGACCCGTGGTGAAGAAGTAGGTTTTGTCGGTGCCATTGGCCATTTCGAGTTGGGTTGGCTGGCGAAAGCAAAACGTAAAACCATTTTTGTCAGCCTGGAAGCGTCGCGCACATTGCCGAATGCCATTCTCGGTAAGGGACCGATTGTGCGTCTGGGTGATCGCCGAACGGTGTATCAGGCGGACTATCTGAAAGTGCTCAGCGATGTTGCCAGCCGTGTCTTACCCGGCAGGCATCAGCAACGCATTATGGATGGCGGCGCCTGCGAGGCTGCAGCAGCAACTATCTGGGGGCTGCCGGCAATCGGGATCACGGTCCCACTGGGTAACTATCACAACCAGGGATTCGAGGGCGGTCAGGATTGTGCAGCACTGCAGGGTCCGGCACCGGAGTTCGTTCATATAGACGATATCCAGGGGTTGCTGTTGCTGTGTCGCGCGCTCGTTCGCCCAGGACTAAATTGGCCAGATCCCTGGCAGCAACAGAAACTGCGTTTGACCAAGAACGCGAAACACTACAGCAAATTATTGAAACGAAGCGATGCACGAAAGAAGTGAAACGCCATATGAGCGCCTCGGCGGCGAACAGGCGGTTCGTAGGCTGGTAGAGCGCTTTTACCAGGAGATGGATCAACTGCCTGAGACAAAGACAATTCGCCAGATGCACCCGGATGATCTTGCTGGATCAAGTGAGAAACTTTTCATGTTCCTCTCCGGTTGGCTCGGCGGGCCATCACTATACATTGCCACGTATGGTCACCCGCGTCTGCGCGCACGCCACCTGATGGTTCCGATCGGCGAAGCGGAACGCGATCAGTGGCTACTTTGCATGGAGCGTGCGCTGGACTCGCTGGAAATCGAACCGGCGCTTCGGCGTGAACTGTCTGAATCATTTGCCCGTACAGCAGACCATATGCGTAACCAGGTGGAACAATGAAAATCAATCGTCGTGCATTTGTTACAAACGCGATCTGGCTGATCGCGTTTTTGCTTGTGTTCTTCGGTGTTCGCGCCTACCAACACCGGGACATTGCCAGCGGGCAGGCGCCGGTACTTTCTGGCCGGTCGCTGGATGGCCGCACGGTTTCAACCGCGGCGCCGGGCAAACCGTTGTTAATCCATTTCTGGGCCAGCTGGTGCCGGATCTGTCGGTTCGAGCAGAATTCGATTGATGCAATAAGCAAGGACCACCCGGTGATTACGGTAGCCATGCAGTCGGGCGGCAATGAAGAGGTCGCTCGTCATCTGCACGAACAGGGTATCGGATTTACGGTGATCAATGACGAACACGGAGATCTTTCGCATCAGTTCGGTGTCAGGGTGGTGCCAACCACTTTTATCATTGACGCTTCAGGCAAGATCCGGTTTGTGGAAGTTGGCTACTCTTCGGAGCTTGGATTACGTGCGCGTCTCTGGCTTGCCCGCGCAGGGTTTTAGTCTTTTCGTGGTCGGCGCGTTTTAAATGCGGTGACTTCGCGAATGAGGCTTTCGAATGGAAATG
Organism: Acidiferrobacterales bacterium; assembly: GCA_022340825.1. GTDB lineage: Bacteria > Pseudomonadota > Gammaproteobacteria > Acidiferrobacterales > JAJDNE01 > JAJDNE01. Next base: position 53,689 of record JAJDNE010000008.1, on the reverse strand, counting down.
CTTCAAGCTCGCTGTATCTATTAACCGCATCTAGCAGAACCAGATTTATATCGATTGGTGTATCGGCAGACATTTCTGTCTTTAGTCCAAGCAGGGCGCCACACTGAATCTTGATTTCTTTGCCGAACGGTAGCGGTTCATCGGGGTTGTCAGCCTTGACGGCGAACTGTGACTTTTGATGCATGAGCCCCAGAAACTCCCGGCACAACTTTCGATCAGATTCAGACTGGCAGCTCACCGCCTCACGCTCGGCAATATTCAAACGTTGTGCGTGATGGCATATCGCACATTGACGCAGGATGGCACGCTCAAATACGCACGGTAGCGCATTGACTTGCTGGTAGGTCTGTCGATATTGGTTTTCGTCCATCTGACATCAACGATTAGCCTGATGCCCAACATGCTGTTTCAGGTGCTCAATACTCTCCGCCGCAATTTCTTTAACGGTTGCGTCGCTGTCTTCGAGGCAGGCCTCCAAAGGTGCGATACTTTCTTCGCTTTCAGTTAACGCTAGATAGTGACAGGCATCCGCGCGGACACGTGCATCGGGGTGACTGGTCAACCTGGCCAAATCCGCACTCAAACTCCTTGCCATCCCGGTGCCCTCAATGCTTTCGAGTAGGGCGGCGATACCTACACGCGTTTGCATTGCCGTATCGGGATCACCGGCAAGCCTGGCGATGGCAGTCAGGCAGGAAGGGTCTTCCCTGATCATGTTTTCAACCCGGGCCAACCCACCCGTTTTCAATTGCTCATCGAAATACCACGCCATACCGTCGGGCTCATCAACACGCTCGACCCAGTGCCGCAGTTCTGCAGGAGAGTGGCTGCCTTCCAGGATAAACGGGCCGATCTGCGTCCAGGGAACGGAGCGAACACCGCGCTCGGCGGCGGGACCTGGATCTGCGGCGATATTTACGATTTCGAGTCGAGACAGGGCACCTTCCTTGACCAGTTCCTGCAGGCCTTGCAACACCAGCGCACAGTGCGGACAGTGCGGACTAATGAGTACCAGGGCATCCGGATTGCGGTTTTCTTTAGCGGGCATAATCATTGGGGAGCATGGGCTCAGGCTATTGTCTGCGCTAGTTATCGGTGAAACAACTGTTCCAACTGAAATCGCAGGGGAATGTTCGGGTTGCGGTGGCGTTTATTGATGGGTTGACGGGGCCTCGATCTGATCAACCGAGGCAAATATTTGTTCGACATCGACGGCATCGAACTCGTAATGCTCGTTGCAGAATTCGCAATCGACAGACACGTTTCCGCGTTCCCGGATCAGGCTGTCCAGCTCATCCGGCCCCATCACCCGCAGCGCTCGAATAACGCGCTCTCTTGAGCATGAACAGGAAAAACTCATCGGTTCGGAGGCAAATAGCCGGATGGTTTCTTCATGATACAAGCGCCGAATAATTTCGTTTGGTGGCACCATCAACAGTTCATCCCTGGTCAGGGTTTCAGCAAGGTGGATCGCCCGGTTCCAGTCATCGGTCTCTTCCTCGTCTGTTTCCTGCGGCAGTTTTTGCAGCAACATCCCGCTTGCCTGGTGCTGGTCCGAGGCCAGCCATAACCGCGTTGCCAATTGCTCAGACTGCATCAGGTAGTCTTCAAGTGCCTTGGCAACGGTTGATGCGTTGAGTTCAACAATGCCCTGATAGCGCTCTTTGCCTAGTCTGGGGTCAATAGTGATCACCAGTTGGCCGTTACCAAACAGTTCCGACAGGTCTTCTGTTTCCGGTTCGCCTTTCCATTTCGCGGTTGCGCGCAAGGCTCCGCCACTGGTGCACTCGACCACCAGTAAACTGATGGGCCCGTCACCGCGTATTTGCATAATCAGAGATCCCTGAAATTTCAGGGTCGCAGATAGCAACGAAGCCGCCGCCATGAACTGACCGAGCGTGTTTCGCACTGGAGTAGGGTAGTGACGCTTCTCGAGAACAGTGCGCCAGGTGTTATCGAGGTGTACCAGTTCCCCCCGCACCGAACTGTCCTCGATAAGGAATCGCTGCAAGGTATCTTGTTGACTCATAAAACATGGATCTGAAACTTGAACCAGAGTGCAGAATACACTGGTTCGCGAGGCGCGGCTAACAATCGTCAGGCAGCGCTGACAGGCTCAAGCGTTTCCAGTACCGTCCGTAAAAAATGGTAGGTATCGATATCAAAATTGTGAAAACGCAGACCGACGCCATCGAAATTCACCCTTACGATTTTTGCCGGTAAACGCAATTGGTGTCCGGGGAAACTGCCCTGGTCGGTGAGTACGGCGTCTACCGTGATCCCTTCGGACAGGCTGACGTGGCGGGTCTGCACGAACATACCCTCGGTGCTCATGTCGCGAGTCTTGCACGGGAGTAATCCAATGCGGTTGTAATACAGGGCGACGTTCAGGGCGATAGGTCTGCGGGAACTCCAGCGACGTTCAGGTTGCATATCTCCTCCTTGCGATCACGGCAACGTAGTGGTTACCGAATGATTCATCATGATGATCAATGCTTCTAAGGGAATGGCTCCCATACTGTGCGGGCAGTCTGGTGCGCCGACACAGTTTCCGTCAAAACGTCGTGACGAATTAGTTTAAGTATAGCCGATTCAGCAACCGGGACGACCAGCACTTTTACCAAATTCCAGTTTCCGGAGAATTTATCTCAGGAGTTGTCGCTAGTGATTTGATAATTGGAGAAAAGTTTACCCGACCAGTGTTGTTTAAGTGCGCCGGTTTATCGCCGTCAGGTGGGCCGAGAAACTAAAACGCCTCGAAACGGCGGGTGCTCGCGAGACTGCGCTTCCAGTAGCGATTCTTCAGGGAGGAGACACGGACGCGCTTCCCCGTGGACGGGGCGTGTACAAACTTGCCGTTACCAATATAGATACCGACGTGCGAGTAACGCTTCCCTTGCTGGTTAAAAAACAGCAGATCGCCACGCCGAAGCTGATTCGACGGTACATACCGTGTCGACCGAAACTGGTATTTTGTATTTCGCGGTACTTTCAGGCCGGCCAGGTTGTAGCTGTACTGAATCAGCCCGCTGCAATCGAAGCCTTCGCTGGGGCGATTGCCGCCGTAATGGTAGTGAGTGCCGACCATCTTCTGCGCATACGCCGCAGCGCGTTCACCGTAAACGGAATAACTGTATTTGGGCTGTGCCGGCGCACTGGAGCAACCGGTGAGTATCGCGATCGCGATACTTATGGCAAGAAGCTGGTAAACAGATGTCGGTAGTCTCACTTCTACCTCCCCAGTCCCAGCACGTTCAGGCCGGGAATTCGTTCACTTCGCTCCCAGAGAGTATCAAATTGTCGCGACAACGCTCCCAGTTCATTGCTCGTGCCGAAGCTGACCAGGCACTCGGGTTTTTCTGAATCTGGTTGTCGCAGATAACCATTCCGATCAACAACAATAAACATTTCAGAGAGGGTGGCGATTCCCGATTCCAGCTGTTTCAGTTCGATAAAATCACTGAGTCGCTGGGCCAGGCTGGTAATGCGACCGTTATTGCGGATCGTTTCATCACCACGCTGTACCAGAATTCGCACACGATTGGGTCGACCGCCGGTGCAGACTTTTGCCAGGGCATCACTAACGCGAGTCGTATTAAAGTAGTTGCTGTCGAGAATGGGAGAGAATATCGAGACCTGATGGCGAGCCTTCTCAAAGGCAAGTGCCACGTTCTCGATAATTGCTTCACGACCGGACGCCCTGAATCGGTTGTCTGAATCGTTGTTTGTTACGTTCTCGTCGTTGCCCATCGTCAATTGATATGGGAGGATGGAGTCGATTTTGACGCCAATCTAAATAATTAAGTGCTTATAAATAATAGCATAGCCGCTACCGACGTGGAGGAACAATAAGTATGAGAGCACAAATTCAAATCGCGCTTAGAATCGGGGCCGCGCTACTTTTACTCGTAGCCCTGGGCATGGTCGCCGACCCCATGAGTGCACACAAGGTGATCAGTGTGCACGCTTACAACAGCACGACCCATTTCCTGCTTGCCGCCAATATGCTGGGAATGGCCATCATTTTGCTGGTCATGGGAGAAAATCCCGAGTCCGATTTCACCGGTGCAGCCGCATCGGCCTTGCTGTTAGCGGGCATCGTGATCGGGCACCAGATGCTGGTGAGCCACTCAATGCCACACGGTTTCGTTAATATTGTTGTATTCATTGCGGTGATCGGACTGGCGGTATTTCTTTTCGTCGCTAGAACCCAGGAAAACAGCAAATCCACGGCTTCTGCACAACGTCCGGCGGCCAGGAAAGTGCCAGTAAAAAAACCTGCTGCGAAGAAGGCCAGCAAGAAAAAGACTACGAAAAAGAAAGCTGCCAAGAAAAAGGCGGTGAAAAAGAGACGCTAGACAGGTCTGCCATCGGTAATATAAAAACGCCCGCTATCAGCGGGCGTTTTTCTTGGCCTGTTCGGCAGCATTACCGATGTAGGTCGCAGGCGTCATCTCCAGCAATGATTGCTTGGCCGCTTCCGGGATTTCCAAGGTTGCCACGAATTCCCGCAGTGACTCCGGTGTGATGTCCTTCTTGCCGCGTGTGAGGGCCTTTAGCTTTTCGTAGGGCTTTTCGATGCCATAGCGACGCATGACTGTCTGCACTGCCTCAGCCAGTACTTCCCAGTGGCGATTCAAATCCTCGGCAATGGTGTCTACATCGGCTTGTAGTTTGCCTATACCGCGCAAGGTTGAGGAGTAGGCAAGAATCGAATAACCAATTCCAACGCCAACGTTGCGCAGGACTGTCGAATCGGTCAGATCGCGTTGCCAGCGGCTAATTGGGAGTTTGGCGGCAAGGTGACCGAGCACGGCATTAGCGATGCCGAGGTTGCCTTCTGAATTCTCGAAGTCGATCGGATTGACCTTGTGCGGCATGGTGGACGAGCCGACTTCACCCTCGACAAGCTTCTGCCGAAAATATCCCAGGGAGATGTAGGCCCAGACGTCGCGATCAAAGTCGATGAGAATCGTGTTGAATCGGGCGATCGCATCAAACAGCTCAGCGATGTAGTCATGCGGCTCAATTTGTGTGGTGTAAGGATTCCAGTTCAATCCGAGGCCGGTGACGAACGACTCGGCGACCTGTGGCCAGTCAACTTCAGGGTAGGAAGCGATATGCGCATTGTAGTTACCGACTGCACCGTTGATTTTACCCAACAACTCCACGCCCGCGATCTGTTGTCGTTGGCGACGCAATCGCTGGGCAACGTTTGCCATTTCCTTGCCAAGTGTGGTTGGTGATGCAGGCTGACCATGTGTGCGGGCGAGCATGGGTACATCCGCGTAGCGCGTCGCCAGGTCGTCGATGGCGGTAATAATCGCATCAGCCGTGGGTAACAATACTTCGTTGCGCGCCGCGCCCAGGATGAGTCCGTGGGAAAGATTGTTGATGTCTTCCGATGTGCAGGCAAAGTGAATAAATTCATTCACGGCCTGTATGGAATCATTGCCGGCGATCTTTTCCTTCAGGAAATACTCCACTGCCTTGACGTCGTGATTGGTTGTCGCCTCGATTTCTTTTACGCGTTGCGCGTCTGCCTCGCTGAAATTCTGGATAATTTCTTCCAGCAATGCATTGGCAGTTTTGTCGAACCGCGGTACTTCGGCGATTGCCGGATTCCCGGCGAGCATCTGGAGCCACCGGATCTCAACCACCACCCGGTAGTAGATCAGCCCGTATTCGCTGCAGATTGAACGAAGGGCGGCGGTGGCGCGTCCGTAGCGACCGTCCAGTGGTGATACAGCCGTCAGGCTGCTCAAGGCAAGCGGGTTGGAGTCAGGCATTGTTATTCATTTTTGGTTTGGTGGCGGGATTCGCCACGGAAGCCCGGATTCTACCAGAACGCCGACGCCGACGCGCAATGTCGGCTCAAGCCGCGACCGTGGCAACGCCGGCGACCGTAGATCGATTTTGCGGCGACTGGATAATGCCGCCACCGAGACAGACATCCCCGTCATAAAACACGATCGACTGCCCCGGTGTGATAGCACGTTGTGCCTGAACAAAATTGACATTGACGCCGTTATCGGTGAATTCCAGCGTGCAGGGCGTATCTTGCTGTCGATAGCGTATCTTGGCGCTACAGGAAGCATGATTCGCCGGCGCCTGGCCACTGATCCAGGTCAGATCTGTTGCCAACAATTGATCCCGGTACAAGGCCGGGTGGTCCTGCCCCTGTACGACATAGAGAATGTTTTGCCTGAGGTCTTTGTCGGCGACATACCAGGGGTCGCCCGGACCACCGATGCCAAGCCCGTGACGCTGACCGATAGTTGTGTACATCAGGCCATCATGTCGCCCCATGGCATTGCCATCGAGATCACGGATCTCTCCGGGCTGGGCTGGTAGATATTGGGCTAGAAAATCCTTGAACCGTCGCTCGCCGATAAAGCAGATCCCGGTGCTGTCCTTTCGATCGTAATTCACGAATCCTGCGTCTTCGGCCAACTTGCGCACTCGCGGTTTTTCCAGTTCGCCGACCGGAAACAGTGAAGACGAGAGTTCATGCTGGCCCAGCGCGTAAAGAAAATAACTTTGATCCTTGTTTATGTCCTTGCCACGCAACAAGCGGTGCGAACCGTTAACTTCGTCAATACGTGCATAGTGGCCGGTGGCGATACGCGCCGCGCCAAGGGTGATGGCATAGTCAAGGAAGGCCTTGAACTTGATCTCCTTGTTGCACATGACATCGGGGTTCGGTGTGCGCCCGGCGCGATACTCCTCAAGGAAATAAGCGAACACACGGTCCCAGTATTCGCTGGCGAAATTGATCGCGCGCAGTGGAATCTCCAGTTGGGTGCAGACTTCACGCGCAACGCGGTAGTCTTCTTCTGCGGCGCAATATTCCTGGTCGTCATCTTCTTCCCAGTTTTTCATAAAGACACCGGTAACCTGGTAACCCTGTTGCAACAACAACATGGCGGCAACGGCGGAATCGACACCACCAGAGATTCCAACGACTACGTGTTCTTTACCAGCCATCGGAATTCCAGGTCGGGGCATTATTGATTTCAGAGATCATGCAGCGTATCCAGCGGCAGGCGTGTACCTTTTAGGTAGTCGTCAACACAGCGCAATACTTGCGGGCTACGGTGCCGTTGTTGTGTTTGCCCCAACTCATCGCGGCTTAACCAGAGCGTACGAACAATGCCATTATCAAGGCTCCGGTTGTCGTCAAATTCAATAAGGTCACCGGTAAAGGCGAAGCGCAAAAAGGTAAGGTGTTTGTCCTGTTGGCGCCAACGGTAAATGCCAATTAACGCGGTCGGGTAAAACTGCCAGGCGGTTTCTTCCAGTGTTTCGCGTATTACTGCCGTGATCAGGCTTTCACCATCTTCGAGATGACCCGCTGGCTGGTTGATCATCAGCCCTCTATCGGTTTCCTCTTCAACACAAAGAAAACGACCGTCCCGCTCAATTACGGATGCGACTGTGACATTGGGTTTCCAGACCATAGTGCTGCATTATAAGTCAGGGGCAACCTCACGCCACTTGCCCGGCGCCAGATTGCCAAGATGCCATGGACCAATCGCCACGCGCACCAGTCGCAAGGTAGGGAAGCCAATGGCGGCGGTCATGCGCCGGACCTGTCGATTGCGACCTTCAGTCAATGTGATTTCGAGCCAGCTGGTCGGAATCTGTTTGCGAAATCGTATAGGTGGATTCCGTGGCCACAAGTCAGGTTCATTGATGGGCTTGACCTTCGCCGGGAGGGTTTTCCTGCCCTGTACCACAACACCCTGACGAAGCTGATTGAGTGCTTTTTCATCGGGCTTGCCTTCGACCTGCACCCAATAGGTCTTTTCCATCTTGTGGTGCGGGTGGCTCAGCTTGTTCTGTAACGCACCGTCATTGGTTAATAGCAGTAGTCCCTCGCTGTCCCGATCCAGCCGCCCGGCGGGATAAACATCGGGGATGTCGACTAAATCTGCCAAGGTTCTCCGGCCTGCCTGGTCGGTGAACTGGCACAGGACGTCGTATGGCTTGTTCAGGAGTATCAGGCGTGCCCTGGTTTTCATTGATTAGACTTGGAGACCCGTGGTCTGGTGGTAGAATGCGTCCCTCTTGGCGCTGCGTTGCGAGACTAATACAGACGGGCAGGGCAGGCCAGCGTATCAATATTAATACTGGAGTTACCCATGGCGTTCGACAAAATTTCCGTTCCGGCAGAAGGTAAAAAAATTACTGTCGGTGATCACGGACTTAACGTTCCCGACCAGCCTGTCATTCCTTTTATAGAAGGTGACGGTATCGGTGTAGATATCACACCGGTGATGAAAAAGGTTGTGGACGCAGCAGTCGACAAGGCCTACAGCGGTAAACGCAAGATTGCGTGGATGGAAATCTACGCCGGTGAAAAAGCCGTAAGCACTTACGGAGAAGGCGTCTGGTTGCCCGAGGAAACATTCGAGGTAGTGAAGGATTACGTGGTGTCGATCAAGGGGCCGCTAACCACACCTGTCGGCGGAGGTATCCGCTCACTGAACGTGACCTTGCGCCAGGACCTGGACCTGTACGTCTGCCTGCGCCCGGTGCGTTATTTCGCCGGCACGCCCAGCCCGGTCAAGGAACCGGAAAAGACCAATATGGTGATTTTCCGTGAAAATTCTGAAGATATTTACGCGGGCATCGAGTGGGCGGCCGAGACCGACGAGGCGAAGAAAGTGATTCGCTTCCTGCAGGAAGAAATGGGTGTCGCCAAAATCCGGTTCCCGGACACATCCGGAATCGGTATTAAGCCAGTGTCACGCGAAGGCACCCAGCGCCTGGTACGCAAGGCCATTCAGTACGCGATCGACAATGATCGAGACTCGGTAACCCTGGTGCACAAGGGCAATATCATGAAATTTACCGAGGGCGCGTTCAAGAACTGGGGCTATGAGTTGGCCAGGAGCGAGTTTGGCGCGAAGGAGATTGACGGTGGGCCCTGGTGTTCTTTCAAGAATCCCAACACAGGTAAGGAGATCGTGATCAAGGACGTCATTGCCGACGCCTTCTTGCAGCAGATCCTGCTGCGTCCGGACGAGTACAGCGTTATCGCAACACTTAATCTTAACGGCGATTACGTCTCTGATGCGCTGGCGGCACAGGTCGGGGGTATTGGTATTGCGCCGGGTGCGAACATGTCGGATACCGTTGCCATGTTCGAGGCCACCCACGGCACGGCGCCGAAATACGCCGGCAAGGACCAGGTAAATCCGGGGTCGTTGATTCTGTCAGCGGAGATGATGTTGCGTCACATGGGCTGGACCGAAGCCGCGGACCTCATTATCAAGGGCATGGAGGGTGCGATTCAGGCCAAGACCGTGACGTATGATCTTGAGCGCCTGATGGAAGGAGCTACCAAGGTCAGCTGTTCCGGGTTTGGCGATGCCATGATCGCCAACATGTAGGATTTCTATCGACACAAACAAAAAGCCCGGCTTGTCGTGAAGAAGTGCCGGGCTTTTTTTAATTGTTGGGGTCGTTAATTCAAGCGGAGGATCCTGCTGGTGAGATCTTGGAGGCCTGCGGACCTTTCGGACCGTCCTGTACCTCGTACTCCACTGCCTGACCTTCCTTGAGGGTCTTGAAGCCATCCATCTCGATCGCAGAAAAATGTGCGAAAACATCTGTTCCGCCATCTTCCGGTGAGATAAAGCCGTAGCCCTTACTGGCGCTAAACCACTTGACTGTTCCTGTTGCCATCCTACCTCCTGCCGCGTAGCTTATGGTGATACTGGTAGTTCCTAGTGATACTCAAATTCGTGTGTCGGTCCGATAAATTCGGTTTCTGCCAGATTGCTCTGTGACAACACGAGACTTCCTTTTCGGCTCCCTGCACCAAAATCATCAAGGGTCCGAACCAGCCACTTTTGCCCCATTTTTTTTTGAAGTCAAGGGCTTTAAGAACGATTCTTGTTAGCAGTTGCTAATACACTAACGCTAGCTCACAATTTCTATGCCAGATTGTAAGGTTGAAATTTACCGGGTTGCCCGGAGAATTGTTGCTGAACATATCCCCGATTGATGGTCTAACATATTAAATGTTGATAGCAGGAAATGAGTACGGAAAACCCTGATTACGATGACGGTGACGGCCTGGCGCTACAAGAGGCACGCCCCAAGCTTGCCAAGCCGCCCTTGTTTAAAGTCATCCTGCTCAATGACGATTATACTCCCATGGAGTTTGTCGTTATCGTGCTGGAAAAGTTTTTCCGCATGGACCGGGAGAACGCGACCCGGATAATGCTGCAGGTGCATCAAACCGGGATCGGTGTCTGTGGCGTGTTCAGTCGTGAGATTGCAGAAACCAAGGTGCAACAGGTGACAGAGTTTTCACAGGAGAACCAGCATCCGCTCCAGTGCGCCATGGAGCCAGACTAGCGGCGCAAGAAAGAATTCCGGGTTGTAACTGACGAGCTAAACTAATGTCAGGCAGAGTAGTAATATAGACAGGCAAGGCGACGGAGGTAGTTGTGTTATCGCAAGAGTTGGAATTTTCGCTCAACAGCGCGTTCCGGGATGCTCGGTCCAGGGGGCACGAGTACATCACAGTGGAACACTTATTGGCTGCCCTGCTGGACAACCCGTCTGCAGCCAAAGTGCTGCGTGCCTGTGGCGGCAAGGTCGATGAGCTCAGAGACAATCTGGGTGAATTTCTCGAAAAGAATGTCCCAAGTCTCACCAGAGACGAGGAGACCGAAGCCCAGCCTACGATCGGTTTCCAGCGCGTCATACAGCGCGCGGTTTTACATGTCCAGGGTGTCGGTAAGAAAGAAGTTACCGGTGCCAACGTGCTGGTCGCAATCTTCGGCGAAAAGGATTCCCATGCCGTTTATTTCCTGCACAAGCAGAACATCAGCCGCTTCGATGTCGTGAATTACATCTCTCATGGAATTTCCAAGGTGCCGGAAGAAGGTCAATCCGAATTGCCGGCGCCGGAAGAGGTTGAGGAAAGCACAACGCAGGCTCCCGATCGAAGCCCACTGGATGTCTTTACCGTTAACCTGAACGAACAGGCAATGCAGGGCAAGATCGATCCCCTGATTGGTCGCGATCACGAACTCACCCGCACGATCCAGGTATTATGCCGTCGCCGGAAAAACAATCCGTTATTCGTTGGTGAAGCCGGTGTTGGTAAGACGGCGATCGCCGAAGGTCTCGCCAAGAAAATTGTCGATGGTGAAGTACCTGAGGTACTGGAAGAGGCGACAATCTACTCGCTCGATATGGGCGCGCTCCTGGCCGGCACCAAGTATCGCGGTGATTTTGAGAAGCGCTTGAAAGCCGTGATCCAGCAATTAAAGAAAGACCCGCATGCGATCCTGTTTATCGACGAGATTCACACCATCATCGGTGCCGGTGCGGCATCGGGTGGCGCCATGGATGCCTCCAATTTGCTCAAGCCGGCGCTAAGCACCGGCGAGCTCAAGTGTGTTGGCTCAACCACTTACCAGGAATACCGCGGTATCTTTGAGAAAGACCGTGCCCTGTCGCGCCGATTCCAGAAAATTGACGTACCCGAGCCATCGGTTGAGGAAACGGTCGAAATCCTTCGTGGTTTGCGCACTCGGTTTGAAGAACATCATTCGGTTCGTTATACACAGCAGGCACTGCGCAGTGCAGCGGAGCTGGCGGATCGCTACATAAACGATCGCCACCTGCCAGACAAGGCCATTGACGTCATCGACGAAGCCGGTGCCAGCATGCGCCTGCTACCGCCATCAAAGCGCAAGAAGACGATTGGTGTCCATGATGTCGAGAATATCGTCGCCAAGATTGCGCGCATTCCGCCGAAGCAGGTGACGACGTCCGATCGTGAGGCGCTGCGTACGCTCGATCGCGACCTGAAGATGGTGGTGTTTGGTCAGGACGAGGCCATTGATGCGCTTTCAACCTCGATCAAGCTGTCGCGTGCCGGGCTCGGTACCGAAGACAAACCGATTGGTTCCTATCTGTTCGCCGGCCCCACCGGTGTCGGTAAAACAGAGGTCACCAAGCAGCTGGCCCACGTGCTTGGCGTCGAGCTGATTCGTTTCGATATGTCGGAATACATGGAGCGGCATACCGTCTCACGTCTGATTGGTGCACCGCCGGGGTACGTCGGCTTTGACCAGGGCGGGTTGCTGACTGACGCGGTTAACAAGCATCCACACGCCGTACTGTTGCTCGACGAAATCGAGAAGGCCCATGGTGACGTATTTAACCTGTTGCTGCAGGTAATGGATCACGGAACGCTGACGGACAATAACGGCCGCAAGGCGGACTTCCGAAACGTGATTATTGTCATGACTACCAATGCCGGTGCCGCGCAAATCGGACGGGCATCGATGGGATTCACGCATCAGGACCACACGGGTGACGAGATGCAGGAGATCAATCGCATCTTCAGTCCGGAATTCCGCAATCGGCTGGATTCAATTATCAACTTCAAGTCACTGGACGAGAAGACCATTAGCCATGTCGTCGACAAGTTCATCCTTGAGTTGGAATCCCAATTGGCAGACAAGAATGTCACCATTGAGCTTGACGAGGCAGCTCGTGCCTGGCTGGCGAAGCGCGGCTACGACCCGGCCATGGGTGCGCGGCCAATGGCGCGCCTGATCCAGGAGAAGATCAAACGGCCTCTGGCTGATGAGCTCTTGTTCGGAAAGTTAGCCGATGGCGGCAATGTAAAATTCGAGGTCAAGGACGACGAGCTGGTGTTCCAGATATAATCGCATGTCGCCAGGCGTCGTATGTCGGAATTGGCATTAAGCAATTTTGCCAGATACTCATAGCCTTATGTGACATTCGTCACATTTCAAATCATTCCAGAAAAAAATAGTGGGAAAGCCGCGCAATATTGCGTAGGCTTTTGCACCAGATCGTGGGCGGAAATAAAACAATTCGCCGCACTAGATGATGTGGTACCACCCCGATCCAGGCTGCGAACAAGCAGTAAAATAAAAAATAGCGACCACTAGGAGCAAGTCACATTACATAGCTAGGTCAGGTTTGGTTCGCGTTTGCGACAGCCTGATTGGTTCCTGTTTTGCGGCTACTAATTCCGAACCGTTAACGGCAAAGGAATTGTTCTGGTCGTTCACATCAATACTGGATGGAGAGAGACAATGAAGCTGAAACTCATAAGTACAGTGGCATCCGTCGCTGGCGCAATATTCATTCTTGCAAGTATAACTCCTGCACAAGCCGGAGACGGTCATCACCATGGTAATAATGCCTGCCCAGTCGGGTTAGTGAAAGGTTTGTCGCTCGATACCGAGTTCGGTCCTGGCACGTCCGATAAAACCAAATGTCTGGACACACGCCACGGCGTCAAGTTGTTGGTCCAGATTAATCAGGCACCGCCGTATGCGCTCCACAATATCCAGAACGTAATCGACGACTATGAAATCACCAATGGCATGAAGGTGGGCCGCGATTATCAGATCGCCGCGATCGTACACAGTGCCGGTGGAATGACCGTGGTACAAGACGGCACGAATGGCTATTCCAACCCGGGAGACGCCCAGGTACGCAACCTGATTGCACAAGGCGTGAAGTTCTATTTCTGCCAGAACACCACGCGCGGCTACATGGCCAAAGGCATTCTTACGGATGGCAATGCAACCGCAGAGCTCATCCCGGGTGTGCAGTATGTGACGGCTGGCATTTCAGCAATTGCCGACTTCCAAAGTCGTGGGTGGGAGTACGTTCAGCCGTAAGACTGTTGCTGTAAAATTTGAACCCCATGACGCATTGCGTCATGGGGTTTTTCTTTGCCTAAAAATTAACATGTGCCACTGGTGAATAACGCACGCAGCGGCAGAAGAGCCTTAACAGCCGGAAGGTATTTTTAGCGGCTACGGAAGGTGATACGACCCTTGGACAGGTCGTAGGGGGTGAGCTGAACGGTTACCTTGTCGCCGGTGAGAATTCGAATGTAATGCTTGCGCATCTTGCCGGAAATATGGGCGGTCACAACGTGACCGTTTTCCAGCTCGACGCGGAAAAGGGTATTGGGCAGCGTCTCGACGACGGTACCTTCCATTTCGATATGATCTTCTTTGGCCACGCTATTCCTCTAGGGAGTCAATTCGGTGCGATGGAGGCCATCGCCGGAAAATGCGCGCGTATGATGCCGGAAGCACGCATAGAGGTAAAGCGCCCGGGAAAGTATTTACCCGGATAGTGTGGGAAATTTCTTCAGTCTCAGGCGGTTTCTACCTCCGCGATAGCGCTCCAGGCGACATGCGGGTGTACCGCATCCCGGCTGACGATAATACGCATACCCAGAAAGCGCCTCATTTCCGCACGCTGCGACAGCATTGGCAGGCTGTGGCGCAGTTGGGCGAAGTGAATTGGGGAGATTTCCAGGAGATTGGGTGGGTAGCCGTGCTTGGACTCAAACTGCTTAACCAGGCGGTAGATAAAGCTAAGCATCTCGCAACTCCTTTCCAGTGGTTCTGGTTCGGTATGCTCACTTTAATTATAGACCATTACAGAATTGTTACGTTCAATCTTTTTTTAACCAAAGCCAGTTTCCGTTTTTAAAGGCCTGCAGAGGTTGATAATTGATTTTGTAGTTCATTTTGGCAGATTCAGCGATGTAATACCCGAGGTAGGCATGTGCCAGGTCCAGTGTTTTAGCCATTTCAACTTCATAGAGGACTGAGAAGATGCCTAATGCACGGCGGGTTTCATCGGGCTCGAAATACGTGTAAACGGCGGACAGCCCATCATCCAGAACATCGATCACAGCAACACACAACAGCTTACCCTTGCCCGAGCCAGCAGCCGGCGCGCGCATTTCAATCATGCGCGTATCGGCTATTGAGCCAAAGAGAAAGTCTCGATATCGATCAGGGTCGTCGGTATCCATGCTGCTACCGGCATGCCGAGATCGCTGGTAGCGTCTGTACAATGAAAAGTGCTCATCAGTATATTCGGCACTTAATTCTCTGATAGCCAGATCCTGGTTGCGTTGCCACACTCGGCGTTGACTTCGAGTGGGGTGAAATTCGGCAACCGGAATTCGCACCGGAACACAGGCATCGCATCCCTCGCAATGCGGGCGGTAGACAAGATTGCCACTGCGACGAAAACCCTGGAGTGCGAGCAGACTGTAAACCGCGTTGGAAATATTTGCCTTGGGATCGACAAAAATTGTCGTCGCGATCTTGTCTTGCAAATAACCGCACTCGTGCGGCATGGAGATGAAGATCTTCGGCAGTTCCTGGCTAAGACTCATGGTTGATTGCCAGCTTGTCTCGCAGTGATCTCAAGGTCATCGTCGAATTTCCAGATGTTCTGGCGAGTCGGTTTTTCCAGACTCTTCGCTAACATCTTCATGAAATCCGACCGTCGTACTTGCTCTGCGCCGAGACGTGTCATATGTGCCGACGAAATTTGTGCATCCACGAAATCAAAGTCCCAGCGCTGTAGTTGATGTACCAGGTGAACCAGTGCCACCTTGGAGGCATCAGAAACACGACTGAACATGGACTCACCGAAGAAACCACCGCCAAGTGAAACCCCGTAGAGCCCACCAACCAGAGTGGTGTCGTACCAGGCCTCCACCGAGTGGGCATAGCCCTGCTGGTGGAGTTCGCAATACGCCTCGATCATCTCAGGATGTATCCAGGTACCCGGTGTTTCCTGGTTCTTGCGTTCTCCCGAACACGCCTGAATGACCTCGCGGAAACGGGTGTCCAGCGTTACCTTGAACTTGCCTTTGCGCAACGTCTTCGACAGGCTGCGTGATACTTTCAGCTTGTCCAGAAACAAAACAGCGCGCGGGTCTGGGGACCACCACAGTATCGGTTGGCCCATGTTGTACCAGGGGAAGACACCGGCACGGTACGCGGCCAGCAGTCGTTCGCTACGAAGATCTCCGCCAATCGCGAGCAATCCTTCCGGTGATGCCAGGTCCACCGGAGGGAACTGAAAATTGACGCTATCTGCAGGCAACACAAACATGGTAGCGTAATTGTAACGAGTTCAGGGTGCCTTTTTATAGGGCGAGTGTCGTTCGAGTAAATCCACGTAGTCTTCTACCCCGTGCTGTTCCCGCTCCAGAAACTCCGAAATCGCGCGATAGAACTCCGGGTGCCTGAGCCAGTGAGCCGAGTAGGTGCTGGAAGGAAGAAATCCACGACTCAATTTGTGTTCACCCTGTGCGCCAGCTTCAAAACGCTGCAGGTCGTTTTCAATGCAGTAATCAATTGCACGGTAATAACAGGTCTCGAAATGCAGGCTGTTGTACTCTTCAAGTGAGCCCCAGTATCGGCCAAAGAGGGTGTCTCTGCCTTTCAGGTTCAGTGCGCCAGCGACGTAACGATCTTCCTGTCGTGCCAGGACCAGGACTATATTGTCCGCCATGCTTCGACCGATTTCGCGAAAAAAATCCAGATTCAGGTACGGGATTGCACCACGGCACTCGATAGTAGAGCGATAAAAGGCATAGAACTTGCGCCACAGATTATCGTCAATGGCGCGCCCTTCAACGATCTCCATTTCGATTCCGGCGTCGCGCACGTGGCGCCGCTCACGTTTCACCTTTTTGCGTTTGGAGGACGAAAAGGTCTCAAGAAAATCATCAAACGATGAATAGCCTGCGTTGGCCCAGTGAAACTGGTAACCAGTTCGTTTCAGGTGCTGATGTTGTACCAGTAGCCCGGTCTCCGATGACGGTGTGAACAGCCAGTGCAGGGAGGAGACATTCAGCGAATTGGCCAGCGCGAGTGCGGCTTCAATCAATTGCCGGCGAATCGTGTCCTGATGCTCACCAGGATTGGCCAACATGCGCGATCCGGTAACAGGTGTAAACGGGACTGCGGCAACCAGCTTTGGATAGTAGGACAGACCGTTTTGTTGATATGCGTTGGCCCATGCCCAATCGAATACGTATTCACCATAGGAATCATACTTCAGGTAAAGCGGAACTGCGCCGACCAGGGTGCCTTTCTCTATCAGTAGCAGGTGACGGGGTTGCCAGGCCGTGCCGTCACCGACGCAACCGGTTTGTTCCAATGCGAGCAAAAACTCGTGTCGCAAGAACGGATTCTGGTCACCGGCTAACCGGTTCCACTGTTCTGCGTCGACAGTTTCAATATTCTTCGCGAGCTGGATTTGTCTTGGACTGCTGTCGTTGTTCACTGTACTTTTCAACTATTCGGTGGGGATTCCCGATTGTCGGTCCGTGGGTGTCAATATAACCAATCACCGCGTGAAATAATCCCCACAACCCGGGTGGCCGGTCAGAGTTAGTCGACGCAACGCAGTTTTTGTCCGAAAATAGGCGTTTCAATACTAATACCAACAAAGGCTTCTTCAAAATGAATCTCCATGAGTATCAGGCCAAGGCGCTGCTGCACGAAAACGGCGTGCCAGTACCCACGGGCAAGGCCGCCTTTTCCGTGCGCGAGGCATTATCAGTTGCGGACGAACTAGGCGGAGACGGCTGGGTGGTAAAGGCCCAGGTGCATGCCGGCGGGCGTGGCAAGGCCGGTGGCGTCAAAGTGGTCGCCGGGCGCGATGAGCTGGAAAAGGCGGTCGACAGCCTGCTTGGCACGCGACTGGTGACGCACCAGACGACTGCTCAGGGTCAGCCCGTGGATCGCATTTTGGTTGAAACTCCCTGCGCAATTGAGCGGGAATTGTATCTCGCTTGCCTGGTGGATCGTGGTCTGGAACGAATAGTGTTTATCGCTTCGGCGGAAGGCGGTACCGAGATCGAGGAGGTTGCCGCCGCAACACCCGAAAAAATATTGAAGGCAATTGTTGATCCGATCACCGGTCTGCAAGCGTACCAATGTCGAGAAATCGCCTTTGGTCTGGCGTTGGAAGGGCAACAGATTGGCGCGCTGGTAAAGATGATGATGGCGATATATCACCTGTTTTTGGCGCGTGACCTTAGCCTGCTGGAGATTAATCCCCTGGTGGTGACATCCGACGGTGAGCTGGTGGCACTCGACGCCAAGATCAATATTGATGACAGCGCGCTGTATCGCCAGAAGGGTATCGAGGAGCTACGTGACCCGACACAGGAAGACCCGAAGGAGCACAAGGCGCATCAGTTCGGGCTGAACTATGTGGCACTTGAGGGCAATATCGGTTGTATGGTCAATGGTGCTGGCCTGGCGATGGCAACCATGGACTTGATTCAGCTTCACGGCGGCAGCCCTGCGAACTTTCTCGACGTTGGTGGTGGCACAACATCGGACAAGGTCGCCGAGGCACTAAAAATTATTCTGTCAGATGAAAACGTCAAAGCCATACTGGTCAATATTTTTGGAGGTATTGTTCGTTGTGACCTGATTGCCGAGGGTATTGTGTCGGCGGTCAGGGAGATCCAGACCTCAATCCCGATTGTGGTGAGACTGGAGGGCACCAATGCCGCACAGGGTCGTGAACTGCTCGAACAAAGCGGTCTTGCCATAACCGCAGCCGGTGAACTGACTGATGCTGCGCAAAAAGCTGTTGCTGCGGCAACCGTCTGACCAGGAAAGTATCGATGAGTATTCTGATCAATAAAGAGACCAAGGTGATCTGTCAGGGCTTTACCGGCAAGCAGGGCACATTCCATTCGGAACAGGCAATTGCCTATGGCACGCAACTGGTTGGCGGTGTTACCCCTGGCAAGGGCGGTCAACGCCATCTCGACCGACCGGTATTCGATACCGTGCGCGATGCCGTCAAAGAAACCGGCGCCAATGCAACCATGATTTATGTGCCCGCGGCATTCGCCGCCGATTCTATTCTTGAGGCTGCCGCTGCAGGCATTCAGACCATCGTTTGTATCACCGAAGGTATCCCGGTACTCGATATGTTGCGTGTGAAGGCGGCACTGGCCGACCATGATGCCAGTCTGATCGGGCCGAACTGCCCCGGCGTGATCACGCCGGGTGAATGCAAGATCGGCATCATGCCAGGTTCGATACACCTCCCCGGGAGAATTGGCATCGTTTCGCGTTCCGGCACCCTCACTTACGAGGCGGTGCATCAGACGACGACGACAAAGCTGGGCCAGAGTACCTGTGTAGGTATTGGTGGCGACCCCATTCACGGGCTGGATTTTATTGACTGTCTGAAACTGTTCGAGTCAGATCCGCAGACCGAGGGCATTATCCTTGTCGGTGAAATCGGCGGACAGGCCGAGGAAGAAGCAGCTGAATATATTCAGGCGCATGTATCAAAACCGGTCGTTGCCTATATCGCCGGCGTCACCGCACCCAAGGGCAAACGCATGGGTCATGCCGGTGCCGTCATCGCCGGTGGCAAGGGTACTGCTGACGAGAAATACGAGGCGCTGGAGACAGCCGGTGTACATACAGTCCGATCGCCGGCCGAGATGGGGCAGCGAATGCATACCGTATTGAGCGGCGGATGAAAAACGGTCTCCGCATTGTCATGGGCCAGTTGAACCTGCTGGTCGGGGATATGGCAGGCAATGTCGAGCAGGTCATCGCATCGGCACGAACGGCAAAAGACGAGCTTGCTGCAGATGTTATCGTCTTTCCGGAGCTTACGCTGACCGGTTACCCTCCGGAAGATCTACTGCTAAGGCCGGGCCTGTATATTGAAGTAGGGCGCGCGCTGGCACGACTGGAAGACGCTGCAATTGATCTGACTATTGTCGTCGGTTATCCGCTGATTGAGAATGGTGTTCGCTTTAATGCCGCTGCGATCATTCGCTCCGGTGAGTTGATTGCCGTCTACCGCAAGCAATGCCTGCCCAACTATGCTGTCTTCGATGAAAAGCGCTATTTCACCGCTGGTGCCGAACCCTGCCTGGTTGAGGTTAAAGGACTGTCGATGGCCATCACCATTTGTGAAGACGTCTGGGAGCCCGGACCGATTCAGCAGGCGGTAGCGCATGGCGCGCAACTTATCCTCAACCTGAACGCGTCGCCGTTTCATATTAATAAATGGCGAGAACGGGAAAGCCTGTTGCGCGAGCGTGCCAGCGCCAATAATGTGCCGGTGCTTTATGTGAACCAGGTCGGGGGCCAGGATGAGTTGGTATTTGATGGCAGTTCGTTTGTCGTCGATCGCGAGGGTGAATTGACCCATCGCGCGCCCTCGTACGAGCCGCGACTCATTGTGGTCGATGTTGATGAGCAAGGAAATCCCGTACCGGGCGATATCGCGCCTGAATCTGCCGACGACGAAAGCGTTTACGGTGCGCTGGTTCTCGGCGTTCGCGACTATGTGCGGAAGAACGGTTTTCCCGGTGTTGTCATCGGGCTGTCCGGCGGTGTCGATTCGGCGTTGACGTTGACCATCGCCGTCGATGCGCTTGGGGAGGATCAGGTCGAGGCGGTGATGATGCCGTCGCGCTATACGCGGGACATGAGCCTCGAGGACGCAAAGCTGCAGGCAGAGACACTCGGGGTCAAGTATTCCGTTATTCCCATCAAGGAGATGTTTACCGCGTTCGAGCTTGCGTTGTCAGAGCGGTTTGCCGGCATGGCTACAGACACGACAGAAGAAAATCTGCAGGCCCGCATCCGCGGGATGTTGCTCATGGCGATCTCCAACAAGACCGGCAGGATGGTGCTGACCACCGGCAACAAGAGTGAGATGGCGGTAGGTTACGCAACCCTCTACGGTGATATGGCCGGCGGCTTCGCTGCCATTAAAGATGTACCGAAGACCATGGTCTATCGCCTGGCCCGCTACCGGAACCGGCTTGGTCAGGTGATACCCGAACGTGTCATCGAGCGCGAACCCTCAGCTGAGTTGGCGCCCGATCAGCAGGATACTGACTCATTGCCCGAATACGATGTGCTGGACGCTATCCTTGAGGACTATGTTGAGCAGGACGCGACGCCGGAGGATATTATTGCCGAGGGCTACGATCCTGAGACCGTACGCCGAGTGATTCGCATGGTCGACCGCAACGAATACAAACGTCGCCAGGCCGCCCCGGGTGTGCGGGTGACACCCAGGGCCTTCGGTCGAGACCGCCGGTACCCCATTACTTCGGGTTATCGGGAGGACGAAAGTGAATAAGAGTTGTGGTATGTTTAGCGAACTTTGTCAGCATCCTATTTGTAAAAGGATTAGGGAAAAATGAAAAAAATTGAAGCCATTATCAAGCCGTTCAAGCTCGACGACGTGCGTGAAGCCCTCTCTCAAGTGGGCATCTCCGGTTTGACCACTACCGAGGTTAAGGGGTTCGGTCGTCAGAAAGGCCATACCGAACTGTACCGCGGTGCCGAATACGTGGTGGATTTTCTACCAAAGGTAAAAGTAGAAGTGGTCGTACAGGAAAAGCTGGTTGATCAGTGCATCGATGCCATCATGAATGCCGCGCGTACCGGCAAGATTGGTGATGGCAAGATCTTTGTCTCTGCAGTGGAACAAGTGATCCGGATACGTACCGGCGAGAAAGGCGAGGAAGCGATCTAGTCTTCAGGCGAGGCGGCGCTAGCCGGCGTCGTCTTCGCCCTCAGCATTTTTCATCTGCGCGATGCGTTTGAAATAGTTACTTTCCGGGAAGTTCAACTTTAAAACTCGCAGCGCATCATCCATCAGTGTTGTATACCCCATTTTCATGTAGGCCATGGACATGATGCCGAGTGCGTCTTCTGTCGCCGGCGTTTGCTGGTAGTTTTCCAGTACGAATTTGCAGCGATTGACGGTGGCGACATATGCCTCCAGGTCGTAATAATGGCGCGCAACATGGATTTCGTACTTGGCCATAAGATTAATCAGGTAAACGATACGCTGGTACGCGTCCGGCGCATATTTACTGTCAGGGAAGCGTTTGACCAGGTCCTGAAACGCAGCCATGGCATCGCGCATGGCCTTGGGATCGCGGTCCGAGTAATCGACGTTTTTTCCGAGCAAAAAGTCAAACGCTCCACGCTTGACGTTGAAATAAATTAGCCCCTTCAGGTAGTAGGCATAGTCAACATTGGGATGAGTCGGGTGCAGCCGGATAAATCGCTCGGTGGCCGCGAGCGCCAGGGTTGGCTCGTTGTCCTTGTAGTAAATATAGGCAACGTCGAGTTGCGCCTGCGCTGCATAGTTGCCGTAGGGGTAGCGGGCCTCCAGTTTCTCCAGGTTGGAAATCGCCGCTTCGAAATTACCCTTTTCCTGCTCGTCTTTCGCCTCCTGATACAATCGTTCTGCCGACCAATCTTTGGTACTGTCGGTTTCTTCCTTGAGATTGGCACAACCCGCGCTGAGAAGCATCAGGATGAGAAACGGGGCGCTGAATAACTTGAAATTCATGAGGAAATCGGGCCTGCTGACAAATGCGGGCGCAAGCTTACCGCGAATTCATCAGTCAGTAAATTTATGGAAAATTTGAACCAGGATCGGGGCTCGTTAACGTTTTGCGTGGTACGTGGCGTTGAGGCCACGCGCCTGGATGCATTGTTGGCCGGCCTGGTGCCCGAGGTTTCACGTTCGCAGTTACAACGCTGGGTCAAAGCTGGTGACGTATTGGTCGATCACAAGCAGGTTCGCCCTCGCGATCAGCTTCTCGGCGGAGAGACCGTCCTGATCAATGTGCCCGAGGCCCCGATGCAGGACTGGGCGGCACAGACGATACCGCTCGATATTGTCTTTGAGGATGATCAGATTCTGGTGCTCAACAAGCCAGCCGGGCTGGTGGTGCACCCTGGCGCCGGCAATCCGGACAATACCTTGTTGAATGCCTTGTTGAGTCACGCGCCCGCTTTACGTTCATTAGCGAGGGCTGGCATTGTGCATCGACTGGACAAGGACACGTCGGGATTAATGGTGATCGCCAAGACCGAGCGCGCAAGACTGAGTTTGATCGACCAGCTTTCAACTCGCGAACTGCATCGTCAATACACGACCATTGTTAATGGTGTAATGATTTCCGGTGGTACTGTCGATGAGCCGATCGGTCGACACCCGAAAGACCGAAAACGCATGGCCGTGGTCAGTCGCGGCAAGCCAGCAATCAGCCACTATCGCGTGATCGAGCGTTTTCGGGCACATACGCTGGTCGATGTAAAACTCGAGACTGGCCGAACGCACCAGATTCGTGTGCACATGGCCTATATTCATTTCCCGGTGCTGGGTGATCCGGTTTACGGTGGCCGTCTAAAGTTGCCGCCCGACAGTGACGATATGTTTGTTAGCACTTTACGCAATTTCCGACGTCAGGCGCTGCATGCGAGAAAGCTGGGCCTTATCCATCCGATTACCGGTAAGGAAATGTTCTGGGAGGCACCTATGCCTGTGGACATGGAAAAACTAATCGCCGTTCTGCGCGCCGACCTGCAACAACATGGCGAATGATCCGGGATCCCGATTTGACCAGTAATCATTACATTGTTCCGGATTGGCCGGCACCAGCCAGGGTGCATGCAATGGTCACCACGCGCGAGCAAGGTGTTAGTCGGCCGCCCTATGACAGTTTCAATCTGGCTGCACACGTGGGCGATCAACCTGAGAGTGTGGCGTCGAACCGGAACCTCTTGCGTCAGCAATTGCATTTGCCGGATGAGCCGATGTGGCTCAACCAGGTACATGGCAGGCAAATTGCGCGACACGGTGATCCCGGCAGCGTGCCTGAGGCTGACGGCAGTTATAGTAATCAAGTCGACCAGGTATGCGTGGTACTGACGGCAGATTGCCTGCCTCTGTTGATGTGTAACAAGGCGGGGACCGAGGTGGCTGCCGTGCATGCCGGCTGGCGCGGATTGGCTGATGGTGTGATTAACAGTGCGGTGGATGCGTTCACTGCAGCACCTAGCGAGTTGCTGGTTTGGCTCGGTCCTGCCATCGGACCGGAGAGATTCGAAGTCGGGCAGGATGTCTATGACGCTTTCGTCACCGCTGACCCGGCTGCAACAGAAGGGTTTCACGCGATCGACGACGAACACTGGCTGGCTGACCTCTATTACCTTGCCCGACTGCAGCTGCAGGGACTGGGTGCCGGTCAGGTGTACGGTGGACAGTTCTGTACTATGACCGATGCCGAACGATTCTTCTCCTATCGCCGCGATGGAGTAACCGGGCGCATGGCTTCGCTGATCTGGTTGGAAAATTAGCCCGTGATTCGCACAAGGTTTCCGGTATGATTCGCCGATTATTTATTGATTTGAAAACCTGATGGAATCTCTACTATTCTGGATTGTCCTGTTCAGCCTGTTGGGTGGGGTGCTCAGCGTGCTGGCTGCCTCCACCTTCCTGTTGTTGCCAGAAAGAGTCCGGAGCCGGATATTGCCAGCACTGGTCAGCTTTGCCATTGGTGCGTTGCTTGGTGCAGCTTTTCTCGGTCTAATCCCTCACGCCCTGGAGTATCCGGGTGTCAAGGGTGCTCACGGCATTGGTATTGCGGTTCTGGCGGGCCTATTAATCTTCTTCGTGATGGAGAAGTTGGTTCTCTGGCGCCATTGCCACAGTGACCAATGTGAGGCCCACGTCCCCGATTTCGATCACTCCAAGGAAAAGGCGGCAGCCAGTCTGATACTGATCGGTGATGGCGTTCATAACCTGGTGGATGGCGTATTGATTGCTGCGGCCTTTGTCACGGATTTCCATTTGGGAATTGTCACCAGTCTCGCCATTATCGCTCATGAGATTCCGCAGGAAGTAGGCGACTTTGCCATACTCCTCCATGGTGGATTTAGTCGTAGCAAAGCACTGCTGTTTAATGCGCTCTCGAGCCTGACAACGATAGTGGGCGGGGTCGCGGCCTACTTCTTTTTAAAGGAGGTGCTATCGATCGTGCCTTATGTGCTTTCGATCGCTGCCGCCAGCTTTATCTACATTGCCGTTGCCGATTTGATTCCGGGCCTGCACCGTCGCACCGATATTTCAGGGTCGATTCAGCAGCTTTTGCTGATTATCGCCGGCGTATTGGTCATCTATGTAACTCACTCAACCCTGCACTGAATCATTCTTCTCCTGTTCATCGCGTCGGGCCCGTTGCTGACGGCGAATATCGTCCAGTTTGCTGCCACGGACAACAATAAAGATAACCAGTACCAGCGGGATACCACCGAGGATCAGAAAGGTAAACACCATAGCACCAACATCCGGCCATCGGGTGATTGCTATCATCAGTGCGATATAGATCCAGACAATCACGGTAATCAACATTGTTTCTGGCCCTAACAGGTTAGAATAGCGGCAGTAGCGCCTAAGGCAGGGAGTGTATATGAGCAACTGGTATATGGTAACCGTGGTAGGGCATGATCAGCCCGGGATTGTCGCCGGCCTGAGTCGGGTGTTGTCCGAGGGTGGCTGGGGTCTCGGTGAGAGCTCGATGGCACGCCTCGGCGGAAATTTCACGATCATGATGATGGTGCGGGGGGAGGGCAGTGCAAGCGACCTCGCTCAGGTAATAGATCCGGTGGGCACGTCAATGGGGCTGCATGTCCACATAGATCGTATTCAGGCGGAACTGCATCAGCATCCAGAGCCCAATGTCCAGATTCGTGTTTATGGTGCCGACCGTACCGGAATCGTTGCCGACGTGACCGGGGACCTGGCCGGGGCCGGTCTCACCATTCTCGACCTGAATTCCGAAGTGAGCGGTACCGGCGACTCGCCAGTCTATGTGATAGTGATTGATGGTTTCGTCGAAAACGGTGCCGATGCGCTGGATTCGGCCGTTCAGCTTTTAAACAAAAAAGGGCTAAAGGTCGATGTCGAGCCCATCGACATTCTGGTGGGCTAGTTCTTGGCGGTTCTGGAAATACTTACCTATCCCGATACCCGCTTGTCGGATCCCGCGTTGCCGGTCACTGATTTCAACCGATCGCTAGTGCAGCTTGTAGTTGATTTGCAGGAGACAATGCTTGTCGGGCCTGGCGCCGTCGGGATTGCCGCACCCCAGGTTGGTGTCGCGCAGCGCGTAGCGATTGTTGATGTGAGCCCGGTTCTGGAAGGCGATCGCAACCGAAAACCGAAAAGCAGTCGCAACGGCAGGTTGGTGTTGATTAATCCTGAAATTGTCGAGCGGGACGGTGAAGTAACAGGGCGGGAAGGTTGCTTGTCGGTACCAGATTACACCGGTAATGTGCTGCGCGCTGATGCAATTCGCGTTCAAGCCAGCAACGAGCTCGGTGAGTCAAGGGAGTATCACTGCCATGGTTTCGAGTCGCGCGCGATACAGCACGAGATCGATCATCTGGATGGCAAGCTATTTCTTGATCGCGTCATGAGTCCGCGCGAACTGTTTCGACGCAAGGCCTACAAGTAAGTATAGCCCTGGCGGAGCAACCGCTCTTCCTCGTCCGGGCCGTAGGGAACAATCTCGACAAACGCCGGCAGATCGTCCTTCTTGATTTTCATGTCATCCATCGCGGTTCTGCATATCTTTATTTCTATCACCGAACTCGAATCCAGGCGTGCTGCCTTGTCGACCAACTTCTGGTATTTGCCGTAATTCTTTTTGGTAAACATCTCGATCTCTGGGCCGTGTAACACCAGAGCAATGCCCGCGTGATCTTTTGATTTGACGTTCAGGTTTCTGGACAGTGTTTCAGCACGGGTTAGCATCGAATCGATCTCATCATGGGTATGCAGCGTGACACTGAACAGGTAGCGTTTGTCCTTTTCCGGTGTCGGCGGGTCGGTGATGGTTTTATCAGCCACCGCCGAAAGAGGTAGCAGCGCAACGAAAAATATACTCATGGCCAGTGTGCGGAAAAACTTGGCAGAGAGTTGGCGTACTTGATTCATCACTGTTCTCGGGGGCTAGAAAAACATGCTAGCACAGGCCCGGCAAGCTAAAAAAGTCTTTATATCTGGCGTAAAGACAGGCAGCGTTTTTGCGTCTCTGGGGACAACACCTACTCAATACGCATAGACAAGTCGACTGAGCGAAGATGTTTGGTCAATGCACCAACAGAAATAAAATCGACACCGGTTTCAGCAAAGGCAGCAATATTTTCAAGCGTGATGCCACCCGATGCCTCCAGTTCAACTCTGCTGCCGGCATGCTTGACCGCCTTTTTCAACTCTGCCGGAGAGAAATTGTCGAGCAGCACCCGTTCGGCGCCGGCATCGATGGCCTGTTGCAACTGATCCAGATTCTCTGCCTCTATCTCGATAAGTGTGCCGGGCGGGTTGTCGTGCCTGGCGCGCTCGAGTACCGCTGCAATCGAGCCAGCCGCTCGAATGTGATTTTCCTTGATCAATACTGCATCGTACAGTCCGTGACGGTGGTTGTGGCAACCACCACAAGTCACCGCATATTTCTGCGCATCGCGTAAACCCGGGATGGTTTTTCGGGTATCGAGCACACGCGTTTTCGTATGTGCCACTGCATCGGCATATCGGTGCGCCTGTGTCGCGGTACCGGAAAGCGTCTGCAGGAAATTGAGCGCCGTGCGCTCGGCAGTCAAGAGGGCGCGAGCAGGACCATGTAGGCGGCAAACCATGGTGTCTGCTTCTATGCGATCTCCGTCCTCGACCAGCCATGCGACGGTGACAGAAGGATCTACCTGCAGGAACGTTTCGTTGAACCAGTGGCGACCGCAAATGATTGCCGGCTCTCGGGCAATGACGTGTGCGTTGACGATTTCGTCGGGGATCAGGGCAGCAGTGAGATCGCCGCTACCGATGTCTTCCAGCAGCGCATCGCGAACATTTTTTTCAATCACTTCATCGCGCATCGGGGCTGGCAAAGTAATCGCGGGTTATTTTGAAAACCACCGGGCTTAGCAGGATCAGTGCTATGAGGTTGGGAATAGCCATCAGCCCATTCATCACGTCGGCCAGCAGCCACAATGGATTCAGTTCCGCCAGTGCACCGACAGGTATCGCGATAACCCAGAGCACACGGTAGAGAGAGATAACTTTTACGCCGAAAAGATATTCGGCGCAGCGCTCACCGTAGAAGCTCCAACCGAGCAGCGTTGTGTAGGCAAAGAAGATAATGCCAAAGGTAACAATGTATTCACCAATGCTGGGTAGCGCCTTGCCAAAGGCCAACGATGTCAGCGCGGCACCTGAAATCTGATTTCCCGATTCGCCGTCAACCTGCATCCAGCCAGCACTTAGCACAATAACTAGTGCGGTCATGGTGCATATCAATATCGTATCGATAAAGGTGCCGAGCATACCGATGACGCCCTGACGTACGGGATTGTTGGTTCGGGCCGCAGCATGGGCAATTGGCGCAGTACCAAGACCGGCTTCATTGGAAAAGACACCGCGCGCAACGCCAAAGCGAATCGCCATCATTACGGTTGCACCGGCAAAGCCACCGCTGGCAGCAGTGCCGGTGAAGGCATCACTAATGATCAGTCCTAGCGCAGCGGGTACCTGGCCAATTTGCATCAGGATTATAACCAGCGCGCCAAGTACATACGCCGCTGCCATGAACGGCACCAGTTTGCCCGCGACAGATGCGATACGTTTGACACCGCCAATGAGTACTAGTGCAGTCAGCACCGCCAGAATGACGCCGGTAACCCAGGACGGGATACCGAGGTTTGTCGACACCGCGTGGGCAACTGAGTTGGCCTGGACCGTATTGCCAATACCGAATGCGGCCAGCGTTCCAAAAGCGGCAAACAGAAACGCCAACCATCTCCATTTTTCGCCAAGACCGTTCTTGATGTAATACATCGGACCGCCCTGGTAGCGTCCACGCGAATCCACTTCACGATATTTTACTGCCAGCACAGCCTCTGCATATTTGGTCGCCATGCCAACCAGAGCTGTGATCCACATCCAGAAAACAGCACCGGGCCCACCCAGCGCGATGGCCGTGGCAACTCCTGCGATGTTGCCGGTGCCGACCGTCGCAGACAGCGCAGTCATGAGCGCATTAAATGGTGTAATGTCGCCGGATTCCCCCGTCTGCTTGCGGCCCTTCCACAACAGGCTGAATGCGTAACCAATTTTGCGTAGCGGCATGAGGTGCAAACCAAACGTGAGAAACACGCCGGTGCCGACCAGGAAAATCAGCATCGCCGGGCCCCAGACGATGCCGCTCAATTGGTTCAGTAGTTGAGTGTAGGTATCCATGCGCTCCTCACAGCTTTCTTATTGTTCCTGGTGCTGGACGACAACTTATCGCGTCATGTGAAAAAACACCAGACGGCGACTCAGTCGAGATCGAAGGCAACTCGTACGCCGGCGAACACGTGACGTTTTTCCGGCGTATAGAAGTTGCGGAAGGTAGGACGTCGAACAGGTGCTAGTGTATGCAGGCTGGCGCCGCGCAATGTCTGGTGCTGGTCGTCAAACCACGGCAACGAGTAGCCATCATAAGGAAACGGGTGAAATCCCGGGTAGGGGAAGAAATGGTTGCTGCACCACTCCCACGCCTGGTCGGGTGCAATGACCTGTCTGGCTGCTGCCATTTCCCATTCGAGCTCATGCGGTAGTCGGCCATCGGCATAGTGGCTATAGGCCTCGGCTTCAAAAAAGCTGATACCATAGACCGCGTCGTCGCCACCAAGATTGGCAGGGCCGGTAGCGGTCAGGCTGTACCAGTTTCCGTCAGTATCCTGTCGCCAGTGATCCGGTGCGTCGATGGCCAATGATTGCCGCCAGTGCCAGCCTCGCGGGCTCCACCAGTCCTTGTTCTGGTATCCGTCCGCGCGCATGAACCCGAGATACTCACTGTTTGATACGGGACGCTTGTTAATTCCAAAGCTATCGATTGTTGTGGACCAGACTGGCCGCTCGTTATCGTAAGCGATCGCTTCGTTCGGGTTTCCGATTTCTACGTTGCTGGCGTCGACAGTAATTCTGTCGCCCGAAGGTTCGACAGGATCGATGCCGCGTGCTTCATAGGATTGCCAGTCCTGTTGGTATGCACGTTGCTGAAGTATCTGCGCCATGGTCTCCAGATGCTGACAGTGGTGCTGGAGTAAAAAATAGAGCAGATAGCCGTTGGCTAACAGTGCTTGGGATTGGCCACTTTTATCAATCTCAGCGAGCAAGGAGATGTTTTTTGCAAAATCTTTTTTCGCTTGAGCCAGCAGTTCCGATTTTCCCGGCATGCGCGCCGCACGTTTTGTCTTGGGGCTGAGCTCCGGGAAATATAGCGGTTCAGTTTCACGGGTGCGACGATCATTGCCGAGTACGCGATCTGAGATCCAGTAAGATTCAATAAAAGCACAGTGTCCGAGGTGCCACGCGAGCGGGCTGAGGTCCGGATGAAACTGTCGATAGCAGTCCACTTCTGGCGTGGCGTCAATGATCGATAGCAGTTGTTGCTGGCGTTGACCGAGATCGCTTAGCAACGTCCCCGTCATAATGCAGTCAGAACCGGCTCACTATCTCGGGACAACAACAAGATGTGATGTTCCGGGACTTCAATCCAGTTGCTGCGATCCGTGAGTGGTTCCGAGGCAACCAGCTTGCTGTCCGGGAACAGGGGGTCGGAAACCGAGTAGTACAAAGATGGCGAATCACCGTTAATCGCGTGGCGGGTAGCAACAATTGCATTCGTTTGCGCAATGACAATATTAAGTAGCAGCCTGACGTCACCTGCCCATTTTGTTAGCAGCCGAAACATCTCGGGCAACGCAACGTCAAGTTGGTTGTTTTGTGCCAGATGTTGTCGCAATAAGGCGAACAGGTACTCGGAATCGGTATTCCCGTGAATGGTCTTTTCGCACTCGGTGGTAAGCGCGTGGCGAATGTGATGGCGCAGGGTCTCCCCAAACTGGTCAATATAACCATTGTGAGTGAAGAGTAGATTGTCTTCACAAAAAGGCTGGGTATTGGCGTGCGAGACGTCAGTACGGCGAGTGGCGCTTCGAACATAGGCCAGCCATAAATCCGTTGTCAGCACTCGACCGAGACCATCGAGATTGGGATCGGTCCAGATCGGCATTGGATTGGTATAAATTGCCGGATTGCCATCTTTTGCAAACCAGCCAAAACCGAAGCCGTCAGCGTTCAGCTTGGCTTCCTTCATCTCCCTGGGCGCCCATGACTGAACCATGAGGCTATGGTCAGGGTCGAGCAGGAAATTTCTTAACGGGATTTCTGGACCCAGGTACGCTGCAATGCGGCACATTCAGTGAATATACCGCATCAGAATTAAGTGTGACATCTCCGGTGATCCAGAAATGGGTGTCGACCGCGACCAATACCCGGAATCAATCGAGTGCGTTGGAAATTTAACGAACTTGTCATATTAACTACTGTCAGAATCGTTAACATCATCCGAACGAATCAACAATTCCCATTGGAATTACGAGTGTACGGCGAGTTATACGTGTTTAATGCCTGTGTCCGTGAGCATTTTGTATTCCGGATGGTATGATTTACCCATCATTACTTAAACAAGAAAAAAGATAACTAGAGACAAGGGGCTTAAGCCCAGGTGAGGAGAACGA
This sequence comes from Acidiferrobacterales bacterium, assembly GCA_022340825.1. Taxonomy (GTDB): domain Bacteria; phylum Pseudomonadota; class Gammaproteobacteria; order Acidiferrobacterales; family JAJDNE01; genus JAJDNE01. Next base: position 22,415 of record JAJDNE010000008.1, on the reverse strand, counting down.
ATGGAAGCGTGTCGACGTTCATCAACCCGCGAAAACTCCAGATTTGTGGTGCAGCAGCTTGCCGTGCTAGATCCAGCCGGTGATCTCGCACGCGACGTCCGCGATGGCTTGTCGCGTCCGCAGAAAATTCTTCCGCCAAAATATTTCTACGATGAACTCGGTTCCAGGTTGTACGACAAGATCTGTCAGGTGCCGGAGTACTATCCAGCCAGGACTGAAGCAGCGTTACTGGAAGAGAAGGCCGGTGAGATTATTGAAGAGGTGCGTCCTGACACAATTCTCGAACTGGGCAGTGGCACTTCCCACAAAACCACTCATCTATTAAATGCGTGCGAAGCCAATGCCTGTCACGCGAGTTACCTACCACTCGATGTTTGCGAGGAAATGTTAATTGACGCTGGTAATCGCTTGCTGGATCAGTATGAGTGGCTAAAGATCAACGCGCTGGTGGGTGATTATTCAGCCGGGTTTGACAACTTGCCAGGTAGTGTCGGTTCGCGCCTATATGTATTTCTTGGCGGTACGCTGGGCAATCTGAACGAATTCGATGCGCGGGATTTTCTGGCAAGCTTGCGAGGGATGATGGGGCAAAACGACTATCTATTGCTCGGTGTCGATCGGGTGAAAGACCCTCGTGTTTTGCATGCTGCCTATAACGATTCCCAGGGTTATACCGCTGCATTCAACCGCAATATTCTGAATGTTATCAATCGGGAGCTCGATGGCCATTTTGATCCGGAGCAGTTTGAACATCGCGCGTTTTTCAACGAGGACAAGTCTCAAATCGAGATGCACTTGCACTCGGTTTCCTCGCAAACAGTGCGTATCGATGGGCTCGATATGAACGTACGATTTGAGCCAGGGGAGTCGATCCATACTGAAATCAGTCGTAAATTCACGCCCGAAGCCTTGGCCAGCCTGACAGCTGCTGCCGGCCTCTCGCTAGTGGACCATTTCGAGCCAGAAAATGGCTATTTTTCACTGGTTTTACTCAGTCCCGCCAGCGTAAAGATGAGAAAAATTAAGTAATTAATTATTTTCAAATATATTGACATACAGGGTGTTGGCGTTATCCTGCATTTTCTGCCGCAGACGTTGGCGGCAATCGAGCAGGAGACACGTATCGTATGTTCAAGCAGTACGCGCAGGACTTGCCCTCGGGCTGGGATAAATTTTCCGATTTTTTCGCCGCCCTGGGAGACCCCACCCGCCACAAGATTTTGTTAATTTTTGAACCGCGCGAAGAACTCTGTGTCAATGAAATCGCCGCCGTGTTTGACATCAGTCGTCCCGCCATCTCGCACCACCTCAAAGTACTTCGTAATGCCAAGGTATTGACCTGCGAAAAGCGTGGCAAAGAGGTGTACTACAAAGTGAACTATGAATATTGCGCCAACGTGCTTAAACTGACACAGCGCTCCGCCGAGCACGGTGCAAGCAGTCAGCAAAACGGAACAGTCGCCGCCTGATCAGCAATTCCGGAATAGACTGGACCCTCCAGGGTCGGTGTACTGAGGCGACACGGAAGGGTGCCGACCAACTCAACAATCGGAACTGATTCTGGAACCCACACATCCTTCCCAATTGGCACCCAAGCGCGAAATATTCGCGTGGGCAATGTATGACTTTGCCAATTCCGGGTATACCACGGTCGTTCTGACCGCGATTTTTAATGCCTATTTTGTTGGAGTCATCGCTGCGGAAGCGGGACAGGGTGGTGCCACTTTCCTCTGGACGATTGCAATGGCTATTGCCAATGGTCTCGTTCTGATCACTGCACCGGTAGTCGGCGCGATGGCTGATTTCGGTGCACACAAGAAACGTTTTCTCGCCATCACCACGCTCGGTTGTATCGCCTTTACCGCATCACTCGCGATCATTAAGCCGGGTGAAATAGTGTGGGCAATCTGCCTGGTGGTTGCTGCAACGGTTATGTTTTCAGCCGGCGAAAATATTGTCGCCGCGTTCCTGCCGGAAATCTCACCTCCGGACGATATGGGACGCATTTCAGGTTATGGCTGGTCGCTGGGTTACTTTGGCGGGTTGCTCGTGCTGGGAATGTGTCTGGCTTATGTGTCATGGGCCGAGGCCCGGGGCCAGACAGCAAACCAGTTTGTACCCGTTACCATGCTTATCACAGCCGGCATGTTCGCGCTTGCTGCGCTACCGACATTTATCTGGTTACGAGAACGCGCAATCAAGAGCAGGCTGCCGCAAGGCGAGCATTTCCTGTTTATTGGATTCAAGCGTGTGCTGGAAACCTGGCGCGAGGCGCGTCACTACCAGGATCTGTTTCGTTTTCTGTTAACACTGGCGATCTTCCAAAGCGGGATCTATACCGTGATCGTGCTGGCGGCGATCTACGCCCAGCAAGTGATGGGCTTCACGACACAAGATACTGTCATGATGATCCTCGTGGTGAACGTGACTGCCGCGGTCGGGGCCTTTTTCTTCGGCCGACTTCAGGACAAGCTTGGCTCAATAAACACGCTGACACTAATACTGTTGCTGTGGATCGGCGCGCTGGTGACAGCCTACGCAAGCACCGATCGCATGACTTTCTGGGTGGTGGCCAACATGATTGGTCTGGCCCTCGGTTCCAGTCAGTCTGCGAGTCGCGCCCTGATTGGTCAGTTTTCACCTCCCGGCCGTTCTGCCGAGTTTTTCGGTCTCTGGGGCCTGGCAGTCAAGCTAGCTGCGATTCTTGGGCCCTTCAGCTATGGCCTGATTACCTATCTATCTGACGGCAATCATCGGCTGGCGATCTTGTCTACTAATGCCTTCTTTATTGTCGGCCTGTTTCTTCTCAGGACCGTGAATGAGAAGCGCGGTCGCGTTGCCGCCGATACACCTGCTATCTCCTGACCTGTTGGCGCTTGACCACCAGGTGCGGAACCTTTGACCGGCAAACCGGGTCAACAAAAAGAACAATGATAAACGCGGAGTCATCATGGAGTTGGGCAATCTCTTATCTGTTATTCACCTGACCATTGTCGTAATGGGCTGGGCCGCCGGCATCGTTATGCTGATCCTGTTTATTATGTTTCTGCAGGATATTTCCCAGAAAGAGCATGCGGTCCGACGCAACTTCCCGGTGATCGGCCGCTTGCGTTACTTCATGGAGGATATTGGCGTAGCCTTGCGTCAGTATTTTTTCGCCAATGATCGTGAGGAACTTCCGTTCAATCGCATGACCCGTTCGTGGGTATACAAAACTGCCAAGGGAATGGGCGGCATGATTGGTTTTGGTTCGACCAATGATATGCGTGAGCCCGGTACTGCGATTTTTATCAATTCACCCTACCCACAGCTGGAAGAAGATTGCGAGCCCAGCCCACCGCTATCTATAGGCGGCTACTGTGGCGATCAGCCATTTGAGGCCAAGCGCATCGTAAATATTTCCGGCATGAGTTATGGCGCACTGTCTTCGGTTGCAGTTAAAGCACTGGCACGCGGTGCCGCCGCGTCTGGCTCCTGGTTGAACACCGGGGAAGGGGGGCTATCGTCTCACCACCTGGAGCAGGAGTGTGACCGGATTTTTCAGATCGGCACCGCCAAATATGGTGTGCGCGATGACGCTGGCAAGCTCAGCGACCAGAAACTGAGAGAAGTTGCACAACACGTCAACGCTTTCGAGATCAAGCTTGCGCAGGGCGCCAAGCCGGGCAAGGGCGGCATTTTGCCAGCGATAAAGGTCACCGAAGAGATCGCCCGAATTCGTGGTATCCCGGCTTACATTGCATCACGCAGTCCCAATCGTCATGTCGATATTGCCTCCCCAGATGATCTGCTTGACATGATCCAGCGAGTGCGCGACGTCACGGGTCGACCAGTAGGCTTCAAGACTGTTATCGCCGACGGTTCGTACCCGGAAATGTTGGGTAACGCGATACTAAGACGGGGACTCGATAGCGCGCCTGACTTTATTACTGTTGATGGTGGCGATGGCGGAACCGGGGCCGCTCCACAGGCGCTCGCCAATCATGTTGGCCTGCCACTCAACGAGGCCTTGCCGATAGCGGTGGATGTTTTGGTTGCAGCGGGGCTCAGGCAGCGCATTCGCGTTATTGCTTCCGGGCGCCTGGTAACCTCAGACCGGGCGGCCTGGGCGCTGTGCGTCGGTGCGGATTTCATCAACACAGCGCGAGGATTCATGTTCGCCCTTGGCTGCATTCAGTCGATGCAGTGCAATAAAGACACGTGTCCCACAGGCGTCACCACGCACAATCACCGCCTGCAAAAAGGGCTGGTACCGGAAGAAAAGGGGCGTCGGGTGGCAACTTATTCCCTCGGTATCAATCATGAGCTGGATTTGCTGGCCCATTCCTGCGGCTTGACCCATGCCCGGCAATTCACGCGCAAGCATGTACGCATCGTTCAGAGTGCTGGCCGTAGTATTCCGCTCGACCAGTTACATCCCTATCCCCCGGTGAGGGCTGAATAACACCGCACCGCCGCATGCCCTTGAAATAGATGTGCCTTTGCCCCACCTGTTAGGTAACGAAAACACTGGAAATAAAGGCTTTTTCTCATGCGAATGGATAAATTGACTGCCAAGTTTCAACAGGCATTGGCGGATGCCCAGAGCCTGGCGGTGGGACGCGACCACCAGTTTATTGAGCCGGTCCATGTCATGGCGGCGTTGCTCGATCAGGACGGTGGCAGCACCCGCCATCTGCTTTCCTCAGCCGATATCAATGTCGACAGTCTCAGCACGAAAATTAGCGAGGCCTTGGACCACATTTCGCCCGTTGAAGGTGCGGGTGGCGATATTCATATTTCCAATTCGCTCGCGAGCCTGATGAATCTGACGGACAAGTTCGCTCAGAAGCGCGACGACCAGTATATTTCAACCGAACTCTTTATCCTGGCCGCCCTGGAAGACAAGGGCGAACTAGGCCGTTTGCTGAAGGAAGCTGGCGTCTCCCGTGGCGCCATCGAAAAGGCAATCGATACCATGCGTGGAGGGCAAAAGGTGCAAGACCCGAATGCCGAAGAGGCGCGACAGGCGCTTGAGAAATATACCGTCGATCTTACCGAGCGCGCCGAGCAGGGCAAACTGGATCCAGTGATTGGTCGAGATGACGAAATCCGGCGCTCGATCCAGGTGTTGCAGCGTCGCACCAAGAACAACCCGGTTCTGATCGGCGAGCCCGGCGTGGGCAAGACGGCGATTGTCGAAGGGCTGGCGCAACGCATTATTAACGGCGAAGTCCCTGAAGGCCTGAAGAACAAGCGCGTGCTTTCACTGGACATGGGTGCATTGATTGCGGGCGCCAAGTTCCGTGGCGAATTTGAAGAACGTCTTAAGGCTGTCCTGAATGATCTCTCCAAGCAGGAAGGTCAGGTCATCCTGTTTATTGATGAGCTGCATACCATGGTGGGCGCAGGTAAAGCGGAAGGTTCCATGGATGCCGGCAATATGCTGAAGCCGGCATTGGCGCGCGGGGAACTGCATTGCATTGGCGCAACCACACTAGACGAATACAGGAAGTATGTCGAAAAAGATGCCGCACTAGAACGTCGCTTCCAGAAAGTACTGGTGGACGAGCCGACAGTGGACGACACCATTGCGATTCTTCGCGGCCTGAAAGAAAAATACGAGATCCATCACGGCGTCGATATTTCCGACCCGGCGATTGTTGCTGCGGCTACGCTGTCGCATCGCTATATTACCGATCGTCAACTACCGGACAAGGCAATCGATCTCGTCGACGAGGCGGCATCCCGTATACGCATGGAGATCGATTCCATGCCGGAGGCAATGGACAAGCTTGATCGACGCCTGATCCAGTTGAAGATCGAGCGCGAGGCATTGAAGAAGGAATCAGACGAGGCATCGAAGAAACGCCTGGTCAGTCTCGAGACTGAAATCAGCAAGCTCGAAAAAGAGTATGCCGATCTTGATGAAGTCTGGAAGGCCGAGAAGGCCGCCGTTCACGGTACCCAGCACATCAAGGAAGAAATTGACCGTGCCCGCATGGAGCTAGATACCGCGCGACGTGCCGGCGACCTGGGACGTATGTCCGAGTTGCAGTATGGGCGCATCCCCGAGCTGGAGAAACAGCTGGAGACCGCGGCGGCAGCCGAGGGCAAGGAGCTCACATTGTTGCGTAACTCCGTTACCGAAAACGAGATCGCGGAAGTGGTTTCGCGCTGGACCGGTATACCGGTATCGAAAATGATGGAAGGCGAGCGCGAGAAACTGCTGCGAATGGAAGAAGTCTTGCACGAGCGGGTAATCGGCCAGGACGAGGCAATTGGCGTGGTGTCCAATGCGGTGCGCCGCTCTCGCGCGGGGCTGTCGGAACCGAACCGCCCCTACGGATCATTCCTGTTCCTGGGTCCTACCGGTGTCGGCAAGACCGAGCTCACCAAGACGCTGGCCGCATTCCTGTTTGATTCGGAAGACGCCATGGTGCGCGTCGATATGTCGGAGTTCATGGAGAAGCATTCGGTAGCGCGGCTTATCGGTGCACCACCCGGGTATGTCGGGTATGAAGAGGGCGGCTACCTCACCGAGGCGGTTCGACGTAAACCCTATTCGGTAATCCTGCTTGACGAGGTAGAAAAGGCGCACCCGGATGTATTCAACGTTTTGTTGCAGGTACTCGATGACGGTCGACTGACCGATGGCCAGGGCCGGACGGTAGATTTCCGCAATACGGTTATTGTGATGACGTCCAATCTTGGATCACACATCATCCAGGAGCTCTCCGGAGAAGAGAATTACGACAAGATGAAGGCCGCGGTGATGGAAACCGTGACCAGTCATTTCCGTCCGGAGTTTATCAATCGTATCGACGAGTTGGTGGTGTTTCACCCGCTGCAAAAAGATCAGGTGCACGCCATCGCCAATATACAGGTACAATACCTGCGCAATCGACTCGCCGGTCGCGAGATGGGTTTGGAACTTTCCGACGCTGCGCTGGACAAAGTCTCTGAAGCAGGTTTCGATCCGGTGTACGGTGCCCGACCACTGAAGCGTGCCATCCAGCAGGCGATCGAGAATCCGCTGGCACAGGAGATCCTGCGTGGGGAGTTCGGTCCTGGTGACGTCATTAAGGTCGATGTCCGTGAGGGCGATTTTGTGTTCGAGAAGGGCAAGGCCGCACCACAAACGGAAGTTGCCTGATAGCAATAATCAATTAGTGAGGAGTGACACGTTGAGCATCGTTAAGGCCCCGCGTCGGGGAGTGAAGTTTCAGGCAATGATCGCCACCCTGCTGGCGATAACCTTTTTAACAGGCACAGCAGTCTCCACACGTAGCCAGGCTGCGTTACCTGCCTCGCCACCAAATTTTGTCGAAGTAGTAAAAAAGACTATGCCGGCGGTGGTGAATATTTCCACGACCCGCGTGGTGCAGAGCGAAGGTGGATCACCGTTTCCTTTTTTTGGTGATCCGTTCAACCAGCCGTTTGGCGGCGATCCGTTCGGTCAGGAACCGAAGAAGCATCGCGAGGGAAGTCTCGGTTCCGGTGTGATTGTTGATTCTGCCGGCTACATCGTTACCAATAACCATGTGGTCGAAAAGGCGGATGAGATCAAGGTCGTGCTCAATGACAAGCGCGAGTTCGAAGGCAAGATTATCGGCACTGATCCCAAAACCGATATTGCCGTTATCAAGATTTCAGGTAAAGACCTGCCCGTCCTGCCATGGGGTGATTCGGACAAGCTCGAAGTCGGTGGTTATGTTCTTGCCATCGGTAGTCCGCTGGGCCTCAACCAAACGGTCACCATGGGAATCGTCAGTGCCAAGGGTCGGGCAAACGTCGGCATCGCCGATTACGAGGATTTTATTCAAACCGATGCGGCAATTAACCCGGGCAACTCGGGTGGCGCGTTGGTAAATACTGACGGTGAAGTCGTCGGTATCAATACCGCGATCTTTTCGCGCTCGGGTGGCAACATGGGGATCGGCTTTGCCGTTCCTTCCAATATGGCCCGCAGTGTCATGGCGGAGTTGATTAAACATGGCAAGGTGACGCGAGGCTGGTTTGGTGTTTCCATCCAGGAAGTCACGCCTGCGCTCGCCAAGCAGTTCGGATTGAAAGACGCGACGGGTGCGCTGGTTAGCGAGACTATCGAAGACACGCCGGCAGCCAAAGCCGGTATCAAGCCCGGTGATGTTATTCTTGAATTTGACGGCAAGAAAGTCGCGGATGCTTCTGCGCTGCGAAATATTGTCGCCGCAACACCGATTGGTAAAAGTGTTCGCGTTAAGGTGGTTCGCGACAAGAGTTCTAAGGTTCTTACAGCCAAGATCGTGGAGCAGCCAAAACGAATCGCCGGTCTCCACGATGAAGACAGTCAGACAGGTAAGGGCACTGCGCTTGCGGGTATCCGTACCAGGGATTTAAGCCCCGAAATCGCCAGTCAGCTTGGACTGGAGCCCAACACCGCGGGTGTACTCGTTACCAATGTGGAAGTGGGTACACCAGCCGAGAAAGCGGGTCTGGCACCTGGTGATGTCATACTTGCGATTACTCGCAAGCAGGTGCGTACCCCGGTACGTTCCGTCGAGGAATTCCAGAAACTTGCTTCTGCACTACGTTCCGACGAAGCCGTATTGCTCTGGATTGTCCGTCGTGGCAATCGGCGCTTCATCCCGGTCGAGCCATAATTCTCACATAAACCCCCGGTGGTAATTGCGCCACCGGGGGTTTTTCATTTGAGGCCTTCGGTTCTGCGCTCGCCATACTCGCCATTTCAGCTGATTGCCTTTATTGCCGTTCTGGTAGTCCTGTTGATCGTCGTTCAGATCGGCGCCATATCCATCGCTTTTGACAAGTTGGGAGTGCCATCAACAACTGTCTATTTGTTGTTGTTCGCATCGTTGTTTGGCAGCGCCATTAATCTACCTTTGTTCCTGGTGGATGCCGACTCGCCAGAAGCGCCACAACCCCTCCCGCCAATATTGCAAGGTCTGTTGCGTGTACCCGAGCGCCCCTACGAAGGTAAAACACTGGTGGCGGTAAATGTGGGTGGCTGCATTATCCCGGTTCTGTTTTCGGTTTCGTTGTTGAACCACCATGCCATTCCATGGTTGACGGTAGTCGCCGGAATTGCGACCGTCGCGATTGTTAGCCGTTTTGCCAGTCGCCCGGTCGGCGGGCTTGGAATCGGCATGCCAATTTTTGTCGCGCCACTTACTGCGGCGGTGGTGGGTGTTTTGCTCGGGCAGGAATACAGCGCACCCCTGGCCTATATCTCCGGCACGCTTGGCGTACTTATCGGTGCCGATATTCTGCGGATGAAAGACATTCGCCGCATGGGTCCACCCATCGCATCGATTGGTGGCGCCGGTACCTTTGACGGCATATTTCTAACGGGTATTCTTGCAGTGCTACTTGCCTGAGTGCCAGTCGGCGCGCGTATAATTGTCGCCGGACGCGTTCAATTACTTTCCAGGGATGAATAATAAAAATGTTTCGCTTGCTCGCTGATTTTTATCATCGAAATTTTTCAGACCCGCAGGCAGCGTTTCTGGCGCTGCTGATCGTTGTCGGTTTTACAATCGTTTTAACGACGGGGAGCATGTTGCTGCCGGTATTTGCCAGCATCGTAATCGCGTATCTTCTGGACGATGTCGTGGAGATGATGGTGCGGTTCCATGTGCCGAGAACGCGAGCTGTTTGGCTGGTATTTATGCTCTTCATCGCATTCCTGATTTTTATTCTGTTTGGTCTAACCCCGCTGGTTTCTGCCCAGTTAACCCTGTTCGTTAGCGAACTCCCGAGCATGCTGGGCAAAGGCCAGAAGATGTTGCTGGAGTTGCCCGAGCAATATCCGCTTATTAGCCAGGAGCAGGTGGTCGAAGCCATTGGAGCGATGCGCAAACAGGTGACCGGCTTCGGTCAGGGACTGCTATCATTTTCGCTGGCCCGCTTGCCTGGTTTGATTACCACGGTTGTTTACCTGGTATTGATGCCTTTGCTGGTACTGTTCTTTCTTAAAGACAAGGATCTTATTTTCAGCTGGATGAAGCGTTTTTTCCCTCGCGAAAAATCGTTGATGACCCGTGTGTGGAAGGAGTTGGACGGCCAGATAGGCAACTACGTGCGCGGCAAGTTCTGGGAGATGTTGATCGTCGGTGCAGTAACTGCGGTGACGTTTGCCATCATGGGGCTTAACTATTCCGTATTACTCGGCGTCTTTGTCGGGCTGTCAGTCATTGTTCCGTATATCGGGGCGGTGGTCGTAACCATTCCTGTTGTCTTGATTGCCCTGTTTCAATGGGGCACGTCACCCGAATTCTTCTATGTGTTGATTGCCTACGGCCTGATCCAGGCGCTCGACGGAAGCGTGCTGGTACCATTGCTGTTTGCAGAAGTGGTGAACCTGCACCCGATCGCTATTATTGTCGCCGTGCTGGTATTTGGCGGAGTCTGGGGTTTCTGGGGGGTGTTCTTTGCCATCCCGTTGGCAAGCGGTGTGCAGGTATTGATTACGTCCTGGCCGAAGGTAGAAGCGGTGGATCAGGAAGCGCCTTCGTAAACGCAATCAGGATGAGTGTGGAATGTTCCTGTCACACCAGTCTTCGATCGCTTCGCGCGCCTCTTTAGGCCGCTCTGTCAACAGCCAGTGATTTGCCTCAATCGTTGTTATCTCGACCGATGGCATTCGGTGAATCATCGCCAGGTTCTTTTGTGGATCACTGACACTGGCGCCAGCTGATAACAGCACCAGTACCGGGCAGGTAATACTTTCCAGAGGCGGTAGCGGCCGCGTCACTTCCAGAGTGTCCTGCATGTAATTGGCTACCGGCATAAATTCGAGATCGACAAACGGGTTGGTATACAACTGGCCAATTTCGATATCCGGATTTGCGTTTAATATCTCGCGCGTCTCCTCGTCGAGTTTGCGCAAGTCGCGCGGTGGAAAATGGCGCCGGCCGATGCCAAGCCGGTTCATCAACCAGAGAAAGCGAATCGCCAGCCACACCAGCACTTTCAGGCGCCTGGCTTTGAGCAGGCGGCCGCTGAGGTTTTCCGGGAATACCGGGTCGATCATGATCAGGCCCGACACCTGCTGTGGATGGCGCGCGAAGAATTGCATGCCGACCTGGGCGCCAAGGCTGTGACCGACGATCGTGGCCTGATCATAGCCTTCCGCCGTGAGTACTGCTGACAGGTCATCGCACCACATGTCCATGCTCAAATGACCGCGATACATGGAGGTGCCATGTCCGCGCAGATCAATACGCAACAGGTCCCATTCCCGGTCAAGACGCGTGTAATCGACAAATTCAGACCAGCGAGTCAGGTTGCTCGCCAGCCCATGAATCATTACCAACAGGGGGCGGGCGCTCTCAGCGCGTTTGATCCGATAGCCGACCGTACCGCCGTCCGGGCGCTCGATAGTGCGGCTGAATTCCATCGTGTTGTTGTCTGTCATGGCGCGAAAAGACTAGCAAGGTTGGCTGGGCCTGTCGCGTGTGTTCCTGCGGCGAGTCTGTTGGGGATATACTCCGCTAGCGTCTTCCAAATTCAGAAAAATAAAAATGGCACACGGATCCAAACGGGCAGTCATTATCGCGATTACCGCGAATGCCGTCGTCACCATACTCAAATTCCTTTCCGCGCTGGCTACCGGCTCTGCGTCGATGCTGAACGAGGCAATCCATAGTTTTATGGACACCGCCAACCAGGGATTCCTGTATCGCGGCCTGATGGAGAGTGAGCGGCCGGCAGACCAGCGTTACGCCTTTGGTCATGGCCAGAAGAAATATCTGTGGAACCTGTGGAGTGCCATTGGACTATTTTCCATCGGTTCCGGTCTGGGCATGGCCCATGCGTGGCATGCGTGGCACAAGCTGGGAACGACTGATGCGATTGAAGTCGTTTCGATATTGGGTTCGCAGATACCGGCGATATGGGTATCGATTGTGGTGCTGACTGTCGCAATATTGCTGGAAGGCTATTCCTTCGTTGTCGCAATGAAAGAGTTTGTTGGCCGAATGCGTGCGGATGGATTCACCAATCCGATCCGCTACCTGTCGCAATCGGATGATCCGACGTTGGTGGCCGTGGTGCTGGAAGACAGTGTTGCCGTGTTCGGCTTGTTGCTTGCCACGGCAGGTATCGGGCTGGCGGAACTGACCGGCGACTTGCGCTGGGATATCGCGTTCTCTGCCATGATTGCTGCCTTACTGGCCTTTATTGCCATGTTCCTGGGGTGGGCCAACATGCGTTTCCTGGTTGATGTACGAGACCCGGAGGCAGAGCAGGCATTCAAGGAAGTTGTCGAAAGCCATTGGGAGGTCGAGCGTTACCATGACGTTCGCAGTATTGTGGTAGATGAGCAGCACACGATTCTGGTGGGTGAGATCGAATTGCGCGAAGAGGCCATTATGTCAGGCTTGCAGGAAACCATCGACGAATACACCACCAGGCTGCTTGAAACGATTCCAGGAGACAAGCGGCAGAAACCCGGAATCGATCAATACATCAGGACGCGTGCCGCAGTGCAGGCGACAATCGAGCGCACCGAAAGTATTATTGAAGAGTTGGTGGAAAACGTAAAACAAAAAGCGCCGCAGGTGAGCCATGCAACCATCGAGGTTGAGGGAATTGCAACGCCAGCGGAAAAGGAATAGACGACCGCTATCGACCCAAAGCGGACCCTAGAGAAGGGTAAAAATAAATAGAAGAGAGGTAGTGATTTTGGAATCGAATGAAGCGCGTGTTCACTGGGAAAAGGCGGCACCCGGGTGGGCGAAGTGGGAAGATATTTTTACGCAGTCTGTTGAGGAAGCAACTAGAGCAATGCTCGATATGGCTGGCGTTGAAGAGGGAAAGCGGGTGCTGGACCTGGCCAGTGGTGCTGGCAGCCAAACGTTGGCTGCTGCTAGAAGGGCAGGTGCAAACGGGCAGGTTATTGCAAACGATATTTCACAGACGATGCTCGACCACGTTAAAAAGAATGCCGCCGCCGCTGGCTTGTCGAATATAGAAACACTGCTGGGTTCTGTCCAGGAGCTGGAACTCGAAAATCAGGGTTTTGATTCTGTCATTAGCCGCTTTGGATTAATGCTTATTCCCGAGCCGGGTAAAGTGTTGTCGAAGATATTTACCGCGTTGAAGCCGGGGGGCAAAGCCTCGGTCGTGGTGTTTTCGGTGCCCCAGGCGAACCAGTTTTTTCTGGTGCCGATGCAAATACTGTTAAAACATGCCGGCAAGAGCCCGCCACCTCCGGGAACACCAGGCCTGTTTGCACTGGCAGCGCCGGGATTGCTGGAAAAATTGTTTAGTGATGCCGGTTTTGAAAATCCAGAAGTAAGCAGTCTGGATATTTTCTTCCGTATGCCACCGGCAGATCAGACTTTGGTTATGATGCAGGAGGCGTTCGGTGCTTACCGGGCCGTGATCAGTGACTGTACCGACGAGACGCAAGCGGCCGCATGGGCGGAGGTGCGGGAGTATCTTGGCACGCTGGGATCTGGAAGCGGTATCGAAGCACCCTCCCAGGTACTGGTTGGCTCGGGCAGCAAACCAGAACGATAAACCGGGGTAGTATTTCGATTAAAAAGTCCACTTCAGGCTGGTTGCTTTTTTAAAAGCGGTACCTGGACTGATCTGCCTGATTCCAGCCAATAACAGAACTTCGCGAAGCAAAACATTTCCACGGTTTTTGATCTCCAGAGCGGGGTATTAACTGAATGATAGATTTTTTGTTGATTGCCACAGTTTTATTGGTTTCAGGCGTTATTTCTGTGCCGCTTGCCACGAAACTCGGCCTGGGTTCGGTGCTTGGCTATCTTATTGCAGGCATTGCGATTAGCCCTGTCCTCGCCATTCTTCATGTGGATGTCGTCTCGTTACAGCACTTTGCGGAGTTTGGTGTTGTCATGATGCTGTTTCTCGTCGGTTTGGAGCTTGAGCCCAGGAAGCTCTGGTCAATGCGAGACAAACTATTGGGGCTGGGAGGGCTGCAGGTTATCACTACTGCCTCAATCGTAATGGCAATCGCCATGGCGTTAGGGCAACCCTGGTCGATCGCCTTGGCGATCGGTCTGGTGTTTGCACTCTCCTCGACAGCAATTGTTCTTCAAACATTAAACGAAAAGCGTTTACTAAATTCTGACGGTGGGCAATCGGCATTTTCAGTGCTGCTGTTTCAGGATATTGCCGTTATCCCGATGCTGGCGTTTATCCCGTTGTTGGCGTTGCCAGAACTTGTCGCCCAGGCTGGCACCATGGCCAGTAGTGATAACGGTCCCCATAGCATTAATCTTGTGGAAGGACTGGCGGGCTGGCAGGTTGCTATTGTTACAGTTTTTTCCGTGGCGACTGTTTTGTTCGTAGGTACGTATCTGACCCGTCCGTTATTCCGTTTCATTGCCTTGGCAGGCCTGCGAGAAATGTTTACCGCTGCGGCACTAATGATGGTAATAGGTATTGCACTGTTGATGTCCCTGGTCGGGTTATCCCCTGCATTGGGTACTTTTCTGGCAGGTGTTGTGTTGGCAAATAGTGAATATCGACACGAGCTGGAGGCAGATATCAATCCCTTCAAGGGACTATTGCTCGGCCTGTTTTTTATCACGGTTGGTGCGAGCATTAACTTTGATTTGTTGTTCTCGAATCTCGGTGCCATTGTCGCCATGACAACCGGCTTGATGCTGATAAAAGCACTTGTTCTTTGTGTACTTGCGCTGGTGTTCAAATTGCAAGGTTTTGATCGTTGGCTGTTGGCCATTGGATTGGCGCAGGCGGGTGAATTTGGATTCGTGCTGTTGTCCTTCACGGTCGCCAATCATGTTATTCCCGCTGAACTGGCTTCGCAGCTAATGCTGGTGGTCGCTCTTTCGATGCTGCTTACGCCAATTTGTTTTATTGCCCTGGAGAAGGTGTTCTCCGCAAGGATGGCAAAGAAATCGAGGGAAGCCGATGCAATTGATGAGAGAAATGACATTATTATCGTCGGCAACGGTCGCGTAGGTGGTCTTGTTCGCCGTATATTGACGGCCGCAGGGTATAAAACAACCGTTATTGACTACAGTGCTTCACAGCTGGAAATGCTGCGTCGGTTTGGCATTAAAGCTTATTTCGGAGATGGACGTAGCCCGGAACTCCTGCATGCCGCTGGAATCGATAAGGCTAAAGTACTTGTTGTCGCAATAGACGATAAAGAGAGTATCACTGAGCTAGTTCGCCATATCAGCCAGCATCATCCACATGTATACATCGTAGCGCGCGCTATCGATCGATTTCATGTTTACGATTTATGGGCAGCGGGTTGTCGTGACATCATTCGTGAGACCTATGATAGTTCCTTGCGGATGGGACGAAGCGTGTTCGAGGCGCTCGGTTACTCGCTCGAAAATGCCCAGGAACTGGTGGATCAATTCGACGCGCGAGATCGTAAAGCGATGGTTGAAATGGCCTCACTTTACAAACCCGATGTACCGGTGCAGGAAAATAAAGCGTTTGTGGATAAAGTAAAAGAACTAACTGATGAATCGTATATTGACCTAATCGGAAAAGGGATCAACAAAAATCGTTAGCGCAATTAGTCTTAGTAATTTGTTTCCTGCCAGGCGCATCCTTGGTCTGGATATTGGTTACAACTGGCTGCTTCTAGTCGATAGCGTGTAATTAATCTCTGAAGTTCTCAAATTGTAACGGTAGACCCAGTTCTGCCTTCTTTAGCTGTGCAATCGCTTCCTGAAGATCGTCTCGTTTCTTTCCGGTGATTCGCACCTGGTCGCCCTGTATCGCTGCCTGGACTTTCATCTTCGAGTCCTTGACCAGCTTGACGATTTTCTTTGCGAGCTCCTTATCCACACCCTGCTTGACGGTAACTTTTTGTAGAGCCCGTTTTCCCGAAACAGTAGGCTCGGCAGTGTCGAGTGCCTTCAGATCGATTCCGCGTTTGGAGATCTTGTTGAACAGAATGTCGATCATTTGCTGCAGCTGGAAGTCAGACTCGGCGTCGAGCGTAATCACGCCATCCGCTTCCTTGTACTTGGCGTCACTGCCCTTGAAGTCGAAGCGATTGCCGACTTCCCGGTTGGCCTGGTCAAGCGCATTATTGAGTTCGTGCTGGTCTATTTTGGAGACGACATCAAATGACGGCATCGGTATTTTCTCCCCGATTTGCAGGTATTTGTTTTTTCCGAGAACCAAAAATAAACGCCGGCCGACAAGAGGTCAAACGCCATCTCATTGGCTGTGTGGTATTCTTCCGTCTGAAAATGCAGTTCATAACAATATATTGAGATAGAGGGGAGAATTGAATGAGCGCATCAGAAAACCAGCCAGATTGGAACAAAATAGCCGAAAAATTCGATATGTGGCTGCCGCAGCTCGCGCCTGTCGGTGAGGCATTAATCGAACAGTTGCAGGCGAAACCGGGCGACAGAATCCTTGATCTCGCGTCGGGTACCGGCGAGCCGGCGTTGTCCCTGGCCCGGCAGATGGCGGGTGAGATCGAAGTTATTGGCGTCGATGCTGCCGAAGGCATGGTTCGTGTCGCGAACAAAAAGGTAAAGGACCTCGGATTGAACAATATCCGTTTCGAGACGATGCCGGCAGAAGCGCTCACTTTCGACGCCAACAGTTTCGACCGGGTTCTCTGCCGGTTTGGTGTGATGCTCTTTGAGGACTCGTTGCAGGGCCTTAAAGAGATGTTCCGTGTACTCAAGCCAGGTGGCCATTTCGCTCTGGCCGTCTGGAGTACCCCGGAAACCATGCCCACCATGCACTGGTCGTACAAGGTCATGGCGCCGCGCTTACCGCAAGAGTTGCATCCGCCGGTTGCCAAGGTGACATCATTGGGCGGGCCGGGTGTGCTGGAAGACATGCTGTTCAAGGCCGGGTTCAGTGATTTCACCATCGAAACGAAGACGTTTAATTATAATTTCGATTCTTTCGATGCCTACTGGGACCATGTCGAGGCAAGTGACATTTTAAAGATGCAATATGACGCCTTGCCGGAAGAGGCTCGGAAAGAAGTGCGCAATGAAATCGGGAAACTGGCCCGTGACTTTATTGTCGACGGGCAACTGGTGGTGCCGCATGACTTCCACCTGGCGTGGGGTAGCAAGTAGTTACAGGCAAATTTAACTTCTGTACCACAAGGTGGCGCGATGTGCGGGCGCATGAATATCCACGATCACCAGGGCATCCAGCAATTGCTGGATAGCTTCGGGTTGTCACTCTCACCTGAACGATTCAGCGCCCGTCACAATGTCGCCCCCGGCGCCGAGCTGTATACCGTGTTCGGCGCCGACGGCCCGCAGCTGGCCGAGATGGAGTGGGGCATCGTCCCGCCCTGGGCGAAGCCGGGGAAGTTCTCCGGTCCGTTGATCAACGCCCGGGCCGAAACCATCTGGGACAAGCCATCTTTCAAGAAACAGGTGGCGAACACCCGCACCGTTATACCAGTCAACGGTTTCTACGAATGGAAGCGTAGCAAGGAAGAAAAGATTCCCTACTACTTCAAGCCGGCGCAGGGGAGTGCCATGGGGCTTGCCGGTATTTATCAAATCTCCAAAGACGGTGTCATGCAATGCTGTGTGATTACCACTGCGGCAAATGACCTGATGACGCCTATCCACAATCGCATGCCGGTCATTCTTTCAGATGAAGGTATGAAGCAGTGGTTGGCCGGCAACGAGCGCGAAGCCATTGATCGACTGATGGTGCCGGCGCCGGAAGACGCCCTGGAGCGTTATCGTGTTTCCAAATATGTGAACAATGCCCGCAACGAGGGGCCGGAGTGCATCGAGCCCGACGGCTCGGGGGAAGGTTAGATGTTCAGGATTTCAACAATGACAGATTTGGCGATAAACCCGAACATGCCGAGGCCGAGGGCGAGGAACAGGACAAAATAGCCAAACTTGCCCGCGTTGGAGTCTTTACCAAGGCGGTAGATGATGAAGGCCATATAGAGCATCAAGCCAGTAGTGCCCAGCACGAATGACCAGTCTTCAAATTGCTCGATTGTTATATTTTCCATCTGTTTTCGCCCGTTACCTAGCGAGCATTATAAATTAATAAAATACTAATATATAGGCCTATATTAGCCACGATATTGCCAAATTTCCGTGGTTTGGGGCAACGCGACCGGGTTGGCTGGTCTTGCTCTAGTTCAGCTTGGTTTTGTCAATCGGCGCGCCGGGTATTGGCAAGGCAGGAATACCTTCTTCGTTGAGTGCTTGTACCTCATCCACTGATGCTGTGCCGCGGATGTTTCGTGCGCTTGTCTCGCCGTAGTAAATCTTTCTGGCCTCTTCCGGGAAGTCTTTGCCAACATCGTCGTAGTGACTGTCGACATAATCCTGAATTTTTTCAATTAAAGTTGAACTGACATCCGCCATGACGTGATCCGGGGCCTTCGAATCATCGCGTTTAAGGTTAATGCGGCTGGCAGTAGGTAGTTTGGTGACATTGCGGCTGCTGCACATAGGACAGCTAAGCATGCCTTCACTTTTTTGGGCAGTGAAATCCGTTGCGGATTTGAACCAGCCTTCAAAGCGATGACTGTGTTCACAAATCAAATCGTAAATAATCATGCTTGCTCTACCAACTGATCATCGTTTGACGTTTGCTGGACCGGACTCATTGTAACTTGAAAGTGAAAATGGGGCTTTCGGCCTGATCCAGTAATATTAGATCCGGCTTGATTAGAAAAAAGTCAAGGGCGACGATTTGGCAGGGCCGGATAATGAAGCGCCGGGTTCGCCAAAACACTTGCATTATCCCTCGAAAATTTGAATATCCCTCACAATTATAAACAGTAATTAATACAGTAGGTTAAATAAGGTTTCTAAAAGTAATTTCTTAGGACGGTGCTCAACGATTTGATTTTTGTGCTTCCGGACAGGAGTGCAACTCTCTAGACTGTGTGCCTGGATCAAGATGAAAAGCCCAGCCGGTGATATCGGGTTCACTGGACCAGAGGCCTCTCGACGCAAGAATCGGGATCATCGGGGTAACAGGGAATCTGAATTTGTCGAATCGCGATTTTAATTCAAGATCACCGGGTGCACAGACTGCCGCCGCTACGGATGTAACGGCAGACACCTCTGGCGTTGGCGAGTCCGTCCCGGGGCAGTCGACCGATCCTAAAGGTCCCAACCCCTGGCAGAGCATCGGCGAACAACAGGCGTTGTTCCGATATCTTCTCGATCAAATCAACGACGGTATTTTTATTATCGATCCCGACACCGGTACCATCCTCGATGCTAATCGCGCCGCCTATCAGCGACTGGGATATGCCCGCGAAGACCTGGTCGGTTCGCATCTCTCGACCATTACTGTAAACACTGACAAGAACATGTCTCTGGGGCAGATCGCGAAAAAGGGCGTTTCCGCCAATGGTGTGATCTACGAGGAATATCACCAGCACCGGAACGGTCGGCGCATCCCCATGGAGATCAATTCGCGGCTAATTGAGCTGGATTCCCGCTCTTACGTGGTGGCGATTGCTCGCGATATTACTGATCGAAAGCAGCTGGAAGAGGAGTTACGCCAGCTGACCACTGAAGATAGCCTGACGCGCGTCTTTAATCGCCGTTTCTTCGATGAGAGTCTTGAGCAGGAATGGCGCCGGATGATGCGAATGCAGCGCCCGATTTCAATGCTGATGATCGATGTCGATCACTTCAAGCACTATAACGATACTTATGGTCACATCGCAGGAGACGTCTGTCTCAGGCAAATTGCCGGGGAATTGATGCGCCAGATGCGGCGCGCCGGTGATATCGTCGCGCGGTATGGCGGCGAAGAGTTTGCCGTAATACTGCCGGAGACCGACGACGCGACCGCCAGGGCTCTTGCCGAAACACTAAGGCAATCCGTAGAGGCGCTCAGCCTGGAACATATTGGTGTTCCGGATGAATCGGTGGTCACGCTAAGCATCGGTGTAGCCACGCTGGTACCTACCGCTTCCCAGAGCGCGATTCGTCTGGTGTCGCTGGCCGACAAGGCGCTGTATCGCGCCAAGGCTGGTGGTCGAAACCAGATAAAGTCCTGAGCCGGAAAATCACGGCGACGTTTTTCCCTCGCTTAGCAGTCGATCGAATTCCCGTATTAACTTCAACAGCGCATCGGTTTCCTGAGGCATTTGCTCAAACCGGTACTCGGCGAGTGCCGCAATATCGCTGGTTGTCGGCAAAGCTATATCCTTTTCAATCAGTTCCCGCGTTTTTGGTATGAGTACCCATTGCAACCACTGGTGAAACTCGAGCGAGTCATGGCAAAACGGCAGGGTACTTTCCAATGCCTGTTTCTCTGGCGCTGCCTCTTCCCAAAGGCCGATGCGACGCAACTCGGCCTCGAGCAACAAAATGATGTCAGCGACTTGGTTCATGGTGTTCGATCCCATATATATTAAGGATAACGGTATTCTTCTGCGCTTGACCAATGGTTACTGTACGGCGTTCGGAACCCTGCGGATTGTGGGGGCATCGTCCAGAAGTGTAGAAGCTGGCCGGTGGCGAGGTAGAATCAGGGCACTAACGAATTTTATTGTGGAAAACAGAACTCTATGACGACGCAACAGACTGGAAATGCCATGGTGCGGCCAATCGAGGCCCCTGAAAAAGTACATCCAGCCTTTGAATGGCTCAGGTCGGAAAAGATTGAATCGCTGAATCTGGTGGTGGAGGAATACCGGCACCGCAAGACCGGCGCCCAGTACCTGCACCTGGCTGCAGACAATCCCGAGAACGTGTTTCTGGTCGCCTTCCGCACCGTACCCATGGATTCCACGGGTGTTGCACATATCCTTGAACACACCGCATTGTGCGGCAGCAAGCACTATCCGGTACGTGACCCGTTCTTCATGATGATTCGCCGGTCGCTGAATACATTCATGAATGCCTTCACCAGTAGCGACTGGACAGCGTATCCCTTTGCCAGCCAGAACCGAAAGGATTTCAACAATCTGCTGGATGTCTATCTGGATGCAGCGTTTTTCTCACGGCTGGACGAGCTGGATTTTGCCCAGGAAGGACATCGGATCGAGTTCGAGGAAACCGGGAATTCCGAGTCGGACCTGGTTTACAAGGGTGTGGTTTTCAACGAAATGAAGGGCGCCATGAGTTCCACAATCAGCACGCTCTGGCAGCGCCTGACTGAACACCTGTTTCCGACCACGACCTATCACTACAACAGCGGCGGTGAGCCGGCTGATATCCCTTCGTTGAGCTATGACGAACTAAAGGAGTTTTACCAAAGCCATTATCACCCGTCGAATGCAGTGTTTATGACTTACGGCGATATCCCGGCGGTAGAGCACCAGGCCAGATTCGAAGAGCGTGCGCTGGCACAATTCGATCGTCTCGAAAAGGTAATCGAGGTAAAAGACGAGCAACGGTATAGCGCCCCCCTTGTCGTGGAAGATAGCTACGCACTGGATGAAAGCGAATCGGGTGGCGACAAGACACACATCGTGCTTGGCTGGTTGCTGGGCAAGAGCATGGATTCTATGGAACTGATGCGGGCCCACTTGCTATCGAGCGTCTTGCTCGACAATGGCGCCTCGCCTTTGCGGCATGCGTTGGAAACGACAAAACTCGCTGCCGCACCGTCACCCCTTTGCGGTCTGGAAGATTCCAATCGCGAGATGAGTTTTATGTGTGGCGTCGAGGGCTCAAAACCCGAAAATGCCGAAGCCGTTGAGAAGTTGATCCTGGGCGTATTGCAGGACGTCGCAGACAACGGCGTGCCGCAGGAAATGGTTGAGGCGGTGTTGCATCAACTGGAACTGAATCAGCGCGAGATCAAGGGAGATGGGTACCCCTATGGGTTGCAGCTGATACTGGAAGGCTTGTCGCCGGCAATTCATCGCGGCGATCCGGTGGCACTACTAAATCTTGATCCGGTATTGGAGCAATTGCGCGGCGAAATCAAGGACCCTGATTTCATCAAGCGCCTGACAAGGCAGTTGTTGCTCGACAATCCACATCGCGTGCGACTGACCATGTCGCCCGACATGACGTTGAGTCAGAAGCGGGAACAGGAAGAACACGAAAAGCTGCAACAGCTGAAAGCGAAACTATCGGACGAGGAAAAGCAACAGCTCATTCAGCAAGCCAAGGATCTGGCAAAGCGTCAGCAGGAAGAAGACGATCCCGAGGTGCTTCCCAAGGTTGGCCTGGAAGATGTCCCTGTCACCATGCCAATACCAAAGCATGAATCCATTGATGTCGGTGGTTTTCCGGCTGCGTTTTATCCGCAAGGCACCAATGGACTGGTTTACCAGCAATATGTTGCCGATCTTCCTGGGCTGGATGACGAATTGTTGCAAGTACTCCCGTACTACACCCGGTGCCTGTAATATTCTGTCATGAATCTGGCTTAAGCGGTCGACAAACGCTTGCAGGCCCTGCGACTCGTTCAGACTATCGTCCAGCTCTTTTAGGGCATGGATACCAGCTAGCCCGCGCAGCCGATGATTGATG
>JAJDNE010000097.1 GCA_022340825.1 Acidiferrobacterales bacterium | reverse complement strand
TGCTGGGCGTTATTACCTCCAGCCTGAGCAAGCACCTTGTCTATCCACCGGTTGCACGCCAACGGGGATGGCAAGGCGAAGTACGGCTAAGCGTGGATGTCAATCACACTGGCGAACTGAAAAACGTACAAATTGCACGCAGCTCGGGTCATCGACTACTGGATATGTCGGCAAAAAAGGCGCTAAACGATGTGCGCCAGGTAGCCATGGCAAGCAATTGGCAAGGGCGTGCCTATGCCAATATGATGGTCCCTGTTAAATACCAGTTGAACGACTAGTAGCCATGGGAAACCGCCTGTCAAAAATCTATACCCGTACCGGCGACAACGGCACCACCGGCCTCGGTGACGGCAGTCGTATCGACAAGGATGCGCCACGGATCGAGGCCATTGGCGATATTGATGAGCTCAACAGCGTGATCGGATTAATGCTGGCCGAGCCCCTCCCTGATCAACTCCGGACGATACTGCTCGAGGTTCAGCATCGCCTGTTTGATATTGGTGGCGGCCTGTCCATGCCGGGCACGGATATCCCCGCCAATAATCTTGTCGAAGGCCTGGAGCAGGCGCTCGACAAGATGAACGATGAACTGGAACCACTGAAGGAATTTATTTTACCCGGTGGCACACACGCGGCCGCCTTGTGCCACCTGGCTCGCAGTGTCTGTCGACGGGCAGAAAGACGCGTGATCAGCCTGGCGAAAAGCGAGGCTATACCCGAGTTGCCGGTGAAATACCTGAATCGCTTATCCGATCTGTTGTTTGTCATGGCACGCACGATTAACAAAGAGGCCGGTATCACAGATGTTTTCTGGCAGTCGGAGCGAATGAAGAAATAGCAGCTGATCGCACTGCCCCGCCTTATCGATCAGGCACTCTCGCGCTGTTTATTGCCTGACAGAATTGTTCCACGCCGCGAATCAGTCTCGGTCCCTGGCGATGCAACAGGTCTGCTGACAATACAAAATAATTCCCGGAACGAACTGCCGGAATCTGATTATAACTCCCCCAGTCTTTTTTCAATTCATCTAACGCCACGTCAGTGGCAACAATCACTTCCGGTTTACGCTCAATTACTGCCTCGCGTG
Source organism: Acidiferrobacterales bacterium (assembly GCA_022340825.1). GTDB lineage: Bacteria > Pseudomonadota > Gammaproteobacteria > Acidiferrobacterales > JAJDNE01 > JAJDNE01. The sequence continues at coordinate 3,305 of JAJDNE010000097.1, read as the reverse complement.
AAACAGTAGGTGTTAAGCCGGGCAATTCCTCGAATACATTCCGTGCATTACAGCGCGTCATCACATCGCTGATAATATGTTCGCCATTCACGGTCATGAGCGGTTGGCGCCATAACTGGAAAAAAATTGACACCCGGGATTTATTTTCATTCTCACCATCGATTTCACGCAATCGCTTTTTAAAACCTTTCGCCTTTGCTGATGCCTGCTTGGTATGTCCGGTTAATCGACCGAGGCGATCCATATTGGTGGCGATATCGTCCAGCTTCCGCGGTTCCGAGTAAAAAACCGGTATATTAAAGCGGGACAGGGTCTTCATATCCTGCAGCGTATTACCGGAATGCCAGGCAACAATGAGATCAGGTTTGAGCAGGATAATTTTCTCGGCATCGAGCCGATTGGCACTGCCGATGCGCGGGAGAGTCTTGGCAGCAGCAGGATAATCGCTGTACCCGACGGCACCGACAATCTGCGTGCCAGCACCAACTGCAAACAACAATTCTGTTGCATGCGGTGAAAGACTGATAATTCGTTGCGCAGCCTGGGCAAGGGAAACCGTAGCGCCGGTATCATCAATGACACTCACCGCTCCCTCGGCAAACACCTGCTGGCTATGTATAAACCACAGGCCCAACCAGGCCATCGCCATCAGCGTGCGCGGTAGATTTCGCAACAAACGAAGAGACCCTAGGCGGTTTGACTGAACAACGTACGAAAGCGCTGCCAGTCAAAATGAGGACCGGGGTCGGTTTTTCGGCCCGGGGCAATATCAGAATGGCCGTAGATATGTTCAGGTGACAAGCCCGGAAAGGCGCCAAGGATCACGTTGGCCAACTGGGCCAGGCGTTCGTACTGAATATCCTCGAACGGCTCATCGTCAGAACCTTCGAGCTCGATCCCGATGGAAAAATCATTGACGTTGTTCCGTCCGAGGCACTCGGAAGCACCGGCATGCCAGGCCCGTTGCGTTAACGGTACGAATTGCACGATCTCGCCATCGCGTCGCACCAGGATATGGGCCGAGACCTTGAGATCGCAAATTTCAGAATAGTAAGGGTGCTCGTCGGCATCGAGGGCATTGCAGAAAAGCTGTTCGATCCCCTCGCCACCAAACTCACCCGGCGGCAGACTGATCGCATGGATGATCAGCGATTCGACATCCATGCCTTCAGGTCGCTCGTCGCAATTGCCGGATGCGACAAATCGCGCTACATCAATTAAGCCGCTGTCAGAATCGTAGTTCATGGTGGAATGACTATGCACCCATTTCGCGAGTGAAGTCAGCAAGCACTTACTTCACGGAATGTATGGTGCCGGAGAGAGGAGTCGAACCTCCGACCTACTGATTACGAATCAGTTGCTCTACCAACTGAGCTACTCCGGCGGAAAGCCCGGGAGTATAAGACCATAAAGCGGGAAAACAAACCGCAGAAGCTGCGGCAGAACCGGTTACCGATGACTGACCCGGATAACGACATCCACCCCTTCCAGCCTGGCGCCTTCGGGAAGTGATGGCAGCCCCTGCATGCGGATATCGGCTTCATCAATATCCATCAACTCGTGACTGTTTATATCGTAGAAGTGGTGATGCGGCTTGGTATTGGGGTCGTAAAACACCCGGGTCGGGTCGGCGATGACCTGGCGAATCAGGCCCTTCTCTGCAAACAAGCCCAGTGTATTGTATACCGTCGCCTTGGAGACGCGACGCGAATCGGCCAGCTCGCGATTGACGCGATCGAACACCACCTCGGCCGACACATGGTCACCGTGCGCAAACAGCACCCGGGCAATATCGATCCGCTGGGAAGTGACATTTATCCCTTGCTGACCAAGTAGCTCGATAAGCTCTTGTTTAGAATAGTGTATAGGTTGCATTTAGAATGAGTATAAAACCAGCAATAGGCTAAGTCCAGACGAATCTGTCATCAAGTTGAAACAAGGCGATTCAGACGCCGCGAATTCTAGTCGACGCGGTCAATTTTATAGGGTTCGGAATCAACAATAGGGGTATTGCCAAGCACCAGGTCTACCACCAACCGGGCTGAAGCCGGACCCAGTACAAAGCCATTTCTAAAATGCCCGGAACATAAATATAGTCCTTTCACTTCCGGAGACTGGCCAATATAGGGGACCCCGGCTGGAGAACCGGGCCGCAGACCGGCCCACTGTACCTCGATCTCCACATCCGCAAGGGCTGGTAACATCTCCACCGCTGTCTCGTGTAGCTCCTGGAACGCTGCCTCGGTAGTGGAGGAATCAAAGCCCACATCCTCCAGTGTGCTGCCCACCAATATGCGCCCATCGCGACGCGGAATCAGGTAACGGTTATTCTTTAATATAATACGCTGCAATAACCCCGGTTTTGCCTTGTACAACAGCATTTGCCCGCGAATTGGCTTGACCGGGATACTCAAGCCGGTTTGGGCGAAAAGATCTCCACTCCAGGCACCAGCTGCGATTATGCATCGATCTGTCGTTATCGTTCGGTTATCTGTCTTGATATGACGCAATTCTCCATTTTCAATACCAAAGCCTGTTACCGCTTCGTTTTCAACGATCTCGATGGATTTCTTTTGCAGATCTCGCTTGAGTGCCGCCAATAATCTTGGGTTTCGTACCTGGGCGATATCCGGCATCCAGAAACCATCCAGTGCATTCATGCCCAGACCTGACTGAATTTCATCGATTGCGCCAGATTCCAGATTTTTAGCGGAGATCGCGAATTTTCTTGCCCAATTTACCGCAGTTTCGGTGTCGCTTATCCCGAGAATTAGCAGACCTGAACGCACCCACTCGGCATCGATACCGGTATCGCGCTGTAATTCTTTGACCATGCCGGGGTAAGCCGTCTGGCTCCAACGGGCGAGTTCGGTAACAGAATCTGGATAACGCCAGGGATATAATGGCGAAAGTATGCCGCCACCGGCCCAGGAAGACTCCTTCCCAGACTCTCGGCGGTCGAGAATCATGACATTTTCGCCAAGCGCATGCAGTTCACGCGCTATTAGTAGCCCGATAACGCCACCGCCGACGATGCAAATCGGGTGTTTCACCCCGGATTCCTCCCCCGCTCACCTAAAGTGCCGCGAAGTATACCTGAGGCCACCCGGTTGCGAAGTCTCGCCCGAGTCGCCCGGTTGCAGACAAGCAATTGCCCGTTACACTTAGTGGGAGATAACTCGATTTTTGTCAGTTTTTCCGGATAAACGTAAAGGTAGTTTTTTGCGAATGGACAATGTGCAACATCAAAATGGTCTGAAGACCTGTGATTCCGGTGTGAATAAGGCCCCTTTTATCGGCCTCAT
>JAJDNE010000088.1 GCA_022340825.1 Acidiferrobacterales bacterium | reverse complement strand
ACCCTGTTTCCCGAAATTGTTCCGAGCCTCGCCCGGCATGCCTATTTTGAAGCGGCTACGATAATTATTGCGCTAATCAATTTTGGCTCGGCACTGGAGATGCGCGCCCGTGGCAAGACTTCCGAGGCAATCAAGCGGTTGATCGGCCTGCAACCGAAAACCGCGCGCGTGATTCGTGATGGCATTGAGCAGGACATCCCGATTGCTGATGTCGGCCTGGATGAGACCCTGCGCGTACGACCGGGCGAAAAGATTCCGGTCGATGGTCATATCATCGAAGGTCATTCGTCTGTCGACGAATCGATGCTTACCGGTGAGCCCTTGCCAATCGAGAAGAAAGCGGGTGATGAAGTGGTCGGTGGCACCATCAATAAATCCGGCAGCTTTCTGTTTCAGGCCAAACGTATTGGTCGCGATACTGCTCTCGCGCGCATAATCGAGATGGTGCGCCAGGCACAGAACTCCAAGCCGGCCATCGGTCGCCTGGCCGACAAAATATCATCAGTGTTTGTACCCTCGGTGCTAATCATCTCAGTGATCACGTTTATGGTCTGGGCCAACTTCGGGCCGGAGCCGCGCTTGAGCTATATGCTGGTGTCGACCATGACCGTATTGATTATCGCCTGCCCGTGTGCGCTGGGCCTGGCCACGCCCATTTCGGTTATGGTGGGTGTAGGCAAGGCGGCAGAATACGGTGTCCTGATTCGCAATGGCGAAGCGTTACAGGCAGCGGGCAAGCTAACGACGGTGGTATTGGACAAGACTGGCACCGTTACCGAGGGCAGTCCGACAGTTACCGATATCGTGACAACCGGCAACTGGCAGGAAGACGAGGTGTTGCGTTATGCAGCAAGCATCGAGAGCGGTTCCGAACACCCTTTGGCCGAAGCGATTGTCGATGCCGCCAAAGTGAAGGGTCTGCAGCTTGAGTCAGCGTCTTCGTTTGAGGCCGTTGCCGGGCACGGTGTGACTGGCAGCCTGGGCGGGAAAACGGTTGCGCTCGGCAACGAAAAGCTGATGCATACCGGTGGTGTTGATATTGATGAGCTGGCAACCGATGCCGAAATCCTGGCACTGACGGCGCAGACACCGATGTATCTGGCGGTCGATAGCAGACTGGTGGGACTGATCGCAGTCTCGGATCCGATCAAGAAAGATTCAAAGTCGGCCATCGATCGCCTGCATCGCAAGGGCATCAAGGTAGTGATGCTGACTGGCGACAATCAGAAAACCGCCGACGTGGTCGCACAGCAGGTTGGTGTGGATGAGGTGATCGCCGACGTGTTGCCAGAAGACAAGGCGGGCAAGGTAGCGGAACTACAGGCGCGCGGTGACATCGTTGGCATGGTGGGTGACGGTATCAATGATGCACCGGCACTCGCCCGCGCCAATATCGGTTTCGCGATTGGCACCGGCACCGACGTCGCAATCGAGAGCGCCGATATCACCCTGATGCGTGGTTCATTACACGGCGTGCCGGATGCCATCGACATCTCTCGTGCCACCGTGCGCAACATTAAACAGAACCTGTTTGGTGCCTTTGTCTACAACTCGCTGGGCATCCCGGTTGCTGCCGGTATCCTGTTTCCGTTTTTCGGCATCCTGCTAAATCCCATCATCGCTGGCGGTGCCATGGCGATGTCCTCGGTTACCGTGGTCAGCAATGCCAACCGGCTGCGCCTGTTCAAGGCCGGGGGCAAGCGGTGAATATCGTTGCGGTTAATGCGGGCAGCCTGGTTTTTATCGGCTTGATTGTCTGGTGGTTCTGGCTGTCACGCCCCAGAGCGCGACGCGAGTCCGGAGTGAAGCCAATAGAGGTGCTGGTGGATAACGGCGTCTATACGCCCGCGCGTATTGAGGTCCCGGCGGGCCGTCCCATTATCCTGCGTTTCCTGCGCAAGGACGCCAGTCCCTGTGCCGAGAAGGTATTGTTTAACGATTTCAATATTTCTGCGGACTTGCCAGTAGGTAAACCAACTGATGTCGTTGTTATTCCGAAAGAGCCGGGCGAGTTCGAATTTACCTGCCAGATGCACATGTACCGCGGACAATTGATAGCAAAAGCAGGGAGTTAAGTCCTGGAATCAATAGCGCTCGGGCATTTCGTCCCGGTTTTCAGCGATTACCGATGAATCCCAACCCTGCGGTATTTGTACCAGATTGAGCGCAATTTGATCGACATCAAGCTTTTTTCCTCCGGTGTATGAAATAAAGGCTGACTTAATCATCAAAATAGATGATTCAAGGCGCCGGGAAGGGTCAATTCAGGAAGGCCGGTGGCATTTAACCATCTCAACCATTTGAGGAGGATTTGCCATGTTCAAACTATCCCGTCGAAGTTTTCTCAAACTCTCAGGATCAAGTGCCGCCGTGGCGGCCGGTAGCGCTTTGCCGTCTAGCGCCTTCAGTAGTTCAGCCAAGATGGGGGCCAGCCACAAAGCGGCCAATCTCCCCAAGGCCAAAGGACCGCGCGTGATTGTGGTCGGAGGTGGCTGGTCAGGTCTGACCATGGCCAAATACCTCAAGCGCGAGAACCCCAAGTTCGATGTCGTGATGATCGAAAAGCGCGCCACCTTCATGTCGTGCCCAATCAGTAATTTGTGGCTCGCCGACGTGGTTGGTCTGGAGTTTCTTCAGCACAGTTTTCTCGATGCTGCCAAAAACAACAACTACATTTTCTTCAACGCCACAGTGGTTGATGTCGATCGCGGCAGTCGCAAGGTTTATACCGAGCAGGGATTCGTCAATTATGACTACCTGGTTCTCGCGCCCGGCATTGACTACAACTATGCATCCATTGGCGTAACCGACCCCGGCGATATTGTTGAAATGCAACAACGTTACCCGGCCGGGTTCATGCCGGGCTCCGAGCATTTGTCCATCAAGAACAAGTTGGCCGAATTCGAAGGTGGCACGTTCCTGTTGACTACTCCAGCAGGCAATTACCGCTGTTTGCCTGGACCGTATGAACGCGCCTGCATGGTGGCGTCGATTTTCAAGAAGGAGAAAATCAAGGGCAAGGTTTTGCTAATCGATGCCAATCCGGATATCACCATTAAGAAGGAAGGCTTTCACGCTGCCTTCGACAAGTTCTACAAGGGTATCATCGATTACCAGCCGGGCCAGGTGATCAAGTCTGTGGACGTTGCCAAGAAGACGGTTAACACCGAATTTGAGTCCTACAAATTTGATGATGCCGCCATCTACCCAAGTGTTCGCGCTGCACGCCTGATCGAGACACTGGGCCTGGTCAGCAAGGACAGCATGCAAAAAGAAGCCAACATCGACGTACTGAAATATAACGTCATCGGCGACAACCGTGTCTACGTTACAGGGGATGCGCGTCCCATGCCGTTTTCCAAGAGCGGCAATACTTCAAACTCCGAAGCCAAGTTTGTCGCCCGGTTGATCGCGGCGCGTTCCCGTGGCAAGGAACTCGAATGGGAGAGCCCCAACACCATTTGTTATTCTGCTGTCACGGCGGATCCGTTGCAGTCCATCAGTGTCGACGCCTATTACAAGTACAATTCGAAAGACAAGTCATTCGCTTTCGACAGGGTCAAGATGTTCCAGGATTGGGATACGGCACGGGGACAGGCAAATCTCGAATGGGCCCGGGGCCTGTATCGGGATATGTTCTCCTGATGACGGAGGCAGGCCAATTCACTCCCCCTGGAAATTTGAAGGGGTAATTGTGGACCGGCGTAAGTTCGTCAAGCTTTGCACCGCGACCGCGGCATTGGTAGCCGCCAATCCGCGGTTGTTGGCGCAAACCCAAACGGCATCAACGAACACTGCCCGCGTGAAGCTGGTGGATAGTAGCGGGCAGCCGATCCGTGCCAGTGGCCTCAAGCAGGGTGAAACCTATCTGTTCCATTATCCATTTGCGGGCACACCGTGCTTTCTCGTTCGTTTGCCAAAACCGGCTGGCGATACGACCGTCACCTATCCGGACGGAAGGGAGATCATCTGGCCGGGTGGCGTTGGGCCGGATGCCTCAGTGGTGGCATTTGTTGCCATTTGCCCGCACCAGCTTTCCTATCCCTCGAAGAGCAAGAGTTTTATCAACTATCGTGCTGATACCAGTGAAGTAGCTGCGCGGAGCAATGTGATTGTTTGCTGTGCGCATCACAGCGTTTTCGATCCGACCGCCGGGGGCAAGGTGGTGGCCGGGCCGGCACCGCACGCCCTGGCCACGATTCTGCTTCAGCATGATCCGTCCGGTGACGAACTCCATGCGACGGGTGTAATGGGAATCGAGTTGTTTGGCGACTTTTTCAAGGCCTATCGCAAGGAACTGAACGAAGAATTCGGCCGCGGCCAATACAAGCAGGAAGTAACCGACAGCGCAGTAGTCAGGACCCTGGCCGAATACACCAGCGAAAAGTTTAATTGCTAAATTAGCGCGCCCTGAACAGGCCTGGCTTAGCTCCAGTAGGCACCGCTGGTAGCAATGACAACAGTAAGCAGCCCCAGGCTGAGATTTATCAGGATTAGCTGACGAATCTGGTTTAGCTGCTTGCCTGCCTCTGGCCAGTCACTCGCTGCGACCGCACGACCAAGGCGCTGATAAGGTGCAAAAAACACATGCAGAAAAATCCCGATCATGGCAATGCCAATGCCCTGCATGATGTGGACATAGAGACCAACATTGGCAAAGCCATCGAAGGCCGAGGGTGAAAGGATCATCCAGTAGCCGCTTGCCGGTAACAGGATAATGGCGGCCCACACCCAGGGAAAAAATCGTTGAAAGGTTGCCACCCACAGTGGCAGCCGCTGCGGCGGTTCAAGTAAGGCAGCCGCTGCCGGACGCAATGCCATGTAGGCAAAAAACATCCCGCCTACCCAGATGACGGTCGCCAGCATGTGGAGCGTCAAAGCGATTCCCATGGGATCTCCCTGTGTACGTTGTTGTATGAGTTGTTTCAGAGTCTGGGGCAAAGAATATCGGGCGGCAGAAGCAGGGTAAAGAGCGCTCCAATGGCCAATTAACGGAAAAAGTCTCGCAAAACGAGTGGATACACGACGAAATTAGCGGTTTTCAGGGCTGCAATACCCGGCCGCTTCAGGTAAATTTCGCGTTTCAAATTTTTTGATCCCGACGCCAACCAAACGCTAACGCCAAGGAACCGATCATGCCCGATTTCAAAATTGCCCCCTCGATTCTGTCTGCAGATTTTGCACGTCTCGGGGAGGAAGTCGATAACGTCCTCGCCGCCGGTGCGGATATCGTGCACTTCGATGTCATGGACAACCATTACGTCCCCAACCTGACTATCGGTCCCCTGGTCTGCGAGGCACTGCGTAAGCATGGCGTTACCGCCGACATCGATGTGCACCTGATGGTGAAGCCCGTGGATCGCATCATTCCGGATTTCGCCAAGGCCGGAGCCACCTATATTACGTTCCACCCGGAAGCGTCGGACCATATCGATCGTTCACTTCAACTGGTGCGCGACGAGGGGTGCAAATCAGGCCTGGTATTCAATCCGGCGACGCCCCTGGACTACCTTAACTATGTTATCGACAAGGTCGACATGGTGCTGCTGATGTCGGTAAACCCCGGTTTCGGTGGCCAGAGCTTTATCCCGACCGCACTCGACAAGCTGCGCGAAGCGCGCAAGATTATTGATGCCTCCGGGCGTGACATCCGCCTGGAGATCGACGGTGGCGTGAAGGTCGACAATATTCGCGAGATCGCCGCCGCCGGTGCCGATACCTTCGTTGCCGGGTCCGCCATCTTTGGTGCCGCCAACGACAAGGATGCCAATGTCTACGACACGGTCATCAAGGCCATGCGTGACGAACTGGCGAAGGCTTAGGGGAAAACCATGTCCGGGCAAACAGCAGCCAGTTCAACATTTTCGCTGCCACTGGCGGTGAAAATGGTGATGATTGATCTCGACGGAACGCTGATAGACAGTGCGCCGGACCTGGCGGCATCCGCCAACCGGATGCTGCAATCACTGGGCATGCCTACTTACGAGCAGGCCCAGGTCGCGCAATGGATTGGCAATGGCGTCAGTCGCCTGGTAAAGAGAGCACTGACCGGGGAGATGAATGCCGAGCCAGATGCCGGGTTATACGAGCGCGGCTACGCAGTTTTTCTTGAGGCCTATGCCGAGCTGGTCTCGGACCAGAGTCGGCCTTATCCCGGCGTGGTCGAGGGCCTGGAAAAGCTACAGGCTGCCGGGTTCCAACTGGCCTGTATTACCAATAAGGCCGAGGCGTTTACCCTGCCGTTGCTCAAGGATCTGGGGCTGGATAAGTACTTCAAGCTGATCATTTCCGGCGATACGCTGGCAAAAAAGAAGCCGGACCCGCTGCCGCTATTGCATGCCTGTAAGCACTTCGGAATCACCCCGGATCACGGCGTGTTGATTGGCGATTCGATTAACGATACCCAGGCGGCGCGCAACGCCGGTATGCCTGTTATTCTGGTGCCCTATGGGTATAATCGGGGCCAGGATGTACGCGAACTTGAGCCGGAAGCGGTAATCCCGTCGCTGGAACAAGCAACCGAATATCTCACCCTCTACAAGTGAGTCTGACCATGAGAATCGAGTCAACAATATGGAGAAATACCGGCTGGCGATGGTGCCAGTAATTGGTATGTCCGTATTTCCTGTTGATGAATGAACCCTCATGGTGACTCATGTCTCTGACAAAAACTGAATTTGACCGATACGCAGCCGAAGGCTTCAACCGTATCCCGTTAATGCGCGAGGTCCTGGCGGATCTCGACACCCCGTTAAGCGCTTATCTCAAGCTGACCCGCGAAGAACACGGTGGCCAGCGTTATTCCTATTTATTCGAATCGGTGCAGGGCGGCGAAAAATGGGGCCGTTACTCCATGATCGGTCTGCCGTGCCGCACCATCCTGCGTGTCATCGGCAACGAAATTAGCGTCGAGCGCAATGGCGAGATCACCGAGAGCGCAAGTGATGACGATCCACTTGCCTATATCGAGCAGTTTGCCGAGCGCTATCGAGTGCCTGAAATCGAGGGCTTACCGCGATTTACCGGTGGCCTGGTCGGCTACTTCGGTTACGAGACCATCCGGTACATCGAACCACGCCTCGGTGATCTGGCAAAACCCGACGAGATCGGTGCGCCCGACATCCTGTTAATGGTTTCCGATGAAGTCGTGGTGTTCGATAACCTGTTGGGTAAGCTGTACGTCGTTATCCATGTCAATCCCGGGATCGACGATGCCTTCAACAAGGCCAATCGGCGACTGGATGAGCTGGTGCAACGCCTGGCACAGGGCCTGCCGCTACCACCATCACACGCACCACAAACCATCGACGAGGGCGATTTTGTTTCCGCCTTTACGCAACCTGAGTTCGAGGCAGCGGTTGAACGCGCACGCCAGTATATTCGTGACGGCGATATCATGCAGGTGGTGCTGTCACAACGGCTCTCGATTCCGTTTGATGCACCGCCACTCGACCTGTACCGAGCCTTGCGCACGCTCAATCCATCGCCTTACATGTATTTCGTCGACCTTGGTGATTTCCAGATCGTTGGGTCCTCGCCGGAAATCCTGGTGCGGCTCGAGGATGATGAAGTCACGGTTCGGCCGATTGCCGGTACCCGCCGACGGGGTCATGATGAAGCCGAAGACCGGGCTCTGGAAGAAGAGCTGCTGGCCGACCCCAAAGAGCGTGCCGAGCACCTGATGTTGCTGGATCTTGGGCGCAACGATACCGGGCGCGTAGCCGAGACTGGCAGCGTCAAGGTAACGGATTCCATGGTGATCGAACGCTACTCGCACGTGATGCATATTGTCTCCAACGTTGTGGGCAAGCTGAAAAAGGGGCTGGGTGCCATCGACGTATTACGCGCCACCTTTCCGGCAGGTACCGTTAGTGGTGCGCCGAAAGTGCGGGCGATGGAGATTATCAATGAGCTCGAGCCAACCCGGCGCGGTGTCTATTCCGGCTCGGTGGGTTATGTCTCGTGGTCTGGCAATATGGATACGGCAATTGCAATCCGAACTTCGGTGATACACAACAATCGGCTTTATATTCAGGCCGGCGCCGGCATTGTTGCCGATTCCGTGCCGGCGCTCGAATGGAAAGAGACCATGAATAAGGCACGGGCGACATTCCGCGCCGCCAGTCTGGCAGCGGGCGGCCTCAACCGGGAATCGGAGGTGTAGTCATGTTGCTGATGATTGATAACTACGATTCCTTTACCTATAACCTGGTGCAGTATCTGGGGGAGCTCGGTGAAGACGTGCGCGTTTATCGCAATGATCAGATTACGGTAGAAGAGATTGAATCTCTGGCACCGGATCGCATGGTGATATCGCCCGGGCCGTGCACACCAAACGAGGCTGGTATCTCGATCGAGGCGATCAAGGCCTTCGCCGGTAAACTGCCCATTCTCGGCGTTTGCCTGGGCCATCAAAGTATCGGCCAGGCCTTTGGTGGCAAAATTGTTCATGCCCAGGAGCTGATGCATGGCAAGACTTCGATGATCTACCACAGCGATGTCGGCGTATTTAAAGGCCTGAGCAATCCATTTCAGGCAACGCGATATCATTCGCTGGTTGTCGAGCGCGAGACCTTGCCGGACTGTCTCGAGGTGACTGCCTGGACTGATGATGATGAGATCATGGGCTTACGGCATAAGGAATTCGCCATTGAAGGTGTACAGTTTCACCCCGAGTCGATCCTGACCGAGCACGGCCATGCCCTGTTGAAAAACTTTCTGCAAACAAAGTAGCTAAAACAGAAAAGGAATATGCCATGGATATGCCAGCCGCCATTCGTGCAGTAACCGAACACCATGACCTGAGCACCGACGACATGTACTCGGTGATGCAAACCATCATGACCGGCGAGGCAACCCAGGCCCAGATCGGCGGGTTTCTCATCGGTTTGCGCATGAAGGGTGAAACCGTCGACGAAATCACGGCCGCTGCCCGGGTTATGCGTGAGCTAGCCACCCATGTCGAAGTCAGTGGCCCACACCTGGTGGATACCTGTGGTACTGGTGGTGATGCCGCCAGCACCTTTAATGTTTCTACAGCGAGCGCCTTCGTCGTTGCTGCCGCTGGCGGCAAGGTTGCCAAGCACGGCAACCGTTCTGTTTCGAGTAAGTCCGGTAGTGCCGATGTACTGGAAGCGGCTGGTGTAAGCCTGGATCTATCGCCGGAGCAGGTCGCGCAGTGTGTCAACGAAGTTGGTGTCGGTTTCATGTTTGCACCGAAGCATCACAGCGCAATGAAACATGCCATCGGACCGCGCAGGGAAATGGGTGTGCGCACGATATTTAATGTCCTGGGCCCGCTAACCAATCCCGCCGGCGCGCCGAATCAGGTTCTGGGCGTGTTCAGTAATCAATGGGTCGAGCCGCTGGCAGAAGTGCTGAAACAGTTAGGTAGTGAACATGTGCTGGTGGTTCATTCGCAGGATGGCATGGATGAGATCAGTGTGGGTGCACCGACATTTGTCGCCGAACTGAAAAACGGCAAGATTGAAACCTACACTGTGTCTCCGGAAGACTTCGGTATTGCGCAAAGCAGTATCGATAAACTCGGTGTCGATAGCGCCGAAGCAAGCCTGTCGGTAATCAAATCTGTTTTCGAAGGCAACACCGGACCCGCACGCGATATCGTACAGCTCAATGCCGGTGCTGCGATTTACGCTGCCGGCATTAGCACCAGTCTCGCAGATGGTGTTGCCAGGGCAGGTGAAGTCATTGATAGCGGCGGGGCAATGGAAAAACTTAATGCGTTGGTTGAGATCAGCAAGCGCCTGGCAGGATAACGTTACAGTGAAAACTACGCCAGACATATTAAAACGCATTCTCAAGCGTAAACGTGAAGAGGTCGTCGAACGCAAGCAACAGGTGCCGTTGAGCAAACTGGAGATCAGGATCCAGTCGGCAGATCCGGTACGTGGCTTTGTCAAGGCGCTCCAGGCCAGGATTGCCGAAGGCAAGCCAGCGGTTATTGCCGAAATCAAGAAGGCCTCACCCAGCAAGGGAGTTATCCGGGAAGAATTCGATCCTGCAGAGATTGCCAGGAGCTACGCTGACAACGGCGCGACCTGTTTGTCTGTCCTCACCGATGTCGATTTCTTTCAGGGATCCGATGATTACCTGAAGCAGGCCCGTGCGACATGCTCACTACCGGTATTGCGCAAAGATTTTGTTATTGATCCTTATCAGGTTTATGAAGCCCGTGCTATTGGTGCCGACTGCATCCTGCTGATCGTCTCTGCTCTCGATGACAAACAACTTTCCGATCTGTATAGCTTGACAAAACGGCTGGGCATGGACGCGCTGGTTGAAGTGCATGATGCCGCAGAACTGGAAGTTGCTCTCAAGCTCGATTTGCCGATGGTGGGTATCAACAATCGCGATCTGCATACCTTTGAAACCAGTCTCGATACAACGATAGGGTTGTTGGACCAAATACCGGATAGCTGCCTTGTTGTTACGGAAAGCGGTATTCATCAGTCGGCCGACGTGCGCCTGATGCAGGAGCATAATGTAAATTGTTTCCTGGTCGGCGAGGCATTTATGCGGGAGGAAGATCCCGGATGTAAATTAGGCGAGCTTTTTGCCAGCTGAGATTAGCCGTAAAGCAAAGGAAGGAAATCCACAAATGAAAACCAGTGTAAGGTGGGCGGGCGACGCCAGTTTCGTTGCCGAGACCGAAAGCGGTCATCAGGTCATAATGGACGGATCGCCCGAATTTGGCGGTCAGAACAAGGGACCACGCCCGATGGAAATGCTGTTGATAGGTATGGGTGGGTGCACGTCATTCGATGTGGTTCTGATTCTCAAGAAGTCACGACAGGATATCCGTGACTGCGTGGCTGAGATTACCGCTGAGCGTGCTGATACCGATCCCAAGGTCTTCACCAAAATACACATACACTTCGTTGTCACCGGGAAGGATCTGGATCCGAAGCGCGTAGAAAAGGCTGTTACTCTCTCGGAAGAAAAATACTGCTCGGCTTCTATTATGCTCGGCAAGACTGCCGAGATAACTCACGATATTGAAATCGTGAATGTCGACTAGGGCGGTCGGCTAAATCCAGTACGTCGTATTGGTAAATATTTTTGACGTAATTTTCATCAGGCGCTGAACCGGTCGCGGGAAACTCGCAGCGCCGGCAGTCATCGCTGTCGTTGCGTGTTTGCCTTCGTCGATGCGCATTTGTTCCAGTATCGCGCGACTCTTTTCATCAGCCGGTGTGAGTTTTTCCAGGTGACTTTCAAGGTGTTCCACGACCTGTTTTTCGGTCTCGGCAACGAATCCCAGGCTCCACTTGTCACCGGCCAGGCCTGCCAGCGCGCCCAGGGCAAACGACCCAGCGTACCAGAACGGGTTGAGGTAACTGGTGTGGCTGCCGAGATCATGAATTCGGTCGGCAGTCCATGCAATATGATCATTTTCCTCTTGTGCCGCTTCGTCCATTTTTCGCCTGACTTTAGGTAGCCTCGCTGTCAGCGCCTGGCCCTGGTACAGGCCCTGCGCACAGATCTCCCCGGCGTGATTGATGCGCATGAACCGACCAGCCAGTTCGCGCTCCCGTTCCGAAATTTCTTGTTCCGGTTTCCCGGTTGCCGGATTGCTACGTTCGGCGCGCGGGGCGGGGCCGAAGGACGTGCGCAGTCCCTTATCGACTTCATT
>JAJDNE010000087.1 GCA_022340825.1 Acidiferrobacterales bacterium | reverse complement strand
CTCAAGATCGACGAGATTGTTTTTGAAGACAATACTTTCGACAAGCGTGACACCGACCCGAAAAAACTGAAGAAGGCCGCCGCGGCGGCAGCGGTCGAGGCAAGAAAGGCCAGGAAGGCGCCGGCTCCAAAACCGGCCGCCAACATGCCTGAAAAACCGAAGCCGGTAGCACCGCCGCCGGTAGCACCGGTGATCGCTGCAGAACCGAAGCCAACAGTGAAGCAAGCGCCGGCCAAACAGGACTCACGCAAATGGCTGGGCCTGGTCGCACTGCTGGCGCTGATTGCACTGGGTTTGTTTTTCTGGAACCAGTCGCCGTTACCTGTAAACGCCGCCAAA
Organism: Acidiferrobacterales bacterium; assembly: GCA_022340825.1. Classification (GTDB taxonomy): domain Bacteria; phylum Pseudomonadota; class Gammaproteobacteria; order Acidiferrobacterales; family JAJDNE01; genus JAJDNE01. The sequence continues at coordinate 8,675 of JAJDNE010000087.1, read as the reverse complement.
ATCGAAACTGTCGTTGAGCCGGGGCCGGTGAATGTGCGATTGCTGTCCACCCGGCAGATCGATCGCCCGGCGGACCCGGCGCAGCCACCCGATTAATTATTGAGAGTTGTTTATGGTTAGAGTCAGTCATTGGCTGGTGATTATTGCAGTCGGTGCCCTCGTTGCGGGTTGCGCCTCCGGCCCCGGGTCCAGTGGTACGCGCAGTAGCGTGAACAACGGCAAGGACACGAGTAAAACGAAGTCAGTCAGGCAGCGCAAGGCAAGACCGAACTGCAAGGTTAAGAAAAACGTAGTGGCATGGAGGCTGGTCAAGGGCCACTGCCGGAATGGCTACGCCCACGGCAAGGGTTATGCAATCAGTGTCAACAAGCGTCGGAGTTACCGTGGTAACTTTGTCGCCGGTGAATTCTCGGGCAAGGGCAAGTACACCTGGGTGGATGGCACGCAGTACACCGGTCAGTTTCTGAAGGGAAAGAAACACGGTACCGGTACGATCATCTATGCCGATAAAAGCCGCTACACCGGTCAATTTAACGACAATGTGTACAGCGGCCACGGCACGTATATCGATGCCGACAAATCAAAATACGTTGGCCAGTTCAGGGCAGGCCAGTTCAATGGAAAGGGCACCTACCGCTGGCGCAATGGCAATCACTACGCAGGTGAATTCAAAGACAATGTCATGGCGGGGCGGGGCACTTTTACCCGTGCTAACGGTGAGCAATATACCGGCGAGTTTGCGGCCAACGAGATGAACGGCAAGGGGGTTTATACCTGGCCGAATGGCGATCGCTACACCGGTGAATTCCGCGATAACAAGATGAATGGATCCGGCACCTATCGGGATGCCGACGGCTCGGTATACAACGGAGCATTCAAGGATGGCAAGAAGGTGAAACAGGGTTTCCTTGGCCTTTAAGGGAATATTGTTTGGAACTTCTTATTCTTTTGGTTATGGGCGCGATTGCCGGCACCTTGGCCGGCTTGCTGGGCATTGGTGGCGGTATCATTATCGTACCGGTGCTGGCGCTTTTCTATGCGAACCAGGGTATTAGCGCGGATGTGTTAATGCATGTCGCTATTGGTACCTCGCTTGCGACGATAGTGATTACCTCGCTGTCATCCATTCGGACACACCAGCAACACAATGCAATTAACTGGCCGGTGTTCAGGCAGATTACGCCCGGTATACTGCTGGGGGCGTTTCTGGGCGCTATCGTTGCCCGTTATATTTCAGGCCATGATCTTCGTCTGATTTTCGGCATCTTCATGCTGTTTGTTGCCGCCCAGATGATTTTTGGCAATACCACAAAGCCTCATCGTCATTTGCCAAAAACTCCAGGCATGCTTGTCGCGGGTACGGCAATCGGCCTCATGTCGTCGCTGATGGGCGTAGGCGGTGGTTCAATGAGTGTGCCGTTTCTCACCTGGTGCAATGTTGCCATTCGCAATGCGGTTGCCACCTCTGCTGCAATTGGACTGCCTATTGCCGTCGCCGGCACGTTCGGGTTCATCGTCACCGGCTGGAGTATGGAGCACCGCCCGGTAATGAGTCTGGGGTACGTAAACATCCCGGCATTTTTCAGTATTGTTGTGGCGAGCACATTGTTTGCCCCGGTGGGTGCCCGTATCACACACCGGATACCGCCACAGCGCCTGCGACAATTCTTCGGTTTGTTTTTGCTGATACTGAGTATTAAAGTGCTTTATCGATAGTCTGTCGATGGTTTTGAAGCGGTGATTGAAAATGAAAATGATAGAACGACGTGCCCGGGTAAAGCGCTTTTTTACGGATGTCTCCATCTATACGCCCTTTACCAAAATGATCGTGCTGCTGGTGGTGTTGTGGCTGGCTTTTGCTGCAGGAATATATCAGGCGGAGCTTGGCGCAGAAGGGAGTGCGATTGATTCCTACGGTGAGGCACTGTACTGGGGAGTCGCAGCATTCTCGACCGCAGGTATGGCTGATATACCAACAACGGGACTTGCCAAGTTAATCGGCGGCATATGGATTGTGGTGGGTTCAGCCCTGTTTTTTGGTGCCATTGTCGCGACCATTACCGGATACTTCATGCGACCAATGCAACGCCCCCATAAAAGAATTATCGACACCATTGAATACAACCTGGAACAGTTGCATGACTTGAATCCGGACGAGCTGGATTTGTTAAAAGAAACCGTAACCGCGCTGATTGCCAATGTCGAGAGTCTCAAGAAAAAACAATCCGGCGAAGAGGAGCAGGGGGAGTCATGATACTATCGCACCGATTGATAATCACCATTGTATCCGTGGTAGTGATAAGTTTTCTGGTGGGCCAGTTCTGGCGCTATCTATTTGATACACGTATTCCCGGTTATCTCTCAGGCCTGGTTGGTGGGCTGGCCGCACTACCCATATGGGAGCTCTTGAAAAAGCGGAAAGTATAGTTATGACCACCGCTGCCATCTGGCTCAGCTTCGCCTTTATTCTTGGCCTGGTCGTTCGCCTCGCCGGCTTGCCACCGTTGGTAGGATACCTGATCGCCGGTTTCGGTCTTAGCGCTCTCGGATACGAGAGTAATCCCGTACTCGAAGAAATTGCCCACGCCGGTGTTTTGGTACTGTTGTTCAGTGTCGGACTAAAGTTGCGACTACGCAGCCTGTTGTATCCGGATGTAATGGGTGGTGCCGCGATGCACATGCTGATCGTTACTCCGATTCTGTTTGTTGTGGTCGGTACAATGTATGGATTGCAGACTAGCTCGGGAGTACTGGTTGCGGCGGCGTTGGCGTTTTCGAGCACGGTTATTACTGCCAAGATTCTGGAATCCCGGCGCGAGCTGCGAGCATTGCACGGTCGTGTCGCCATCGGCATCCTCATCATGCAGGACCTGGTGGCCGTCGCGTTGCTGGCCTATATCGCTGGTAATACTCCCTCTCCCTGGGCGTTCCTGCTAATTGCAATTCTGGTTCTGCGACCGCTTATTCATAAACTTCTTGATCTGAGTGGCCACGGCGAACTGCTCGTGCTCTATGGGTTGCTACTGGCGCTGGTACTGGGCGGTGCAAGCTTCGGTTATTTCGGTGTCAGTTCGGAGCTTGGTGCGCTCTTACTCGGAGTCGTGTTGTCCAACCACAAGCGGGCGGTGGAACTGTCCGATGCGTTATGGAGCCTGAAAGAGGTTTTACTTGTGGGCTTCTTTCTGCAAATCGGCCTTAGCGGTCATCCGAATCTGGACACGTTCATCTATATCCCGCTGTTATTGCTGCTCTTGCCGGTCAAGGCAATATTATTCTTTTTTATTCTGATTATGTTCCGCTTGCGCGCGCGCAGTGCCTTTCTCGCCAGCCTGAGCCTCGCGACCTACAGTGAATTCGGTCTAATTGTTGCCCAGGCTGGCATGAAAGCAGGCTGGCTAAACCAGGACTGGCTCGCACTGCTGGCGGTAACGGTGGCTCTGTCGTTCGCGATCGCGGCGCCGTTAAGCCGTTACAGCCATTTGCTGTATGCCCGCTGGGAACGATTCCTGGTGCGGTTTGAGTCGCACAAGGCGCATCGTGACGACAAGCCGATCAGCCTGGATCATCCCGACATCCTCATTATAGGTATGGGTCGCGTGGGGACCGGCGCCTATGACTACCTGAAAGAGCGAGGCCACACTATAACCGGGCTTGATTCAGATCCGGTCAAGGTGGAGCAGCACGAGAGAGAAGGGCGCAAAGCATTCTATGCTGATGCCGAGGACCCGGGATTATGGGACAAGCTGATGCTTGACGGGGTGAAGGCAGTACTGCTGGCGACGCCGGACCTTGAAGCCAAGCGCTATGTCGCAAAGCGCCTGCGCGAATCCGGCTTTACCGGTCTTATCAGTGCCACCGCGGTTTTCCCGGAGCAGATAGACGTCTTGAAAGCGGCCGGTGTAGACAATGCCTATAACTACTTTGAAGAAGTTGGCGTTGGTTTTGCCGGTCACTTGCAGGAAGACCTGAATGCAGAATTGGAGAGTGCGGGCTGAACTGGGTTTAATCCACAACGGGAGACGTTGTTGCAGTTCTGCAAATTGTCAGAGGAGACGATACCATGCCTACCGACCAGAAAATCGATTACCTCGAATTGCCTGCCAGCGAGTTTGATGCAGTCCAGGGTTTTTATGAAAGCGCGTTTGGCTGGTCGTTCACAGACTATGGTCCCGATTATCGTGCGTTTACCGATGGAAACATTGACGGGGGTTTCTACAAATCGGAACTAATGTCATCCACGAATAATGGCGCAGTACTTGTCATTCTCTTTGCCAATCAGCTTGAGCACACCCGAGAAAGGGTGATCTCCTGTGGTGGGACAATTGTCAGAGATATCTTTTCCTTTCCTGGTGGACGCCGATTTCATTTTGCCGATCCACATGGCAACGAGTTGGCAGTCTGGTCCGACAAGTAGACAGGTTGTTTTATTTTATCGTAGTTCTCCCATACCGAAGAACGGGACAGCAGATGCCTTCTGATTCTGCACAATCACCAAAACTGCCTACTAATTAAGTCCCCATAACTACAGGGTAATTCAGTCAATCTTGGTGTTTTTCTTTTTACCGGCACGGCTAAACTATATAAATAATCTGCGCATACGAGATACTGGGCGGGTTGACGTTATCTTTGTAATCCGCGATCCCAACGGGGATTCCTTGCAACAAGTCATACGTTGATCCAGCCAAAGGAGCGATATTGCGAACACCCGAGATCCCGCCTGACGAGGCGGCCAGGATCGCGACACTCAGGTCCCTGAACATTCTGGATACGCCGGTTGAAGAACGTTTCGATCGACTGACTCGCATGGCAAAGCGTGTGTTCGATGTACCGATCGCGCTGGTGACTCTGGTTGACGAGGATCGCCAGTGGTTCAAATCGTGCGTTGGGTTGGATATCTCCGAGACACCACGGGACATTTCATTCTGCGGGCACGCAATTCTGGGTGACGATATTTTTGTCATCGAGGATGCTTCACAGGATATACGCTTCGCTGACAATCCTCTGGTACTGGAAGACCCCGGTATTCGTTTCTACGCCGGGTGTCCGTTGAGAGCACTAAACGGGAGCAAGCTGGGCACGCTTTGCATACTTGACCGTGAGTCGAGAAATTTCAGCAGTGAAGACCTCGAAACATTGAGGGACCTTGCCTCGATGGTGGAGCGCGAATTGGCGGCCATCCAGTTGGCAACCGTGGACGATCTGACAGGTATCGCTAACCGTAGAGGATTTATGTCACTGGCCCAGCCCAGTCTGAATCTCTGCGCCCGGGAAAAGATACCGGCATCACTGGTTTTCTTTGACCTGAACGATTTCAAGCCGATTAATGACAGGTTCGGTCATGCCGAGGGCGATTGGGCATTGAGGTGCTTTGCAGAGCAGATGAAAAACGTATTTCGTGTATCCGATCTTTTCGCGCGTATCGGTGGCGACGAGTTTGTCGTCTTGCTGACCAATATGACACATGAGCAGGCGACCAGGATTGTCCGTCGTCTGGAGAAAACCATCGCGCGTAACTGTCAGCAGGCGGATCGTGGCTACGCTATCACCTTCTCCTGTGGCATCGTCGAATATGATCCAGGCGTGCATCATGGAGTGGAGGCATTGCTGGCCGATGGTGATGCGTTGATGTACCAACGTAAAAAGCGGAAAACTTAACCAGCCTGGGTGCATCTATTTTCTCCGGTCATCGACCGCCTCTGTAGACTCCTTTTTTCACGGGGAGACGTGCTAATCCGCCGGTTGTGGCGATGAGCCGGATAATCGGGGATTTCTGTCATTTCCTCGCCGACCGGAAACCATTATGCTCTGGGGCCATTTATTCATTTACACCTGACTCTGTAGCACCGTGAAATCCCGTTCTCGTAAATCCCGCCTTCGAAAAGTCATCACATTCAGGCGTGTACGCGTGACCCTGCTGTTACTGATGCTTGCCCTGGCCGGCTATCTTGTTTACCTCGATCACACCGTACGCCAGCAATTCGAAGGCAGACGTTTTGCTTTACCGGCACGGGTATACGCCCGACCGCTTGAGCTTTTCGTCGGAAAGAAGCTGGAACCCGGGCAGTTAGTGGCCGAACTCAAGATGTTGCGCTATTCAGCGAATGATGATCCCACCAGGCCCGGCCAGTATTCTTACAAAGGCCATACCGTTTCTGTTCATGTTCACGACTTTACATTCTGGGACGGCGCCCAGCCCGCCCGTCGCCTGAGTGTCAATTTTAGTCGTGGCGCTATTACCGCACTGACAGATTTTCAAACCGGCAGGAATATTGATCTCACGCGCCTTGATCCGGTGCCGATTGGCGGCATTTACCCGGCGCATAACGAGGACCGTGTGCTGGTACGACTGGAACAGGTGCCGAATTCTGTTGTTGATGCGCTGATCGCGATTGAGGACCACAATTTTTATAACCACTGGGGGATCGATCCACGTGGTATCGCGCGTGCGTTCTATACGATGGTAACAGGCCAGCGTGTGCAAGGTGGCAGTACGCTCACCCAGCAACTGGTAAAGAATTTTTACCTTACGCCGGAACGCACGATTACACGCAAGTTCAATGAAATATTAATGGCACTGTTGCTGGAGTTACATTACGACAAGCGAGACATTCTCGAGACCTATATCAATGAGGTCTATCTCGGCCAGGACGGCAATCGCGCCATTCATGGCTTTGGACTTGCCAGCCGCTTTTATTTCAATCGCAGTATCGAACAGCTGGAGCTGCATCAGTCGGCGCTACTGGTAGGTATGCTCAAGGGGCCCACGTACTTCGATCCGCGGCGTCATCCCAAGCGTGCCCTTGAACGGCGCAATCTCGTACTGGCCGAAATGCAACGTCAGGGATTGATTACGCAGATGGAGCTGGACGCCGTCCGCTATCGGGGCCTCGATGTCAGCGACAATCCGGGCGTTGGTGCGTCTGCGCATCCGGCTTTCCTGGAGCTGGTACACAGACAATTGCGCCGCGACTATTTCGAAGACGATCTTCGATCAGAAGGCCTGCAGATATTCACAACACTGGATCCAATTGTACAGGCAGCAGCAGAGCACTCGCTGTCGCGGCGTCTGGATCAGATCGAGCGTGCCCGGCGATTGCCGGCAGACTTGCTTGAAGGCGCCGTGGTCGTGACCAGTGCGTTAAATAACGAAATTCACGCCATCGTCGGCGGACGCCGGCCGCGATTTGAAGGATTTAACAGGGCGCTTGATGCCGAGCGACAGATCGGTTCACTGATGAAGCCGGCCATCTATCTCACCGCGTTGTCAAAACCGGATCGCTATACACTGGTCACCCCGCTTGATGACAGCAAGCTGGTGTGGAAAGAGGCAGGTACCGACGACTGGTCACCGGAGAACTATGACAAGGAGTTTCATGGTGAAGTGCCGCTGAGAATGGCATTGGCCAATTCGTACAACGTCTCGAGTGCACGCCTCGGTCTTGCGCTGGGCGTTGATGAGGTGATTGAAACGGCACACCTGCTCGGTGTCGAACGGGAGATGCCACCGTTTGCATCAACCTTGCTTGGTACGGTGAACCTGACGCCGCTCGAAGTGGCGCAGATGTATCACACGCTGGCCACGGGCGGGTTTCATATGCGCCTCGGTGCTATTCGCGAAGTACTGACCGCGGATGGGAAACCCCTGCAACGCTATCCTCTCAAGGTAGAGCAGACTATTGGTGCCGCGCCGGCATACCTGATTACTGCCGCGCTGCAGGATGTGGTGCGAGAAGGCACAGCACGACGCCTCAGCCAGTACCTGCCGCCAGGCATTAATGCCGCGGGCAAGACCGGCACCACCGATGAACTGCGCGACAGCTGGTTCGCCGGGTACACCGGCGACCGGGTTGCGGTCGTCTGGGTGGGGAATGATGAAAACAAAAATACGCGGCTCACCGGGTCCAGCGGTGCGATGACAGTCTGGGGTGATATGATGGCACAACTGGGTCCGGAACCGCTGGTACCGCCGCAGCCCGAAAATGTGGAGCGCGTGCGCATTGATGTTGCCACGGGATTAAGGGCTGACGAAGGCTGCAGCGATACGGTGGAACTCCCCTTTATCCAGGGTTCTGCGCCAGAAAAAACGGCTCCCTGTGCGAGCCAGTCAACTGGCAAAAAAATCCGTAGCTGGTTTCAGCGTGTAATTGGAAAGGATTGAGTTGGCGATATGAGAGGAATTCGACAATGCGGCTAATTTTCTCACGTGCGTTAATAGCCATCGTAGTCGCCGGTTTGCTATCGGCATGTGTAACCACACCGTTCGAGGAAAGCCCGGTATCGGGCAACCCAGCCGTGATCGCTTTGGCGGATACGGCCCGCAGTGATATTGCAGAGTATCGCTACGCGCAAGCAGCGGCCAGTCTTGAGCGCGCACTGCGGATCGAGCCACGCAATGCACGCCTTTGGCATGAGCTTGCGCGCGTTCGCCTGGGACAGGAAGATTATCCGCAGGCAGAAAATCTGGCCAAGCGTTCGAACAGTTATGCAATGAATGACGGGGCATTGCGTCATGCAAACTGGAAACTGATTGCGGAGTGTCGGCGAGAACTGGGTGACCTGGTCGGCGCGGAAGCCGCGCTGCAAAAATCAAAAAAGTAAAAAAGTCATAAACTGATGGGAGCCAAACTGATGAAAGATCTGGGATTGATTGCACTTGGAGTGTGGCTGGTACTGAC
>JAJDNE010000050.1 GCA_022340825.1 Acidiferrobacterales bacterium | reverse complement strand
GTACCCGTTGAGGCAGCGCCGGCGCTGGTATTGGATGAGGTGACATAGGGATAGGTGCCGTGATCAATATCAAGCAGTGTACCCTGGGCGCCCTCGAACAATACGCGTTTATCAGTTTCCGAATACTCTTGCAGCAAGCCGGTCACGTCGGCAATCATTGGCGCCATTCGTTCGGCCATTGCCAGATTGAGATCGAGGCTCTGCTGGAAATCGACAGTATCGGTCTTGTAATAATGTTTTAGTGCGTAATTATGATATTCCATCACCTGCTCGAGCTTCTCGCTGAACATCGCCGGGTCAAGCAGATCGGCAACACGCAGGCCACGTCTTGCTACCTTGTCTTCGTAGCAAGGGCCAATTCCGCGACCCGTGGTGCCGATGGCTTTCTTTCCTCGTGCCTTCTCGCGCGCAGCATCCAGTGCAACATGGTGCTCTAGTAATAACGGACATGACTCGCTGATACGCAGTCGTTCGATCACCGGGATACCAGCCTCAGCCAGTTCATCCACTTCCTTGAATAGCGCAGTGGGCGATAACACAACGCCATTGCCGATCATGCACATGACGTTGTCACGCAGGATGCCGGAAGGAATCAGATGCAGTACCGTTTTCTGTCCGTCGATAACCAGCGTGTGGCCGGCGTTGTGTCCGCCCTGAAAGCGCGCCACTGCATGCGCCTTGTCCGTCAGCAGATCGACGATCTTGCCTTTGCCTTCATCACCCCACTGGGTGCCGACTACTACAACGTTCTTCGCCATATTGATTCTCGTGACGCTAAAGCGCCTTAACACCCCATTTGTTTTTTTGTTTAACGATCTCGCGATCGCAACCTAATTCTTCCGGGTAGACTTCCTGACCAGGCAATACCTGAACCACGCGCTCACCCGCTTTTCGTAGTTCCGCAATCGTCTCACGCAACAACTTGTCATCAACGTCAGGCGCCAGGATACCGCGAAGCTTTTGCCGTGATTCAGATGTCACCCGCATCAGCTGTCTCAGATCAGTACTGAAACCGGTAGCTGAGCGCGTGCGTCCGAACGCCTCACCAATCCCGTCGTAACGGCCGCCGTTTGCCAGCGCCTTGCCCTGACCCGGTACGAACACCGAAAATACGATACCGGTGTGATAGTCATAACCGCTGAGTTCAGCCAGATCGAAATTCAGATCCGCGTCAGGTAATTCACGCTGCACCAGCTGGGCAACCTGCTCAAGATCATCAATGGCCTGTTTGACCGCTGCCGGCGCCGCGGCCAGGCGCTCTCTTGCTTGCAGCAGCGTCCCACTATCACCATTGAGATTGATCAGGCTTAGCAACATCTCGCCTGACTTTTGATCAATGTTCCAATCGGAAAGCATCTGTCGCACTTCCACCTCGGCCTTGCGCTGCATCGCTTCAAACAACCGGGTTTCGCTTTCTCCACCAATACCAGCTGCATCGGCCAGGCCACGGAAAACCGCGACATTACCCAGGTCGACATGCAGCGCTTCAATCCCGATTGTCTGTAAGGTGGTGATCATCAGGCGCAGCACCTCGGCATCGGAAGCGGGACCGGAGTGACCAAAGAGTTCGGCGCCCAGTTGCAGCGGTTCGCGAGAACCGGCGAATTCGTCAGGTCGTGTGCGCAGTGCCGGACCGATATAACACAGTCTTGCTGGCCCCTTGCGCTTGAGATAGTGGGCATCAATTCGAGCTGCCTGCGGCGTGATGTCGGCACGAGCCCCCATTAACCGGCCAGACAGCTGATCAGTTAACTTGAACGTCTGCAGATCCAGTTCCTTTCCGACCCCGGTCAATAAGGCGTCAATATATTCAATCAGCGGTGGCATCACCGGTTCGTAGCCCCAGCTGACAAAAAGATCGAGCAGCTGCCGGCGCATTGCCTCAAGGCGTCTCGCCTCATCGGGCAAGACTTCCTCTATACCTTCGGGCAGCAGCCAGCGTTCCGGTCCGGACATGATAATTACCTGAAATCGGGGACTAGTGAAATTTATTATTTAATTGCGCAAAGCGCCAGCGGAAAACCGGAACTGGCCGGTATTCCGCTGGTGCAACACGCTACTGCGATTCTTTCCTTGCTACCGGTTTCATCGAATCGCCGGGCTCTTCAGGTACTTGAAGAACTCGGAACTGGGATCGATAACCATAATATCGCTTTTGTCTTTGAAGGTTGCCTTGTAGGCGTTCAGGCTACGATACAGTCGGTAAAACTCGGGGTTGGTGTTGAATGCCTTGGCGTAGATTGCAGTCGCCCTGGCGTCGCCCTCACCACGAATACGTTCCGCGTCACGATAGGCCTCTGCCAGCATAATATCGCGCTGGCGTTCTGAATCGGCTCGAATCTTTTCAGCGGCCTCGGCACCTTGCGCTCGCAGTTCTTTCGCAATTCGGGCACGTTCTGCCTCCATCCTTCGGTAGACCGACTCGCTTACGTCTGTTGGCAGATCAACACGCTGAAGGCGCACATCAATCACCTCGATACCGAAGCGACTGGCAGCTTGCGCTGTGTTAACGCGCAGTATCTGCATAATTTCGCGACGGTCTCCCGACACCACATCCTTTAGCGGTCGTTTGCCGAACTCCGAACGCAAGCCGTCGTCGACTAGCTGGCTGAGGCGGGTATTGGCACGAGACTCATCACCTCCAACCGTCAGGTAATACTTCAGGGTGTCGACAATGCGCCATTTGACGAATGAATCTACTTCCAGCGATTTCTTTTCTTCAGTCAGGTAACGCTGAGGCGGTGCATCCAGTGTCACGATGCGTGAATCGAAGAAGCGTACCTCTTCTGCCACCGGCCATTTCAAGTGCAGGCCTGGTTCATCATCATAGCGAACCACTTTACCCAAACGAATAACGATCGCCTTTTCACGCTCGTCCACTGTATAAAAAACAGAGAGCGCGGTGATAGTTAAGATCGCCAGCAAACCAATGACGGCAACCATTTTGGTTTGATTCATTATGGCACCCTCCTTACCGGCGCACGTTCACGCAATCGATCACGAATTGAAGGCTGCTGTTCCGGCGTAGCTGTTTCATTTGCCGGCGTCGATGGCTCTACCTGTTCGGCAGCACGCTGCATCAGCTTGTCCAATGGTAAGTAGAGCAGGTTGTTGCCACCCTTCTGGTCGACAAACACCTTGGTGCTCTTGGTTAGAATTTGTTCAATTGTGTCCAGGTACAGCCGGTCGCGGGTTACTCGCGGCGCCTTGGCGTATTCACGGGCAATGGCACTAAAGCGTCGCGCATCACCTTCTGCCCGGGCAATCACACTGGCCTTGTAGCCTTCCGCTTCAGACAGCTGTCGAGCAGCTCCACCACGTGCACGCGGCAGAATGTCATTTGAGTAGGCTTCGGCTTCGTTCTTGATGCGTTGCTCATCTTCTCGCGCCTTGACTGCATCATCGAATGCCGCCTTCACTTCTGCCGGCGGTTGCGCGCCCTGTACTCGCAATTGCGTGATCAGGATACCCGTCTTGTAGCGATCCAGGATCTCCTGCAAAACCGTGCGCGTCTTTTGGCCAATCTCTTCACGACCACCGGTAAGAATAAAATCCATGGTGTTCTTGCCGGCAATCTCGCGAATTGCGGATTCTGTTGCCTGGAAGATAGTGCCGCGCGGGTCGCGTACATTAAACAGGAAGTCACTGGCGTCGCTAATGCGATACTGAACCGCGAACTCGATATCAATGATATTCTCGTCCTGGGTCAGCATTACCGCTTCACGTGCAACCTTGGTCTTGGCAGCGGTACGCAAATTGGTGCGGTAACCAACCTCGAGAACCGATACCTCTTCAACGTTAACCTTCTCCACGCGTTCAACCGGCCATGGCAGGTGCCAGCGCAGGCCGGCAGTGGTCACTTCCGTTTTCTTGCCGAAACGTAAAACCACGCCACGTTCGCCCTGTTGCACGACATAGAACCCGGTCACGAGCCAGACGCCGAGCAGGATGGCGATGATTATGCCGGCACCCAGACCGCCACCGGCACCGTTACTGCCCGACCGACCGCCGCCCTTTCCGCCGAAAATCCCGCCTAGCTTGTTCTGTATCTTGCGGACGATCTCATCGAGATCAGGTGGCCCCTGATTTCCCCGACCGCTCTGTCCCCAAGGATCTTTGTCTCCGGATCCACCCGGTACATTCCAAGGCACGTGAACTCCTTAAATACTTTGTGTTATGTAGCTGTTGAAGGCGGCATTCTAGGTTTATGATGCAACCGGGGCAAGCTCACTGTCCTGAGCCTGTTCCAGGAATCTTTCCTCGAAGCCGATCTGTTTCCTGAGCCAGTCGATATCTCGTTGCTCAAGCGTTAATTCAATAATAAAGCCACCTTCGCCGTCGCCGCGCTCGGCCAGTACATCAACACGATCATAAAGCTGCGCTCGCAAGCGTGCGGCAGCGGGTGGCAAATGTAGACGACAATAGTGTCGGTTCTTTCGGTAATGCTCTGACAAGGCCTGTAACAGCAAATCGGTTCCTTCGCCGGTGCGCGCCGACAGCCAGACCTTGCGTATTGCCCCGTTCTGATCGCGCTCAAGTCGCGGTGATTCACCGGTCAGGTCGATCTTGTTGTAGACCACGATCTGCGGCACCTCGTCGGCGTCGATTTCTTTCAGTACTTCATTCACGTGACTCATCAGTTCTGCACTTTCCGGATGATGACTGTCGACAACGTGGATCAACAGGCTGGCCTCGGTTACTTCCTCGAGTGTCGATTTGAAGGCCTCTACGAGTGTATGGGGCAGATGGCGGATAAAACCAACCGTATCGGCCAGAATCACCTGCTCTTTACCTGCTAAATCAAGCCGGCGCATGGTCGGATCGAGCGTCGCGAAGAGCTGGTCTGCCTCGTAGACGCTGGCGCCGGTAAGCCGGTTAAACAGTGTGGATTTGCCGGCATTGGTATAGCCGACCAGGGAAATGGTCGGAATCGGGATCTTGTTTCGATTTTTACGTCGAAGGCCGCGCTGGTTACGCACCTTCTCCAGGCGTTTGTTCAGACGACGAATGCGGTCCCGCATCAGGCGACGATCGGTCTCAAGCTGGGTTTCACCCGGACCGCGCAGACCGATACCGCCCTTTTGGCGCTCAAGGTGAGTCCAGCCACGTACCAGCCGGGTGGCCAGTCGGTCGAGCTGCGCCAGCTCTACCTGTAATTTTCCTTCGTGGCTACGCGCTCGCAGGGCAAAAATATCGAGGATCAGCCCGGTGCGATCGAGCACGCGACAACCAACTGCCTTTTCCAGGTTGCGCTCCTGAATCGGCGACAGGTCATGATCGACTAGTACAAGTTCGATTTCGTCTGATTCGACGCGTTGATGGATTTCTTCGGCTTTGCCCTTGCCGATGAAAAATGCGGGATCGGGTTTGTTGCGACGACCCATGATAATGCCGCTGACTTCGGCGCCGGCGGATTCGGCCAGAAAGCGGAATTCTGCCAGGTCTTCGTCATCTGGCCCACCGGGCAGGCGCATTTGGACCACCAGCGCCCGGGTCAGGGCGCTGGCGTCTTTATCAGATGCGGTCGCGTTAGGTGTTTCCGGGTCCGGAACTTGAGTCTTCTGCGTTATCAACTGACATCTTGACTTGGCGACTCGGCACAACGGTCGAGATCGCATGTTTGTAGATCATCTGATTCACCGAATTCTTCAGTAGAACCACGAACTGATCAAAAGATTCGATTTGCCCCTGGAGCTTGATGCCGTTAACGAGGAATATCGAAACCGGTACGCGCTCTTTGCGCAAGGTATTGAGGAAAGGGTCTTGTAACGATTGCCCTTTTGGCTGACTCATAGTCATTCTCCTATTTTATTATCGTCCTTCTGTTGTAGGTATTTCCCGTTAAAACGGCGAATCCGGCTTTTAACAACGCATTCCACGCTGCCTGCCGTTATTATGGGGACGTTTTATCCAATTAGTATACGCCCATGCTCGACAATTTTCCCTTTAAAAACTCGAGACATTTCTCTCGTAATCGGGGATCGGTATCGGTGAATATTTCAACACCTTCATAGCTCCTGAGCCAGGTTAGCTGGCGTTTGGCCAGCTGGCGGGTGGCCGTGATCCCGCGCTCAACCATCTGATTATAAGGAATTTTTCCCTCCAAATACTCCCAAACCTGGCGATATCCCACCATCCGCATCGCAGGCAATTGCGGGTTCAGGTCGCCCCGACGGTAGAGCGCCTCGACCTCTTCTACCAGGCCTTTTTGCAGCATGGCCATGAATCGATCGGCGATCCGGACCCGTAGCACCTCCCGATCCTCTGGCACCAGTGCCAGCTTGATTGGTGGCTGAGCCATGGCTTTCGGTGGAGCCTCGCGACTGATCTCGGTAATGCCCTGCCCGCTAACTTCAAGCACTTCCAGTGCACGCTGAACCCGTTGGGCGTCATTGGGGTGAATTCGGGCAGCGCTTTCCGGGTCATATCGGGCGAGCCGGGCGTGCATCGCCGGCCAGCCGATTTTATCCGCTTCGTCTAAAAGCTGCTCTCGCACTGCAGGATCGGCCGCGGGCAGCTCGGAAAGACCATACTCGAGCGAGTGAAAGTAGAAGATGGTACCGCCTACCAATAGCGGAATGCGTTGTTCCTGCCAAATCTTCTCCATTTCCCGGTTTGCATCCGCGACAAAATCTGCGGCGGAGTAAGGATCGGCAGGATCACGAATATCAATTAGTCGGTGCGGCGCTTGTCGCAGTTCCTCGGCGCTGGGCTTGGCCGTGCCGATGTCCATACCGCGGTAAACCTGCGATGAATCCACGCTAATGAGATCAACCGGCAGGGCTTCGTGAAGTGCCATCGCCAGCGCGGTCTTGCCGGCAGCGGTGGGGCCCATTAAAAATATGCCTGGGTTCGACACTGTCGCGCCCGTCGCTGGAAAACTACTCAGGCCGCATGTGCGGGAACAGCAGCACGTCGCGAATGGAAGCGGAATTAGTAAACAGCATTACAAGACGATCAATGCCAATGCCTTCACCGGCGGTAGGTGGCATACCGTGCTCCAACGCACGGATATAGTCGGCATCAAAATGCATTGCCTCCTCGTCACCTGCGTCTTTCTCTTCCACCTGCTTGCGGAAACGTTCGGCTTGATCTTCGGCATCATTCAGCTCGGTAAAGCCGTTGGCGATTTCCCTCCCGCCGACGAAAAACTCGAACCGATCAGTAATAAAAGGATTGCCATCATTGCGTCGCGCTAATGGTGAAACCTCGGTCGGATACTCGGTAATAAAGGTCGGATCTTTCAGCTCGTGTTCGACCGTTTTTTCAAATATTTCTATTTGAACCTTACCTAGACCCCAATTTTCCTTGAGCGGTATATCGAGGCGTTTGGCAATAGCACGTGCGCTATCGATATCGTCCAGTTCGCTCTCCTGAACATCAGAATTGAACTTCAGGATTGATTCTTTGACGGTCATTCGCGTGAAGCGGTTGCCGAAATCATAGCTATCGCCCTGGTACTCGACCGTGGTAGTGCCCAGGATTTCTTCCGCCAGGCCACGCAGCATCTCTTCGGTCAGATTCATCAGGTCATGATAGTCTGCATAAGCCTGATAGAACTCGACCATGGTGAATTCCGGATTGTGTCGAGTCGATAAGCCCTCATTGCGGAAGTTGCGGTTGATCTCGTAGACCCGTTCAAAGCCGCCAACGACCAGGCGCTTCAAGTACAGCTCAGGCGCTATACGCAGGTACAGGCCCATGTCCAGGGCATGATGATGTGTTTCAAACGGGCGAGCGGTGGCACCACCGGGTATTGCCTGCATCATCGGCGTTTCCACTTCCATGAAATTGCGCTCGTCGAGAAAACGACGAATGAATCCGACAATACGGGTACGCACCCGGAAGGTATCACGCGCGACGTCATTCATGATCAGGTCAAGATAACGCTGCCGATAGCGCATTTCCTGATCCTTTAGACCATGGAATTTGGCGGGTAACGGCCGCAACGCCTTGGTCAGCAGGCGAATCTGTTCAACCCGTATGGAGAGTTCACCGGTTTTGGTCTTAAACAGCGTGCCCTCGGCACCAATAATGTCGCCAATATCCCATTTCTTGAACTGTTCGTTGTACTGCCCATCCGGCAACGCATCGCGCTGAACAAACAACTGGATCCGTCCGGACATGTCCTGCACGTGGGCAAAGCTGGCCTTACCCATAACGCGTCGACTCATCATGCGACCGGCGACCTTGCAGCGGACATTGCGCGTCTCAAGTTCGGCTGCTTCCATCTCGCTGTACTCGGCCAGGAGTTCGCCAGCGACGGTGTTGCGACGGAAATCGACCGGGAACGCGATACCTTCCTCGCGCAATTGGCCCAGCTTTTCCCGTCGTTGGGAAATTTGCTCGTTCTCGTCGATTTCGGTTTCGTTACCCATTTTTATTATATAAATTATATAGTTATTAAATTATTGTAATATTCTAAATTAAGTTATATTCCGCTCTTGAGGCTGGCCTCTATAAAGTCGTCGAGGTCGCCATCCAGTACCGCCTGCGTGTTACCCGTCTCTACCCCGGTCCTTAGGTCTTTGATCCGCGACTGATCCAGTACATAAGACCGGATTTGGCTGCCCCAGCTGATATCGGCCTTGCTCTCTTCCAGTTTCTGCTGCTCGTTACGTCGTTCCTGCAGCTCTTGCTCGTACAACCGCGCCTTAAGTACGCTCATGGCCGACGCCTTGTTCTTGTGTTGTGATCGATCGTTCTGGCACTGCACCACGATGCCAGTGGGCTCATGGGTAATGCGCACTGCCGAGTCCGTTCTATTCACATGCTGGCCACCTGCACCACTGGCACGATAGGTATCGATGCGCAGGTCGGCCGGATTGATCTCGATATCTATCGACTCGTCCACCTCGGGGTAGACAAATACCGAGGCAAATGATGTGTGTCTTCGGTTGCCAGAGTCAAATGGTGATTTCCGCACCAGCCGATGCACGCCCGTCTCGGTTCGCAGGTAACCATAGGCATACTCACCAGTAAACTTTACGGTCGCACTCTTGATGCCCGCCACTTCACCCTCGGAGAGTTCCATGATCTCGGTACCAAAACCGTGGCTCTCACCCCATCGCAAATACATGCGCAACAGCATATTGGCCCAATCCTGCGCCTCGGTGCCACCGGAGCCCGATTGAATATCGATAAAGGCATTGGCTGCATCCATTTCGCCGGAAAACATGCGGCGGAATTCCAGGGCAGCCAGTCGTTCCTCGATCCCGCCAACATCCTGTTCTACCGAGGCGAGGGTATCGATATCGCCCTCTTCGTCCGCCAGTTCCAGCAGATCTCGTGCATCGCCAATCCCGGCAGTGATAATGTCGATACCCTCTACTTCCTGCTCCAGGCGCGCCCGTTCGCGACCCAGTTCCTGGGCACGCGTGGGGTCGTCCCAAACGTCGGGCTGCTCCAGCTCGCGCTGAACTTCGGTCAGGCGTTCACGCTTGGCGTCGTAGTCAAAGATACCCCCTGAGGGAGTCGACGCGCGTCTTGAGGTCTTCCAGTTGGTGGGAGAGTTGGCTGGCTTCTTCCATCTAAAAACAGGCTTCCGGGTTAATTATTTTCGCCGATTTCGACGCGGCGCAAGAATACCCGAATTAAACAGATGACGACAGTCGGTGCGGGGTTTATGTCGCCGGATTCCGGGTCTTGTACTGGCGCAAGCCCATCACATCTGTCACCAGGCGGCGCATGTTCTTTACGGCATCGGGTGTCTCGATCTCCATGACATGCTCGATCACCCACTTGTTATCGGTAGTCGCCATCGCTTCGTAGACCTTTTCGCCGAGGTAGCGACGGAAGGCGTAGCCAGGTCCTTCGTCTTCGTCGAAACTGCATTCAGCGTAGTGGGCGAATCGGTCATTCAGGATATCGATGAAGGGTCCGGCATAGTCACCCGGCCCAAAAGTCTCCTCCTGGTTGGCCTGGTGCGTACGCACCAGGTTCTGGGCGACTGCATTGATGAACCTGGCGCGTTCTTCGTCGCTAAGTTTGCCATAGACCATGCGATCGGCGATCTGGGTGAGAAAGGCGACCACCTCGGTGATCACACCCATCACCTGCTCGTCCTGGGTAAAGGCAAAGCCCTCTTTGGCCATATGGCGGAAGATTTCCTGCGCCAATTTCCAGATATTAAACGCAATGACGCCGGCCAGGTCTTCGACCGTTTTCGGTTTGCTCGCCTTCTCGATATTTTTACGGCTACGGCGAGTGCGGTGCCATCGCGTTTTCAGTCTTACTGCCATTCAGTAGCTGCCCTTGATGATGTGATCCGGTTGCAGGCAAAGTCTATTATACGCGCGACGACCGGACTACCCGCTCCTGATGCTCAAAACTGCGCAGAATCCCTACAATTTATACCCACAAGCCCGCATCGCAATTGAAAACCACGGTGTTAGACTTCAATACATATGGAGTAAAGATGACACCTGAACTCAACAATTTGGTCGGCAAGGTCCAGCAGAACTGCCACGTCTCCGACGCCTTCTACGCCGGTAACTACACCATGTGCATCTTCCTGTTGAAGATGCGCGAGTTCTACCGCTGGGAGCAGCGGATTCCGCTGACGGAAGCACTACCGCGCAAGGATGTCGGCGACTGGTTGGTGGCGCGTGAACAAATCTGGGACGAAATCGAGACCGAGGCTTTTGCCGAACTTCCTTTCAATGATCAGCTACACGATCCCTTTGATGCCGATGGCATCAACCGTCACCTGCTGGAACAAGGTTATGTCTACAGCGGTGGCATGGGTCTGTACAGCAAACCGCATTTCTTCCTCGGCGATCTCGAGCGCCAGGATCAAATCGACGACATTACGATCCTGGTTTCCGGCCGCGAACATGCGCGCGACCTGGTGGCGCCACCCTCAATGTATCGGGACAACACCGTTTTCGTCCGCAAGGAATCGTTGCGCCGCTTTCTCTGGGAACGGATCGAGGACTGGCGCTTTGCCAAAGACCATGCCGAACGACCGATTGGCCGCGCCCTGGATACCTATGGCAAGGATCGCGATCTCGAACTCGTCCTCGACGAGATGACGGACAATGAAACAGAATCCCTGATCCTGCATGAGGTGGGCGAAAGCCGGGCCGGCAGGATACTAGGTAACCAGTGGGAACAAATGCTCGCTTCATTCCCGCGAACCAAACTTGAATTCATGGCGCGCGCGGCACGCGACCTGTTAGCCGATACACTCGTTACCCTGCCTACCCTGGTTGAGCAGGATAATGCCGCAGCATTGCATGTGTATTTCGCCAACTTCTCCGGAATGCGTAAGCTGCTCGCACCGGGGCTGGACACAGCCTACCGCCAGTGGATGACGTCAGGTGACAAGGCGTCACTAAGCGAACAGATACTGCGCGGTCAGGATCACTGGCAGTCAACATCACTCAGCGTACTCGATACGTTCACCAACCACGGCCCGGCTGCACGCGAGCAAATAGAAGAAACGCTGGAGTCAGCCGCGATTTAGTCACACCCCCCGATTCACTTTCTATTTATTAACTGAGAACCAACTGATGTCTGAAGAAATTAATATGGACCTGGCCAGCGGCATCGCTGCATTTGAAGCCAAACACTTTTCCAAGGCCGCGAATCTGCTGGCACCACTGGCCGATAGCGGCGACGCCGAGGCCCAGTACCGCATGGCCATTATGTGTCAGAACGGCCTGGGACGTGCACAGAATGATGCCGATGCGTTGAAATGGATGAAACTGGCAGCGGATCAGGGTCACCCGTACGCGCAACATGGATTGGGTTTCATGTACATGCAGGGCGAGTGCGTGGCAAAAGACGAAGCGGAAGCAGTCAAATGGATGACGCTGGCAGCGGATCAGGGGTTACCCGGTTCAGCGATCACGCTCGGGATGATGTACGAACAGGGTCAGGGAGTGGAAAAAGACGCGGAAAAAGCGCAGCACTGGTACAAGGTCGCTGAGGAAAATCAGGACTGACGATCAAGTTAGCAACATACTAATACCACCCAACAGGATGACCCAAGCCACCACGCGACGGAACCACATTTCATTCACCTTGAAGTGAAGCTGATTGGCAAACCAGAGGCTTGCTGCCAGAACCGGTGCCGACCATAACATCGCCTCCTGTATCGCCGGGGTAAACGTTCCGTTCAGTATGTAGCCGCCGACGCGAAACACGTTCATTGAAAGAAAAAATGCCAGGGCATGGTTGCGCACTACTGTCTTGTTTTCAAAGGTTGCCAGCAGTCGCGTCATGGCGATGGGTCCACTTATTCCAAACAGGCCCTGGGAGACACCACTCAATGTATCGAGCAGCCTTCGAAGCCAGTTGGCCAGGCGCAAACGACCAGGTGCAATTACCAGGTAAAGGCCAAATATCGTGATGGCGCCTGCCAGCAACACGCGGAAGACGTCTGCCGAAAAATAGTAGAACAACCACAATCCTGCGACGGCGCCAAAACTCGCATAGAGCAGCATGGTCCCAAGAGTTCTGAAATTGAGATGACCCGGCGTACGCACCAGTCCAATCGATGCGACCAGTAGTTGTGGTAATGCGGAATAAATCACCAGCGTTTGCGCATCGATAATATAGCTAAGCAATGCCACCATGATAATGGTGCCCGCCAGGCCGAAGACGATTTCAAACGTGTAAGTGGCGACGCAGACCAGCGTCAGAATGATAATCAGTTCAGGTGTCACGCGCGATTATGCAAAGACGACCCAGGTAGTAGCAATATATTTGACGCCGCTTTCGACCGTAACGGCACGATGCTCGTGAGTCCAGAACGGCGGGAACAACACCAGCTTTCCTTCCTTCGGCGTAACCTTTACATCCTGAAACAGGAACTCGGTTTCGCCGCCCGGGCCATCGACATCATTCAGGTACCAGATCGCAACAAGCTGGCGGTCGGCAAACTGGTGGCTACCGCCATCGATATGCCAGTGATAATACTCACCGGCCTGGTAGCGCTGCAGGTTGTAACCAATGTCCTTGAACGGTCCCTTGAAGAACGGAAATTTTTCCCGGAATTCCCGAATGGCCATGCCCAGGGAGCGATGCAGAATCCCGTCGATATCCTTCCAATCCGACTGCGCACTGATCGCCAGGTCCATGGTTTTCTTGATCGACTGATCCTGCGAGGCCTGCTGGCCTACGCGGCCCAGATACTGCTGGTCAGGCTTGCCTTCAAAGCGACGCACCATCTCCCGACAGACATCGGCTGGCAGTGCGCCATCTACTTCGAAGATAAAGCTTAGCGGCTTTACCTCACGAAAGGCGTATGGCGATACCTGTGTATTGATCGGATCAGTCATTACGGTGAACCTCGCAGGCGAAAAAAAAGCAGACGATAAGGTCTGCTTTTTTATCACTCTTTGCAGAGCAACTCGACTATATGCTTACCCCGATTAAGAGGACCACTTGCTATAGCCGTCAGTCTTTTCTTCTTCGCCATCCGTGTAGCCGGCTTCATAAGCCTCGGTTAAGCGCTGTTCTTCGCGCTTGGGATTGTGCAAAAAGCCACAGGCCCAACCGTTGATGTATTCTTTATTCACGCCGGCTTTTTCCATGACGTCAATGGTTTCGTAGTATGTCTTGTTCATTAATTACCGCTCCTGTTCTCGGGTAACCCCTACCCAGTACATTAGAGGGCGCTTATACTAGCCGAGTCGCCCTCGATTTCAAAGCCCAAATTGAAGGTTTTTTCACATTCTTACCGGTTACCTGGGAGCATCCTGAGGCGCAGGAAAATACCACGTTTTCTTATTAATAATCATATATTTATGGTATTTTCCTGATGTAGGAATGGGTCTCGTTACCCTTCAGTACAGAGATATTTTATACACCTAATATATGAGCAACATAATCAATCGGGATACCCGCAGGCCATGATGCTAGAGCTGAACAACGTACTCAATGCCACCCAGCTGGAGAACGTCCGACGCACACTCGCCCGTGCGGAGTTTGTCGATGGTCGCTTCTCCGCTGGCAAGGTCGCCAGCGCAGTTAAAAAAAATGAAGAACTCAAAGCGAATGCGCAATTACTCGAACTGCTAAATAACGAAGTGATGGGCAACCTGGTTCGACATCCGGTCTACCAGGCTGGTGCACTGCCTCAACGCGTCGCCAGTCCTTTCTATGCTCGCTACACGCCGGGCATGCAGTACGGTGACCACGTCGACGATCCCATCATGGGCAGCCAGGGCCAGTTTTACCGCACAGATATTTCTATCACCGTATTTCTGAACGAACCGGATGAATACGAAGGCGGTGAACTGGTAATCAATACAAGCTTTGGCGAGAACAAGGTCAAGCTCAAGGCAGGTGACGCGGTAATGTACCCCTCCTCCAGCCTGCATCACGTGGCGGAAGTCACCAAGGGCGAGCGATTGGTCGCGGTTACATGGGTACAGAGCATGGTGCGTGATCCCGCCAGGCGAGAATTGCTATATACACTCTATCAAGCCAAAGAGAAGTTGTTAGAGACCTCCGCGAATGAAGAGACTTCGAACCAGGTAAACACTGCCTACGTCAACCTGATGCGCATGTGGGTGGATGTCTAAATGCCAGAAATTGTCGTCAGAGATCTGGCGGAACTGGAAACTGAAATCCAGGCTTCGCCGGCATTACTGGCCTATTTCACAGGTCCCAGCTGCAATGTTTGCAAAGTCATCAAGCCAAAGATTCTCGAATTACTCGAGAAAAAGTTTCCGGAAATTACTTTCCATTCTGTGGATTGCGATGCCCTACCGCAGGCGGCAAGCCATTATGGCGTGCTCAGTATCCCGACAGTCGTGCTCTATTTCGACAGCAGGGAAACCGCCAGACTGGTGAGAACTTTCTCTATCGGTGAGCTGGACCATGTGATCGAGCGGCCTTATGCGCTGCTATTTGGCAAATAAACAGAACCCTGCTTTCGAGCAGATTCAGAAGCATCGCGCAAATAAATCCCCACACCGCCAAACTAAACGGTGTGGGGATCCAGTTTTTGGACTAGGCCAGATCGAAACGATCGGCGTTCATCACCTTCGTCCATGCCGCGACGAAGTCCTGCACAAACTTCTCCTTGTTATCATCCTGGGCATAGACTTCAGCATAGGAACGGAGAATAGAGTTGGACCCAAAGACAAGATCAACGCGGGTCGCGGTCCATTTGACCTTATCCGTCTTGCGGTCCCGGATTTCATACAGGTTGTTGCCAGACGGCTTCCAAGTGTTGTTCATGTCTGTCAGGTTGACGAAGAAATCGTTCGTCAGAGCACCTTTGTTTTCGGTGAACACACCGTGTTCGGTGTCGCCGTGATTGGTACCCAGCACGCGCATGCCACCAACCAGCACTGTCATCTCGGGTGCAGTTAGCCTCATCAGTTGCGTGCGATCGAGCATTAACTCCTCCGCGTTGACGATATAGTCCTTCTTTAGCCAGT
Source organism: Acidiferrobacterales bacterium (assembly GCA_022340825.1). Taxonomy (GTDB): domain Bacteria; phylum Pseudomonadota; class Gammaproteobacteria; order Acidiferrobacterales; family JAJDNE01; genus JAJDNE01. The sequence continues at coordinate 24,796 of JAJDNE010000050.1, read as the reverse complement.
TTCGGTACCCGTCATGGATGGGTTCCAGCACATCGAAGGCTTTGGCATCTGTCATATCGTCTGTTGCGTCACCACGGCCAGGCGAGAAAGGAACGGTAACTTCAAAACCAGCAGCTTTTGCGGCTTGCTCGATAGCGGCATTTCCTGCCAGCACGATTACATCCGCAATGCTTGCGCCACTCTTGGCAGCAATCGGTTCAAGTACAGACAGCACCTTGGCGAGACGCTTGGGCTCATTGCCTTCCCAGTCTTTCTGAGGTGCCAGGCGAATACGTGCACCGTTGGCCCCACCGCGCATATCGGAACCACGGAAGGTTCGCGCGCTATCCCACGCGGTAGCGACCATCTCACCGACGCCCAGGCCACTGGCAGCGATCTTGTCCTTAACAGCCTGGATATCGTAATCGGTACTACCTGCAGGAACCGGGTCTTGCCAGATCAGCTCTTCTTTCGGCACGTCGGGACCGATGTAGCGCGCCCTTGGCCCCATGTCGCGGTGGGTCAGTTTGAACCAAGCACGTGCAAAAGCATCATTGAACGAGGCGGGATCAGCGCGGAACTTCTCCATTATTTCGCGGTAGATCGGATCCATTTTCATCGCCATATCGGCATCGGTCATGATCGGTTTGCAGCGGATCGATGGATCTTCAACATCAACGGGCATGTCTTCTTCCTTGATGTCGACGGGTTCCCACTGCCAGGCACCGGCAGGGCTCTTCACCGATTCCCACTCGTGATCGAGCAGCATATCGAAGTAACCCATATCAAACTTGGTCGGGTCAGATGTCCAGGCGCCCTCGATACCACTTGTGACAGAGTCACGGCCAATACCGCGCTTGGTGTGATTGTTCCAGCCCAGGCCCTGCTCTTCGACATCGGCCGCTTCAGGTTCCGGGCCCAATAACGCCGCATCACCATTGCCGTGAGTTTTACCTACTGTGTGCCCACCGGCAGTCAGGGCGACGGTTTCCTCGTCATTCATGGCCATACGCTCAAACGTGACACGTACGTCGTGAGCCGTTTTCAAAGGATCGGGATTGCCGTCCACGCCTTCCGGGTTAACATAAATCAGGCCCATCATCACCGCGGCCAGCGGATTTTCCAGGTCGCGTTCGCCGGAATAGCGACTGCCTTCGCTACCGGTTGGAGCCAACCATTCCTTCTCCGAACCCCAGTAGGTATCTTTTTCCGGATGCCAGATATCCTCACGGCCAAAACCGAAGCCAAAGGTCTTCAGCCCCATGGATTCATAGGCGATGGTGCCTGCGTAGGCAATCAAATCGGCCCAGCTGAGCCTGTTACCGTACTTTTTCTTGATCGGCCAGAGCAGACGGCGCGCCTTGTCGAGGTTGGCGTTGTCCGGCCAGGAGTTCAATGGCGCAAAACGCTGGTTGCCGGTACCGGCACCACCACGGCCATCGGCGATGCGATAGGAACCGGCCGCATGCCATGACATGCGGATCATCAGACCGCCATAGTGACCCCAGTCCGCCGGCCACCACTCCTGGTTGTCAGTCATCAGTGCAGTTAAATCTTTCTTGAGCGCTTTAAAGTCGAGTTTCTTGACCTCTTCCCGATAGTTGAAGCCCTCTCCCATCGGATTCGTTTTGCGATCGTGTTGATGCAGAATGTCGAGGTTAAGGGCCTTGGGCCACCATTCCATCACTGACATGCTGGTCTCTGTTGTAGCACCATGCATCACCGGGCATTTGGTTTTGTCATCCATCTTGGTCTCCTCAATAATTAATCCAGTAGAGGCATCTCGCCAGTTGCCGGAGATGCAGGGTCTACTCTAGGAAAAAGTCAGTATTCGGTAAAAACGTTTGTTTCTATTATTACGATAGACTTTACCTATTAATTGATTGCTCTCCTAAAGCAATCTAGGTGCGCTATAAAAAGGGGAGATGTAAGCTACTTTAGAATTAGTCTAATTTGTTTGATTTGGGTCAACGTTCGAATGGAATTAAAAAAACCCGGCGTTTACCGGATTTATGGTGCTTATAGTGCGAAACGCTAATCGGCCAACCGAATATCCGCCTTCGGCCAGTACAGCCTTTATCAGTTTTTTACCTTATTCGCCGGTCTCGACAGGATTGTCCGGATTGGTAATCCATTCTGACCACGAACCCGCATAGAGTTTCGCTCCCTTGAGCCCGGCAATCTCCATGGCCACGAGATTGTGGCAGGCCGTAACGCCTGATCCACACATCATCACCACATCGTTTCCCGACTTGTCGCCAAGAAAATCATGGTAGAGATCCACAATTTCCTCTCGTGACATAAAAGTGCCGTCAAGATCGAGATTGTCTTCATAAGGCAGATTCAAGGCACCAGGTATATGGCCGGCGACCTTGTCCAGGGGCTCAACTTCTCCGGTGAATCGTTCTTCCGCACGCGCATCGATAATTATTTTCTTTCTTTTAGCAACGATCGCCTGCACGGCTGGCATATCCACCACCATATCGTCACGCATGGACGGAACGAAAGTTTTTTTCTCTATCGCTGGTGTCTCTGTGCTGAGCGGTAATTTCTTGCGAACCCATGCCGGCAATCCACCGTCCAACAACGCAACCTCGTCGTGGCCCATCCAGCGAAGCAACCACCACAAACGACTGGCCATAGCGCCAAAGGTGTCGTCGTACGCCACTACCTGCGTGTTATTGCCGATACCCAATTCGCCCAACTTCGTTGCCAATGTATCGGGATCCGGTAGTGGATGGCGCCCGGTTTTTTCCGTGACCGGTGCCGCCAGGTCATCATCAAGATGCATGTAACGTGCACCCGGAATATGGTTCTCGTCGTAATTCCGCTTTCCTGCGCCGGGATCGGTCAGGGTAAATCGGCAGTCGACAACTACCCAATCGGGGCTATCGATATGGGCACTTAGTTCTTCGGCAGATATTACAGTGGTAAACGCCATAACCTGTTTCCTAGTTCCAAAAACAATTCAGGCGGCCGGAAGTAGCTCCCTGGCCGCCTGATCTTGCTGACTCGTTTGTCGAACTACCCTTAGTAACCGCCCTTGCGACGCGATTCCGGCAGACCGGCGATACGACCGCCCTGCTTGCTCGGGTCTTTCGGGAACAGATCGTAGATATCTTTCTGCTGCAGTTTCTGACCCCACTTATCCGCCATCGCCTTCAGGATATTGCGGGTATTGGGCTGATTCTGGTTATTGGTGAAGTATTCATCACGGAGAAAGTTCATCAGGTCCCAGTGCTTGTCGGTCAGCTCAATGCCTTCCTGCTCTGCCATAAACTTCGCCAGGTCTTCCGACCAGTCCTCGTGATTTACCAGGTAGCCGGTTGCGGTCGTTTCGATGGTGTTTCCATTAAATTCCAGAGACATAACGTTCAGTCCTTATAATTTAAACAAGTGGTTAAATGAAAAACTAACTGCCCTACTCTTTTTCAAGTTCGTGCAGTTTGTTGATATCTTTGTGCGGAATGAAGATTCCGCAACCCAGATGGCGATGTTCACCCAGGCCCGATTGCTGCAACAGCACCGATTCTTCGTGACTCAGGTCTGCCAGCATTAAACTGCGGGTGCGGATTGTATCATCAGGTGTCGCAATGGTCTTGCTGATACCGCACATCATCTTGCGGGGGCGTACACCCAGCGCTTTCAGTTCGTCAGCAATTTTAGCGAGAAATTCCTCTTCGTCGTCCTGATCATTCGCCACCAGGTAGCGCGCGAACAAGGTACTGACCGCACCAAGTTCCTTGATTGCTGCCTCTCCAACTTCCAAAGCATTGCCTTCAATATCCAACGTAGTACCCACTAGCGCCATGGCATCATCAGTGCGGTGCAACGGTACACGGAGTGTCATGCGGGTACGTCGGGAAGGAAATACCAGGTCATCCGGGTTGTCCGGACGCATCCAGCCGTTGCCCGAATCAGCAACGTGAATACTGTGAACGCCGGCTTTGGGTTCTTCCCTCAACCATGGCAATTCCTTCAACACCGCTTCGGAAAGCGCGTGCGCATGATCCACCGGCAAGGCTCGACAGGTGATGCGATAAGACACGTCGATCACACTTTTATCGTGTGGCTGAGAGGCGGGTTTGTTTTCGTCTTCCCAATACATGGTTAACTGACCGGGATTGCTTCCTGTAAGGCTTCGCGATCAAACCACCATTCATCCTGCACCATCACATCAACAATGTTGCGCAGGCGCACGAGAAATTTTTCCGGGTCATCCAGTTCCATTTTTGAGAACCAGGCATCAAATTTTTCCTGGGTGCTGACATCACTATGACGTCGAGCAACGTTACCGATCATGTTGTTGGTGAAAAACAGCAGATCGTCACGCTGTTTGCCATCGGTACGCATGTCAGCAATATAGTGCGCAACGATTGCAGCCACCGCCGCGCCATCGGAATCATCCGGGGTCTCGTCCACCACGTTCTGCATTATCGCGACGGTTAGCTCCGGATCGACCGGGAACGTGACTGATAACCAGATGGCCTGGCCCAGTGCCGGCAGCGAATCCGGCTGATCGGCATGAAACATGATCAGGCAGGCGACAGCGGCCTGTTCCCAGTTGTGTTCATCCAGGAGGGGATCGAGTGCCGCACGCGCCATATCCCAGGCTTCTTTACCGCGCTGCAGATCGACCAGGATACTCGCGGCATCGACCTGCAATGACGCCTTCTCGCCCACCGCAGAGGGATCGAGCTCGCGGATACGGTCCTGAATGGCTTCGAGACGCTGCTCCAGCAGCGCCGACGACGTCACGGCATCTTCTGCGCAATCGGCGTCGTTTTTACCAACATCGTCTTTAATGTACTTCATGGTTTAGTAGGCGTTGTGGGTGATGGAATTAATGCCGACAAAGGCGCCTTCCAGCTTGTCTTCCCAGTCTGGCGGGGTATCTGGATAGGACGGCTTGGCGTCGATCTTGAAATGGATTTCTCCCGGCGCCCGCTGGCGGATAACCTCCAGCAGTTCCTCGAAGGTGTCGAGCTGGGCGTTCTGGATGAGTACTTCACTGAGATACATCATGATTACTTATCTCCGTCTATCAGTCGTTTCCATTCGGTATTGGCAATACGTTCGTAGTATCTCGCCCGGTATACCAAACGTGGCGCAGTCTCGTTATCGGTAAAGGCGGTGCGGTTGTGCAGTACATTGTTGCAAACCAGGCCCTGCCCCGCTGACAGCTTGTTGTTGAAGATGTACGGCGACCCTGATTCCAGCAGCTCCTCGAGAAAGGTCACTGCCGCGCGGGTGGCGTCGTCCGGCTTCCACTCTATGCTGCGAGTGCGCGCTGTATAGCGCATATGGAGGTCGCCGGTCGCACTATCAATAGAAAACACAGGCCCGGTACGGGCTTCGCGCGTTTCCACACCGGTTTCGGTATTGGCCGGGATGGTCATGGCATCCGGCTGCATCAATGCAGCGATATGGTCCGGATCCGCCTCGCGCATCAGGATATAGACGATTTCCGGGTCCAGCAGCATATTTTCTCCCCCTTCGGCCGCCGGGCGCACGCAATGTAATAGCATGGCGCGAATTCGGTGCTCCGGGAGATTATAATAACCGTCCGTATGCCACAGCAGCCGGTGGCTTGAATACGGAATATATCCGCGACCCGATTTTCCCTCGACCACGGTTAGCGAAGTAATACCATCCTCATCCGCCAGCATGTTGGGGTCCAGATGCCTCAAGCCCAGGCGATCTCCCAACGTGCGGGCGATGCTCCGGTCTTCCAGGTCACCGGCGACGGTGGCATATATAGCCATATTGGTTTTCGCGCACACCCGGCTGATGTGTGCCAGCTCGGCAGCACCGGGATTGTGTGCATCGGTGATCTCGACGACGAGTGATTCGGCCGACTCGGGATAGCGCTCCAGCTTCGCGTCGCGCCAGCGCTGATAGAGATCATCGTCGCCGAGCTGAAATGGCGACGAGCCGGTGATGCCGGCGGTCGCGGAGTTATTGGCAGTATTCATCAGACTTTGTTTGTCCCGATTTAAAAATCAGCCAGTGTGATCTGGTTATACCTAATATACATGGGCCGGTAACTGGACAGCCCCGGCACGGGTGTCTCAAAGCGAACGCACTTTAGAGCAAAGGCTTCCGACAAAAAAGTCCCCAATATGGATGGACATTAAAACTCATCCAGTTATGAGCCTTTATTAAGATTTAATCTCATATTTGATTAATAACCTTCTGATAAAATAATTTTTTTAGACTTTTGAGATAGATCAACGCGCCGGATCTAAGGTAAGTCTATATATCCCTTTTGGGGGGGTCTGGTGTGCTTTGGTTCCACCCCCAAAGAAGGGTGTTGTCGAGGCACCCGCGTGCTTACACTTGCGCCCGTCTTAGAACAAGACAGGCTTGCATTAGACCACTGGAAGGACGCGGACTTTCGCAGTAAGATGCGCACCCGCTCGGAATTGCTCAGCCTTGTCTCACGGGCCTGCCAATGAGGCAAGGCGTAGATACACAGAATATAACTGGAGGTATCAATAATGCCTAAAGATCCAAAGCTTCACGCTACTTACCTGCCCCCGATGGAGGAAAAGGAATCTAGCAAACCTTTTCACCCGACGCCGAACCTGGACGAACTTGAAACCGGTCCATGGCCAAGTTTTGTTACCGGCCTGAAACGTCTGGCCATGCAGAAAGACTACGGCAACATGATGGTCGACCTGCTTGGACAGCTGGAACACTCTTACAAGACCCGTCTGGGTTACTGGAAGGGTGGTACCGTTTCTGTTTTCGGTTATGGCGGCGGCATCATTCCTCGCTTCACCGAGCTGATGGATTCAACCGGCAAGCCGATGTTCCCGGAATGTAAAGAATTCCACACCCTGCGCGTACAACCGCCTGCAGGTAATCACTACACCACTGACATGCTGCGTCAGCTGTCCAACAGCTGGAGCAAGTACGGTTCAGGCCTGATCGCATTCCACGGCCAGACCGGCAACATCATGTTCATTGGTACCACGACCGAGAACACCCAGCACTTCTTTGACGAGATCAACGACTACGGTTGGGATCTTGGTGGTGCAGGTCCTTGCGTACGTACCGGCATGTCCTGCATCGGTGCTGCCCGTTGCGAGCAATCTTGCGCCAACGAGCAGAAGATTCACCGACTGCTGGTGAATAACTTCCAGGACGACATGCACCGTCCTGCCCTGCCGTACAAGTTCAAGTTCAAGGTCTCCGGTTGCCCGAACGACTGCCAGAACTCTATCCACCGTTCTGACTTTGCCGTTATCGGTACCTGGCGCGACGATATGAAAGTCGACCAGGCCGAGGTCAAGAAGTTCGTTGAAGCCAAGGGTCGTAAGTACGTTGTCGACAACGTCATCAGCCGTTGCCCGACCAATGCACTGTCCCTGAACGATGACGACACTTTGGACGTCGATAACCGCAACTGCGTGCGTTGCATGCACTGCATCAACGTCATGACCAAGGCCCTTAGCCCTGGCGACGACCACGGCGTAACCATTCTGATCGGTGGCAAGCGCACCCTGAAGATCGGTGACACCATGGGCACGGTAATTGTTCCGTTCATGAAGCTGGAATCGGACGAAGACTACGAAAAACTGGTTGAGATGGCCGAAGAGACCATCGACTTCTTTGCTGAAAATGCGCTGGAACACGAGCGTACCGGTGAGATGATCGAGCGTATCGGCCTGGTTAACTTCCTCGAAGGCATCGGCGTTGACGTTGATCCGCACATGATCAACCACCCGCGTGAAATCTCCTACGTCCGCATGGATGACTGGGATATCGAAGCCGAGAAGTGGAACCAGCGTAAAGCTGAGGCCGCAGGTTAAGTTCGTACACTGACGTGGCCCGCTCCAATGGGGCGGGCCTTCGTTTAAGCAAATAGCTGTATCAGAATTAAGGTTATTACTGGAGGCAAACATGGCAGAACAGCATCGCCAGCCAATTGAGAGCGGAACTCCGGATCCGTTCCAGTACATGCACCCGACGTTCATCAAGAACTTCGGCAATTGGGCTTATCATGATCGTCCGCGTCCGGGCGTATTGCACCACGTCGCCAAGAGCGGTGATGAAGTCTGGACCGTTCGCGTTGGCACCCAGCGCCAGCTTGGTCCCTACGAGATCAACCTGCTGTGCGACATCGTCGACAAATTTGGCGACGGACACGTGCACTTCACCATTCGCTCGAACTTCGAAGTCATGGTGACCGAAGAGTCCAAGGTTGAACCGCTGATCAAGGCATTTGAAGAAGCCGGCTACCCCGTTGGTGGTACCGGTCCTTCAGTGACCATGATCTCTCATACCCAGGGCTGGTTGCATTGCGACATCCCTGGCACCGACGCATCCGGTGTTGTGAAGGCCCTGATGGACGAACTTCATGATGAGTTCATCAGCGAGCGTATGCCGAACCGCGTTCATATCACTACTTCCTGCTGCCAGATCAACTGCGGTGGTCAGGGTGATATCGCGATCAACGTTCAGCACACCAAGCCGCCGAAGATCAACCACAGCCTGGTTGCCAACGTTTGTGAACGTCCTTCGGTTGTTGCCCGTTGCCCGGTTGCGGCGATTCGTCCCGCTATCGTTAACGGCAAGCCTTCGCTGGAAGTCGACGAGAAGAAATGCATCTGTTGTGGTGCCTGCTTCCCGCCGTGCCCGCCGATGCAGATCAACGACGCCGAATTCACCAAACTCGCTATCTGGGTTGGTGGCAAGCACTCCAATGCCCGCAGCAAGCCAAGCTTCCACAAGCTGGTTGCCGCCGGCATCCCGAACAACGCTCCGCGTTGGCCGGAAGTTGCCGAGATCGTGAAGAACATTCTCCACGTTTACAAGGAAGATGCTCGTGACTGGGAGCGTGTCGGCGACTGGATCGATCGTATCGGTTGGCCGCGTTTCTTCGAACTGACTGAACTTCCATTCACCAAGTTCCACATTGAAGACTGGCGCGGTTCACGTCGTACGCTCAATGCGTCGACCCACATCCGCTTCTAAGTTTTCGGAACCGAGTAAAAGGAAGCAGATAGATGAAATTTAGTATCGCAGTACACGAGGGTCCGTACACCCACGAAGCATCCGACACGGCTTACCAGTTCGTGACGGCTGCGCTGGAGAAGGGACACGAAATCTTTCGTGTCTTCTTCTACCACGACGGTGTTAACAACGGCACCCGTCTCAGCACTCCGCCGCAGGATGATCGCAATGTGATCAAACGCTGGTCGGAGCTGGCAGAGAAGCATGGTCTTGATCTGGTTGTTTGCGTTGCCGCCGCCCAGCGCCGCGGCATTGCAGATGCCGATGAAGCCAAACGTAACGGCAAAGACGCTGACAACATCGCTCCGGGTTTCCGTATCTCGGGACTGGGTCAGCTGATTGAAGCCTGCATTCAATCCGATCGTCACCTGACGTTTGGCGATTAAGGGGGAACAATGGCTGACGAAATGGACGAAATGATGGAAGGCGGTGAAATCAAGAAATTGATGTACATGACCCGCACCGCTCCGTACGGCACTGTTTACGCCCTCGAAGCGCTCGAAGTTGTGTTAATCGGCGCTGCTTTTGAGCAGGACGTTTGCATGGTCTTTGCTGACGACGGCTTGTTCCAGCTTAAGAAGGGACAGAACACCGAAGCAACCGGGATGAAGAATTTCTCCCCGACCTACCGTGCACTCGAAATGTACGACGTAGAAAAGCTTTACGTGGAAAAGGAATCCATGGACGCCCGTGGAATGACTGAAGACGATTTTATTGTTGATGTTGAGGTCAAGACCTCTGACGAACTGACATCGATGATGGAAGACATGGACATAGTCCTGAATTTCTAAGGGGTGAACCGGATGCTACACACGATAAACAAGTCACCTTATACGAAGAACTCCCTGGACACCTGCTTGCGGATGGCCAAGGAAGGGAGCGCGATCCTGCTGATTGAAGACGGTGTTTATGCAGCGTTGACCGGAAGCGAGATCACTTCAACAGTCGAAACGGCAATGAAGAAACACACCTTCTATGCCCTAAGTGCCGACCTGGAAGCACGTGGAATCCAGGATCGGGTCATCGACGGAATCAAAGTAGTTGATTACGCAGGCTTTGTCGATCTGGCCGCCGAGAATTCCGGCGTCCAGTCCTGGCTCTGATACTGCGCAACTTAATCTCAACAGGAGTAAACGAAATGGCAACAATTAACGTAGCTGGCAAAGATATCGCTGTCGACGAGGAAGGTTACCTCGAAGATCGCAACGAGTGGAACGAAGAAATCGCTGCTGAAATGGCGAAGCTTGATGACTGCGAGCTGACCGATAGCCACTGGGAAGTGATCAACTTCCTGCGTGAGTACTATGACGAGTATCAGATCGCTCCGGCTGTTCGTGTTCTGACCAAGGCTATTGGCAAAAAGCTCGGCAAGGACAAGGGCAACAGCAAGTACCTGTACGAACTGTTCCCGTACGGCCCTGCCAAGCAGGCATGTAAGTACGCCGGCCTGCCAAAGCCGACAGGCTGCGTCTAAGTACGTATCCAGGAGTATGCAGGGCGGTCGTTCCGCCCTGCGCTCTTTTTCTAATTATTTGGGATAGACGATGTCAGCTGTGACAGTCATTTACGCGCTTATGTTTTATGCCGCTACGGTAATGCTCGTGGCCGGCCTGGCGTATAAAATCGCCGTTTATGCGCGTACACCTCAACCATTAAAGATTCCTACGACACCAGCTCCGACGACGAAAGCTGGTGTTGCCTGGCGCATGACCAAGGAAGTGACGGTCTTCGCCAGCCTGTTCAAATCCAGTAAGTGGACCTGGCTGTTTGGCTGGATGTTCCATGCGGCCCTGCTTCTGGTGCTGTTGCGTCACCTGCGTTATTTCACCGAACCGGTCTGGACCTGGGTTGCCCTGCTGCAACCGTTCGGTAAGTACGCAGCCTTTGCCATGCTGGCCGGCCTGCTAGGTCTGTGGGCCCGTCGTATCGTAGTCGATCGCGTGCGCTACATCAGCAGCCCTTCTGATCATTTAATGCTGTTGTTACTGGTAATGATCGGTGCCAGCGGTGCAGCGATGAAATTTATTGACAGCGCCCATACCGACATTGTTTCGCTAAAGGCATTCATTCTTGGTCTGATGCGCTTTGACTGGCAGCCGCTGCCAACCGATCCGGTGCTGATGATTCATCTCGGCCTGGTGATCGTGCTGATGATTATTTTTCCGATCAGCAAACTGTTGCATGTGCCTGGCGTATTCTTCTCGCCGACACGGGTGATGGTGGATAACCCTCGTGAGAAACGTTATGTCCGTGGCTGGACTGCCAGTGCCCAGCCTGCTTCAGGCGAGAGCGCTAAATAGGTCGTCCCAAACACAGTCATCCGAGGATGTTACTAGAGGATTAAGGCGTGGCAGATTTCGAAACACCAAAATTACAGGAATACCCCATCATCCCGCATCTCAAACGGGGAGTGATGGAACACAGCAGCCCGTTTGTCGCAAAACCGGACCACCAGGCGAGCGTTGGTTTCCCCGGTGAACTGGTAGACAACTGGGAAGCAAAAGCTGTTGAAAAGCTGGGTGACATCGCCAGGAACAACAAGGCTTTCAAGGTATTCCTGGATTCCTGTGTTAAATGCGGTGCCTGTACCGACAAGTGCCATTATTATCTCGGCACGACGGACCCGAAAAACATGCCGGTTGCGCGTCAGGATTTGCTGCGCAAGGTATATCGCCGCTACTACACGTTCTCGGGCAAGTACTTCCCGTGGCTGGTCGGCGCAGAAGACATGACCCAGGAAGTGCTGGATGACTGGTACTCCTACTTCCATCAGTGCTCACAATGCCGTCGCTGCTCGGTATTCTGCCCATACGGTATCGATACGGCAGAAATCTCCATGGCCGCCCGTGAAATCATGGATACCGTCGGCAAGGGACAGAAATACTGCAACGAAATTATTGGCAAGCTGCACAAGATTGGTAACAACCTTGGCCTGCCCGAGCCGGCATTGGCCGACACGCTCGAAGGCCTGGAAGAAGACGTAAAAGACGAGACCGGTGTCGATGTACGTTACCCGCTCGACGTAAAAGGCGCAGACGTTCTGGTTATTACGCCATCGGCCGATTTCTTTGCGGAGCCTCACATTGATGGCTTGATTGGATACGGCAAGGTATTTCACCAGGCAGGCATCAGCTGGACCCTGAGTTCCTATGCTTCAGAGGCCGCCAACTTCTCCATGTTTATTGGTAGCCCGGACAATCTGCGCAAGGTTGCCATGCGAATTCGTGATGCCGCGCTCGACCTCGGTGTAAAGCGTATCGTCGTTGGTGAATGCGGTCACGCCTGGCGCGTTGCCTACAGTTTCTGGAATACGCTGATCGGACCATTCGATTTTCTCGACAAGAACTACCCTGTTCCCCAGCATATTATTGAAGTAACACATGGCTTGATGCAGCGTGGCGCGCTGAAAATTGACAAGAGCGCCAACGATGACCGTCGTATCACGTTCCATGATTCATGTAACGTGGCACGCGCTTCGCGCATGGGTAACTTCCCTGGCGGCCAGTTCGTGTTGCCGCGCGAAGTCATCAAGGGCGTAGCCAATCATTATTTTGATATGGCGCCGGAGACCATCCATGAGAATACCTTCTGCTGTGGTGGCGGTGGCGGTCTGTTGACCGATGACCTGATGGAGCTCCGCGTGAAAGGTGCCATGCCGCGCATGCAGGCACTGAAGCGCGTTGTCGAAGAAAACGATGTCAATTTCCTGGCGGCGATTTGTGCGATCTGCAAGAGTCAGTTCACCAAAACGCTTCCGTATTACGATTTCCCCATGGACATGATCGGCAGTGTTCACCAGTTGGTGAGCGATGCAATCGTTCTGGGTGCGAAAGATTAAACTAGTTAAGTCTTATTATTGGCAGTCGACTAGCAAGAAACGCTGTTAGCGAACATAAGGAGAGAAACAGATGGCAACTCCGGTAGATAAAGTTTACAAAGGTGAAGGTCATACCTTCCGTCGTTATCATGACGGTCAGAGTGAGAAGGATTGGGGCTCGTTTACCGATCGTATTTTCAAGGGCGACGAAAGTCACAAATGCCCGACCTATATCCACAAGACCCCGCCTTGCCAGGGTTCCTGCCCGTCGGGTGAGGATATTCGCGGCTGGTTGAATATCGTCCGCGGGATCGAAAAGCCCGCTGAAGGCGTCGAGTGGCATGAATATGCCTTCCGCCGCTCAACGGATGCTAATCCGTTCCCTGCCGTAATGGGACGCGTCTGCCCTGCTCCATGCGAAGACGGTTGTAACCGCAATGAAGTGGAAGATCACGTCGGTATTAACTCCGTCGAGCAATTCATCGGTGATACCGCTCTGGCCAATAATTACACCTTCGAAGCTGGCGCCGATACCGGCAAGAAAGTAGCCGTTATTGGTGGTGGCCCTGCCGGTCTGGCGGCTGCTTACCAGCTGCGTCGCCTGGGACACGGCGCGACCGTGTTTGATGACCATGAAAGCTTCGGCGGCATGATGCGCTACGGCATCCCCGGTTACCGTACTCCGCGCGACGTACTGGACGGTGAAATCAATCGTATCATTGCCATGGGTGTCGAAACCCGTATGAATACCCGCGTTGGCGTTGACGTCAAACTCGATGATCTGCAGAAAGAATTCGATGCCGTTCTGTTCGCCATCGGCGCACAGTCTGGCCGCGCCCTGCCGATCCCCGGCGCCGATGTCTCCAACTGCATTACTGGTGTTGCATTTCTCTCGGCGTTTAACGAGGGTCGTCTGAAGGCTGTTGGTGGCAAGGTTGTCGTGGTTGGCGGTGGTGACACCTCAATCGACGTGGCATCCGTCGCCCGTCGCCTCGGTGGCATCAAGAACATCGCCGACAAGGATCGCCCGGAGAATATTGTACTGGGTCACACCGCTCATGACGTTGCCGATATCGCCAAGCGCGAGGGTGCAGAAGTCATGCTGATCTCACGGCAGCCGATCGACAACATGACCGCCGCCCAGCACGAAATCGATGACGCTACTCGTGAAGGTGTCGAGATTCAGGGTTCGTTGACTCCGGTAGAAGTGATTGTTGGTGACAATGGTCGCGCCAAGGCGCTTCGAGTTGCCAAGATGGATTATTCCTCCGGCAAGGGTGAAGTGATTGAAGGCTCCGAATTTGATATCGAGTGCGACCTGATTGTTTCTGCCATCGGTCAGACCGGTAATCTCGAAGGCTTTGAGGACCTGGGCAACGATCGCGGCCTGATGGATGCTGACAAGCACTACCAGATGCCGAACAAGCCGGGCTTTTTTGTCTGCGGTGATATCGTTCGCCCTCACCTGCTGACGACTGTTATCGGTCAGGCTTCCATTGCGGTAGAGAGTATCGATCACTACTTCAAGCAGGAAGCACTGGGCAAGCGCCCGAAAGTGGACGTACACCACTTCGACCTGCTGGAGAAACTGCACGAAACTCATCACGACCCGGAAGCATTCAAGCCTGCTGGCCCGGAAACCGAGCGTGGTATCGACCGTGGTCTGCGTGGCACCGCCGATGCTGGCTTTGCTGTGCATAACTACGAAGATCGTTCCGAAGCTGAAATTATTCCGGCATCTGAACTGTTCCTGGGTCACTTTGAGAACACGCCGCGCAACAAGCGCGAAGAGCGTGTTCCTAGCTCCGAGGAAGTACTGGGTCACTTTGAAGAACGCGTCATTGGTCTTTCCGAAGAGCAAGCACAGGCTGAAGCGGATCGCTGCATGAGCTGCGGCATGTGTTTCGAATGCGACAATTGTGTTATCTACTGCCCGCAGGATGCCATCTTCCGCGTGAAGAAAGATCAGGCAACCATGGGTCGTTATGTCGACACCGACTACGACAAGTGTGTCGGTTGCCACATCTGCCAGGACGTCTGCCCAACCGGCTATATCAAGATGGGATTGGGAGAATAAGTCGACCAATGCTTCGCAAAAGCCAGAAATTCGCCTCTTTGCTGGTACTGCTTGCCGCCGTGGGTTTGGCGACAAGCAGTATTGCCAGCGGGCATGGAGACGAGAAACACGACAATTCCCGCGTGCCGCTACCCAAACACAGCATCACCAAGGGTGACAAATGTGTGGAACCAACGGAAGTCATGCGCAAAAGTCACATGGAGTTTATTCTTCATCACCGTGACAAAACCGTGCATCAGGGTATTCGTACCAAGCAGCACAGCCTGAAGAATTGTGTGAATTGCCATGCGGATCCGGAAACCAAGAGTGTTCTGGGTAAAGACGGATTTTGTGAAAGCTGCCATACCTACGCCGCGGTCAGTATTGACTGCTTCAGCTGTCATACCGACAAGGCAAACGCCAGCAAACAAACCATGCGTCCGATTGATGCGATTGGTCAAAAGGTGATCGCTATCACCGGGGGTGAAAAATGAGTGTTTCACGCCGCGACTTTATGGCTATGGGTGCCGCCGCCACGGCGGGTGCCGCTATCGCCCCGGGAATTCGACTAATTGAACTTGCCCAGGCCAAGTCACCGGAAGAGGCAGTCACCGCTGCACAGCGTTGGGGTCTGCTGATTGATACCAACAAGTGCAACAAGGGTTGCACTTCCTGCGTGGATGCCTGTCACACTGAAAACGGCATTGATCACGAGCAACTCAAGGGTAGTGATGCGACCAAGCCTCAGTGGATTCGCAAGGTCGAAGTTAAGGATCCGAACACCGGCTACGAGCACTCATTGCCGGTCATGTGCCAACACTGCCAGGAACCGCCATGCGTTGACGTCTGCCCAACCGGGGCATCGTTCAAGCGTGCTGATGGCATTGTCCTGGTTGATCGCCACATTTGCATCGGCTGCCGCTATTGCATGATGGCCTGTCCGTACAAGGCGCGCTCGTTCGAGCACGAGGACATAACCGGCCAGAAAGAATATGCACCACGCGGTAAGGGCACAGTCGAGTCGTGCACGATGTGCGTACACAAAGTGGATCGCGGTGACGGCACAACTGCTTGTGCGGAAGCCTGCGCGAAAGAAGGACACAATGCCATCCTGTTTGGTGATCTCAATGATCCCAAGAGCGAAATCGCTCAGACGGTTCGCAGCAAGGCAACCAGGCGCATCCGTGAGGATCTGAACCTGGATAACAGTGTTCGTTATATCGGCATCTAAATATTAACGATTCAGGGCGCAAGTCCGAGAACGAGAAAAAATGAAAAAAGCCATTCATTTTCGCATGATCGAAGGAAACAGCCTGGGATTTGTCGCCCTACTCGCGGTTCTAGGCGCGATAATTGCCGCCGGTTTGGGTGCTACCTACTATATGGAACACAATGGCCACTGGGTAACCGGCATGACTAACAAGGTCATCTGGGGCACGCCTCATGTATTCGCGGTATTCCTGATTGTTGCTGCATCCGGCGCGCTCAACGTCGCCTCAATCGCATCTGCCTTCAATCGCGTCGCGTACAAACCGATGGCAAGGTTGTCGGCGTTGCTGGCCATTACCCTCCTCGTTGGTGGTCTGGCCGTGCTAGTACTCGATCTCGGTAGACCCGATCGCCTGATCGTGGCCATGACCTACTACAACTTCAAATCGATTTTTGCCTGGAACATCTATCTCTATACCGGTTTCATGGCGATTGTCGGAATCTATATCTGGGTAATGATGGATAATTCCGTACGCCAGTTTTACAAGGCTGCCGGTATTGCTGCGTTTATCTGGCGCCTGGCACTCACCACCGGTACCGGCTCCATCTTCGGTTTCCTGGTAGCGCGACAGGCCTATGACGCGGCCATCATGGCGCCGATGTTTATCATTATGTCGTTCTCGTTTGGTCTGGCGATCTTCCTGCTGGTGCTGATGTGTTCAATGAAATGGACTGGCCGCCCGATTGGTGACCGTATCCTGAACCGTCTGAAGAATTTGCAGGGCGTATTTGTCGCGGCAGTGCTGTACTTTGCCGTTGCCTATCACCTGACCAACCTTTATGCCACCGAGCATCATGGCATTGAACGCTTTATCCTGCTGGATGGTGGAATTTACACCCAGTTGTTCTGGATCGGCCAGATACTGATTGGCGGTATCATTCCGCTGCTGCTGCTATTTACCCCGCTGTCTCGCTCGCGTGGCGTCATTGCCCTTGCCGCAGTCCTGGTTATCCTTGGCGGTCTGGCGCAGATGTACGTCATTATTATCGGTGGTCAGGCCTATCCGCTGGTGATGTTCCCGGGTATGGAGGTCTCCAGTTCGTTCCTGGATGGTGCAATTGCTGAATACAGCCCGAGCCTGCCAGAAGTATTGCTGGGACTGGGTGGTGTCGCCATTGCACTGGCAGCGACCACATTTGCACTCAAGGTATTGCCGTTCCTGCCTGCGTCGCTGGCAGACGCCGACGTTGATCCGCATTACAAGGAAGAAACGGCCGAGGCGTCTGCAGAGGCTGCATAAAGCCAATTCCTTACAAAGCTAGCCGAATTCGCGGCCGGAGTGGACTGGACATCTGCTCCGGCCGCCTCCATATTGGGGAAAAGCAAATTTTGCGTCCGTAATCGTTATGGCACAATTTCTCGTATCGGCAGCCCATAAATCTTCCGGCAAGACCACCATTTCCATCGGTTTGAGTGCCGCGTTGTCAGCCAATGGCCACGTGGTACAGCCATTTAAAAAAGGCCCGGATTATATTGACCCACTATGGCTGGGTCAGGCTTGCGGCCGCCCCTGCTACAACCTCGATTTTTACCTGTCTGACTCTGACGAAATCCGGGACACCTACCAGCAGCGCAGTATCGGCTCCGAGATCCAGTTGATCGAAGGAAACAAGGGTCTATACGATGGACTCGATCTCGATGGCAGCAACAGCAACGCTGCGCTTGCCAAACTGCTCGATGCGCCGGTCATCCTGGTAGTCGACGTGCGAGGCATGACTCGCGGTATTGCACCACTGATCCTTGGGTATCAGCAGTTTGACACTGATATCAACATTGCCGGGGTAATACTGAATCAGGTGCGCGGTAGTCGCCACGAAAGCAAGCTGCGGGCAGTCATCGAGCATTACACCGATGTGCCGGTTCTGGGCTCGGTAGACTTTGACACTGGCATGGAAATCGTTGAGAGGCATCTGGGACTGATGCCAAGTAATGAAAACCGGGAAGCCGAAGACAAGATTCGCTATATCGGTGAACAGGTTGCCAACCAGGTAGATTTGGACAAGCTGATTGCTGTTGCCGGCAAATCACCAAAGGCTGCTGTCCCTGCTGCAGCGACCCGGAACACACCGCCTGATATTCGAATCGGTATCGCACGTGATGCTGCGTTTGGATTTTATTACCCTGATGATCTGGACGCCTTCACCCAGGCCGGCGCTGAACTCGTACCGTTCAATACCCTGTCCGATGATGCATTGCCAGACGTCGACGCATTGCTAATTGGTGGCGGTTTTCCTGAAATGCACATGGAGTCGTTGACCGCTAATAAACCCATGCTCAACGCCATTCATGGTGCTATCGAAGCCGGCATGCCGGTCTATGCCGAGTGTGGTGGGCTAATGTACCTTGCGCGGGGGATCCGCTGGGACGACCGTGTTTGCGAGATGGTCGGTGTCATCGCAGGTGATGTTGTCATGCATGAGCGCCCAATCGGTCGTGGTTATACCAAACTAAAAAGGACTGATTCAGGCTTGTGGCCAGTACTGACGTCTTCGGCGAAAGACGAAATATTCTCCGCACATGAGTTCCATTACTCCAGTCTCGAGAATCTTGATCCCAACATCGAATTCGCCTATGAAGTTCGTCGCGGCGTGGGTGTTGATGGCAAGCATGATGGCATTATCTATAAAAACCTGCTTGCCAGTTACATTCATCAGCGAGACGTTAAACGAAATCACTGGACCCAGCAGTTTGTTGAGTTCATCAGAAAAACCAAGCACAACATACAACCCGCCAGCAACGCGATTGGCTAAAGGAAAGTCAGCATGATTACGATTACCAAGCGAGCAGCAGACCAGATCAATGAATCACGCCAGGAAGACGATACCGGTGAATTGGCCCTGCGGCTTGCTGCCAAAGTCTCAGACGATGGGTCATACCACTATGGCCTCGGTTTCGATGAAGTACGTGATGGCGACAAGCAGATTGAGTCAGAAGGCATTCAGCTTGTTGTTGCCGAGGAAAGCCAGGACCTGCTGAAAGGCTGTGTGCTGGATTTTGTGGAAATTACTTCTGGCGACAAGCAGTTTATTTTTCTGAATCCCAACGACCCGAACTATGTCCCGCCTACTGACGGCGACCTGGCGGCAGTTCCTCCCAAACACGGGGACGGCTAGCACTTATGTTAGATTCTGTGGTAACCCGCTGAATTGTGGTCAATAATTGCGCCATCTGGCTGTCGTAACCGCAACCTTAAAACTCGCTATGTCCACCGTACCCGACAACTCCAAAGGCAGCAGCATGAGACTAAACAAGCCGAAACGCCGCCTGTTGTTGCCTGAGTGGGCGCACTGGCGCGACCTGCAGAACCTGATGCAGCGCAATGGCCTGGTGCTACCCCTGGTTGCGCTAATCGCTGTTTTTATCGCGGCTCTGTTGTTTTCTCTCAACCCTCGCTACGCGACCGGCGCCCTCGCCGTGATCGGGGTTACGGGGCTCATGCTCATCGCTATCGTTCTGATTCGGCTTCGCCAGGAATACTTCAAACCCCTGGGTAACCTTCGGGCGTGGTCACAGCATCTGCGATCCGGGGATCTTGCTATCCACGTGCCAGTACCCAACCACGGCGAAATGGTATCACTGGTGAGAGACATCAATGGTCTGACCGATGAATTAAATGTGCTCACCGAAGAGATGGATACCAAGGTTCGCGCCCAAACTGATCACATCGCCAGCAAATCCCGTTCTCTGGAAATTCTTTATGATATCGCCACCGATCTCAGCACCGCACGCAACCTGGATGAGTTGCTGGGACATTTTCTCGACACTTTGATGGTGCTGTTCGATGCGCGAGCAGCCACGGTTCGCCTTAATACCAATAACAACCAGACGGTGCTGGTAGCAAGTCACGGTCTCGCTATGGATGTCGTTAAACAGGAACAGTTGGTCGATATGGATCGCTGTCTCTGTGGTCAGATTGCACGTAAGGGTGGCATTGGCATCCAGGAAGGGATCGCCGGTTGCAACCGGTTTCTCGACGGGGTAATGCTGGAAGGCCCATGCAGCGAAATGATTGTCGTGCCGCTTCAGTATCAGGATCGAATCCTGGGTGTCTATAACATCTTCCTTGAACGTCCCAGTGCCGAGCTTGGCAAGGACGTCCGGGACCTGTTGAACAGTATCGGTATGCATCTGGGCCTTGCCATCGAGAAGACTCGTCTCGACGAAAACGAACGACGCCTTGCAATCATGGAGGAACGCAACTTCATCGGTAGCGAACTGCACGATTCCCTGGCCCAATCTCTTGTTAGCATGCGACTGCAGGTCAAGTTGCTCGGTGAGATTCTGCATAAAAAGGATATCAGGGCAGCACAGGAAGAAGTCGATCAACTGCGCGAAGCCGTGGGCGAAGCCCATGTCAGTCTCAGGGAACTTCTCGCCAATTTCCGTTCACGCATGGATGAACGCGGCCTGATTCCTTCCATTGAGGAACTGGTGGAGCGGTTCAAAACGGAAACCAGCATTACTGTATACCTGCAAAACCAGTGGACCGAGTTTGCATTTTCGCCAACGCAGGAAGTACAGATCTTTCGCATCATCCAGGAGTCACTGGCTAATGTGCGGAAGCACAGCAATGCCCATACCGTTCGAATACTGCTCGGAAAACTCGACGACGACCATCTGTCTGTGCTGATAGAAGACGATGGGCGTGGCACTGATAAATCTATTGAGACAACCCTGCCAGGCGAGAATCTTGGCATGTCTATCATGCGCGAACGCGCTGAACGCATCGACGGAGTTTTGCGAATAGAAAGTGAGCCCGGCGAAGGCACAC
The DNA here is from genome assembly GCA_022340825.1 of Acidiferrobacterales bacterium. Lineage (GTDB taxonomy): Bacteria > Pseudomonadota > Gammaproteobacteria > Acidiferrobacterales > JAJDNE01 > JAJDNE01. The sequence goes on along the minus strand of JAJDNE010000050.1, from coordinate 3,882 downwards.
GCATTCAGCTGGCCTTCCCGATCCAGCAGAAAACCCTGCAGAACCCACCGATCAAGGTCGACTGATATGCGTGTATTGCTCATCGACGACCATGCACTGGTGCGAAAAGGACTCGAAGCGCTGCTTCAGAGTCGGGGCATTGAAATTGCCGATGCCGTGGGATCCGGCAAGGAAGGCATAGAGTGTGCGAAAAAACTCAATCCGGGGATTATTTTACTCGACGTGAATATGCCGGAAATGAGCGGACTCGACACCCTGCGTGCGCTTCGTGAACAAGGTATTCAGACACCAGTATTGATGCTCACCATGAGCCGGGATGAAAAGGACCTTGAGGGTGCATTGCGAGCCGGCGCACAAGGCTATCTTCTAAAGGATATGGACCCCGAGGAACTTGTGCCTGCGTTGAGAGATGCAGTGCAGGGAAAGAATGTCGTCGCCAAAGAATTGATAGGTTCACTAACCCGCATCGTCCAGGGACAATCCGCGGATTCAGCCGAACCACCGGAAAAGCCTGGCCTGCTGGCTGATCTTACCCCGCGCGAAACAGAGATCCTGGAACACATCGCAGAAGGCCAGAGCAACAAGGTCATTGCGCGCGAACTGGATATCACCGATGGCACCGTCAAATTGCACGTGAAATCCATATTGCGAAAACTCAACGTGCATTCACGGGTAGAGGCTGCAGTGATGGCCGTAGAACATGGTATTGGCAGCAAGAAGAAATCAGGCGACGCCAGCTAACAAAAAAAGGTTGCTATTCCATAGCCGAAGGCACGAACCAGTTCAACTTCTCGTGAAGCTTCACGACCTCGCCGACCACGATCAAGGTCGGCGGCTTCACGTCGCCAGACTCAACAATGCCTGGCAATGTCTTGAGATCTCCGATCAGCGTCCGGTGATGTCGGGTCGTGCCTTGCTGCACCAGGGCGGCAGGCGTGGTTGCCGGCAAACCGTTAGCGATAAGCTGATCACAAATCGTCTGTACACCGTGTAGTCCCATATAAAAAACAATTGTCTGGTGCGGCTGAGCCAGCGCCGGCCAGTTCAGATTGATGGTGCCATCTTTGAGATGCCCTGTTACAAACGTTACCGATTGTGAATAGTCCCGGTGTGTTAGCGGGAAGCCTGAATAGGTGGCGCAACCGGAAGCAGCCGTAATACCGGGAACCACCTGGAATGGAATGCCCTGCTCCATCAGTGTCTCGATCTCTTCGCCACCGCGGCCGAAAATAAACGGATCCCCGCCCTTGAGCCGGCAGACGCGCTTTCCTTCCTTGGCAAGCTTTACCAACAGGTCGTTGATACCTTCTTGTGGAATAGCATGAACACCACGCTCCTTGCCGGCATAGATACGCTCAGCGTCCCGACGCACCAGCTCAAGTACTTCTTTCGACACCAGCCGGTCGTAGACCACAACGTCGGCCTGCTGCATCAGCCGCAGGGCCTTGAAGGTCAGCAGATCAGGATCACCCGGTCCACCGCCCACGAGGTAGACTTCACCATGTCCGGGCATGGTGGCACCGGCAGAATCCAGCGCCTTTTCCAGCGCCTCTGTCGCTTGCTGCTCTTTCCCCGCCACCATCATTTCCGCGATTGGACCCTCCAGGACCTTCTCCCAGAACAGGCGGCGATCGACACCACTCTTGAACTTGGTCTTTACCTTGTCACGAAATGCCTTCGCCAGGCGCGCCAGCTGGCCGTAACCCGCCGGAATGGTTGTTTCCAGCTTCTGACGTAGCATGCGTCCCAGTACTGGCGACGAACCTCCAGTGGAAACCGCCACCATGACCGGCGAGCGATCGATTATTGATGGCATAACAAACGTGCATAGATCCGGTGAATCGACCACATTTACCGGGATATTCATACGCCCGGCTGCCTCGGCAACCGCCTCGTTAACCTCGCGCCGATCGGTGGCAGCGATGATTAATACGGATTCCTTCAGTAGCGCTTCGGTATAAGCCTCGGCGATATGCTCGATCTCGCCCACCTCGGCAGTTCGAGCCAGCGTGTCACCCAGCACGGGTGAAACCACGGTCACCTGGGCGCCCGCCTGGCGAAGTAAAGCCACCTTTCTGGCAGCCACTTCTCCGCCACCAACAACGGTGCAATGACGACCCTTGAGATTTAGGAATATTGGCAGAAAATCCATCTATATTTATTATTATAAACAGTATGTTATCGAATTTATTTAATGTTAGTTCGCTTCTTGAAAAATGATTCTATCACGTATGAAGATGGAATAATCGGGTAACAAATAGGGGCACCAATACCATTCAGTGAGGCCCAACCGACAGCAAGACAGAGATTCAAACACCCGGATGACTGGATTCGACGGTTTTCAAGCTTTCCTGCCAGATTCTAAATTCATAGTTCTGTATCAATACGTTATCTAGCCTCTTGAAATAGATTAAAGATGGAAAACAATTATTTTTTAGAGATAACCTCAATTAAATATTTATTTAATTTGACTTATTTAATTTGTGTATTATTTTTAAATATGGGGTGTTAGATAAAAATCAGGAAAATAAACACGAATAGTAGCCCCTAAAAAGTAAGACGCGCTTGAACATTGAACTATCCACTGGGGTGGGGAGCGAAACATGTTAAAGCACTATTGCACTGGCACCATTCATATGGCGCTGAGCGATCGCTCGACTCAAGAACATTGCACAGCTGGCTGTACGGCTGCACGTGTCCGTGGGAAAAAAGAAACATTCAAGGAGAGTCCGATGAAAACGCTATGGCGATTCAGCCACAAGATTTTCTGGGTTCTGGCCATGATGGTGCTGACAAATGTAACGATGGCCGGCAACACTTTACTCCAGTTTGAGACCCAGGAACTGGACCTGGATACCGGCAAGGTAAGCGAGGCGCCCATCCCCGGCGATATTAACAATAGCGAAGCCGACATACTCATATCTTACAACGCAGATCGGACACCGCACGCTGTAGTAGTTGGCACCGGGTCGGCATTGGTAATTGCAGTGCTTGTCGGTACACCATTTGACGCGGTAGCGAGTAAGAACCTTGCTGGGCTCGATCTATCAGCACCTGCAATGGATACTCCTTTCGGTTTCGCCGATACCGTGATCGTGCAAACCGCGAACGGGGCAGTCTTCAAATTGGGCAACGCGCAAGAAACTGAAGCAGGTGTCAGTTTCGACTATGCGCGATTGCAATAAGGGGGCGATCATGAAAATTTATCGCAAGATTTTTCTGCCTTTCATTGCTGCTGCGCTGTTACTAGTCTCTCCGGCCAGTTGGGCATTGACAATCAACGAGGCCCAGAAACTCATTGCCAGTGACGGGGCGGCCGGCGACCAGTTCGGCCGCAGTGTCTCGGTCTCGGGTGATACCGCCGTCGTCGGCGCCTACGCGAAAGATTCCAGTAGAGGCGCGGCTTATGTCTTCACCCGCACCGGCGATACCTGGTCGTACCAGGCCAAGCTTATCGCAGAGGACGGGGTGGCCAATGATCTATTCGGTTTCAGCGTCTCGGTCTCGGGTGATACCGCCATCATCAGCGCCCATAGTGATGACGACAATGGAAATTCTAGTGGCTCAGCTTATGTCTTCACCCGCAGCGGCAGTGTCTGGTCACAGCAGGCCAAGCTTATTGCCGGGGACGCGGCGGCCAACGATCTGTTTGGCGTCAGCGTCTCGGTCTCGGGTGATACCGCGGTCATCGGCGCCTCCCTTAATGACGATAATGGAAATGCTAGTGGCTCAGCTTATGTCTTCACCCGCAGCGGCGGCGTCTGGTCACAGCAGGCCAAGCTTCTCGCCGCGGACGGGGCGGCCAACGACCAGTTCGGCCGCAGTGTCTCGGTCTCGGGTGATACCGCCGTCGTCGGCGCCTACGCGAAAGATTCCAGTAGA
>JAJDNE010000121.1 GCA_022340825.1 Acidiferrobacterales bacterium | reverse complement strand
CCAGTTCTACTTCCGTACCACCGATGTCACCGGTGCGGTGGAACTGCCGGAAGGTACCGAAATGGTCATGCCGGGTGACAACGTCAAGATGACCGTGTCCCTGATTGCTCCCATCGCCATGGAAGAAGGCCTGCGCTTCGCCATTCGCGAAGGCGGTCGTACCGTCGGTGCCGGTGTGGTAGCGAAGATTATTGAGTAACTGAGCAGAGTCGATGGCAAACCAGAAGATTCGTATACGCCTTAAGGCATTTGATCATCGGCTGATCGATCGATCGGCCGCGGAGATCGTTGACACCGCCAAGCGCACTGGCGCGATGGTGCATGGCCCGATTCCGCTGCCCACGAAGATTGAGCGCTACACGCTGTTGCGTTCACCTCACGTGAACAAGAAGGCCCGTGACCAGTTCGAGATCCGTACGCATAAACGCATCATGGATATCATCGAGCCGACGGATAAAACCGTTGATGCGCTGATGAAGCTCGACCTGGCTGCCGGTGTAGACGTAGAAATCAAACTGAACTGATTGAGTAAGTGACCATGTCTATTGGAATTATTGGACGCAAAATTGGTATGACCCGGGTCTTTGACGAGGCCGGTTCCATGGTGCCCGTAACGGTGCTGGACGTGTCAGCCAATCGCGTGACCCAGGTAAAGAATGCCGATAGCGATGGCTATCGCGCAGTGCAGGTTACCACCGGTTCACGCCGTCCTAACCGTGTAAGCAAGGCTGCTGCCGGTCATTTCGGCAAGGCAAGCGTCGAGCCGGGTCGCGGTCTGTGGGAATTTCGCCTGAACGATGGCGAAGGTGAAGATCTGGCACCGGGTGCCGAGATCAAGGCGGATATATTCAGTTCCGGACAAAAGGTCGATGTGCAGGGCACTTCGATTGGTAAAGGGTTTGCCGGTGTCATGAAGCGCCACAATTTTGGTGGTGGTCGCAAGACCCATGGTAACTCGCTGTCGCATCGCGCGCCGGGCTCCATCGGGCAGAACCAGTCACCGGGCCGGGTGTTCGCGGGCAAGAAGATGGCCGGCCACATGGGCAATGTTACCCGTACCCAGCAGGGCCTGGAAATTGTTCGGGTCGATGCCGAGCGCAACCTGTTACTGGTCAAGGGTTCGGTACCGGGCGCCAAGGGTTCTGACGTGGTGATTCGTCCTTCGGTCAAGGCAGGTGTATTCGTTGCACCGGAACCTGCACCGGCGGCCGAGTAACGGAAAAGAGAATTAGGAATTAGCAGAATGAAACTGAGTGTTGTCAACGAATCGGGTGCAGCCAAGTCAGACGTTGAAGTGTCTGATGTGGTGTTTGCTGCCCAGTTCAACGAGCCGCTGGTTCACCAGGTAGTCACGGCGTATCAGGCCGGTGGTCGTCAGGGTACCCGCGCACAGAAGAATCGTTCTGCCGTCAGCGGCGGCGGTGCCAAACCGTGGCGCCAGAAAGGAACGGGTAATGCCCGTGCCGGTACCATTCGCAGCCCGATCTGGCGCGGTGGCGGCAAGACCTTCCCTGCAACGACCCAGAATTTTGACCAGAAGGTCAACAAGAAAATGTATCGCGCTGCAATTCGGGCCATTCTTTCCGAGCTGGTGCGCCAGGAGCGCCTGGTGACGGTCGATGAAATGAAAATGGATGCACCGAAGACCAAGACGCTGATCGAAAAACTGAACAAGTTGAATGCAAGCAACGCGCTGATTGTCGTGATGGAAGAAGATCGGAACCTGGCCCTGTCGGCACGGAACGTTTATGGCGTTGACGTGAATACCGTTGGCCAGGTTGACCCGGTCAGCCTGATTCGCCACGAAAAGGTGGTGATTACCGCAGACGCACTCAAGCGTATCGAGGAGTCGCTGGCATGAACGTGAGAGACGAGAAGCTTTATCAGGTCATTCTTGCTCCGCATGTTTCCGAGAAGAGCACGATGGTGGCCGACAAGGGTAACCAGGTTGTTTTCCGCGTGCGCGAAGACGCCACCAAGCCGGAAATCAAGGGTGCGATCGAGAAGCTGTTTGAAGTCGAGGTGGATACCGTCAAGGTAATCAACGTTCGCGGCAAGATGAAATATGGCAAGCATCCGGGCAAACGAGTGAACTGGAAAAAGGCGTACGTGCGCCTGAAACCGGGTCACGACATTGACTTCATGGGCGCGTAATCGCGTTTTCAAGTAACGGACAGGATTAATTCGATGGCAGTGGTAAAAGTCAAACCAACTTCAGCGGGACGTCGCGGCCTGGTCAAGGTCGTCAATGCCGAGTTGCACAATGGTGCACCGCACGCTGCGCTGGTTGAGAAAAAGTCGAAGAATGCGGGTCGCAACAGTTATGGCCGTGTTACCGTGCGCCACCGTGGCGGCGGTCACAAGCACCACTATCGTGTCATCGATTTTCGTCGCAACAAGGACGACATCCCGGCAAAGATTGAGCGCCTGGAATACGATCCGAACCGTAGTGCCAACATTGCGCTGGTGCTTTACCGCGATGGCGAGCGTCGCTACATCATCGCCCCGAAAGGTCTGAAAGCCGGTGACGAGATCGTGTCCGGTATGGGTGCACCGATTAAAACCGGTAACACCTTGCCGATTCGTAACATCCCGGTCGGTTCCACCGTGCATTGCATTGAACTGAAGCCGGGTAAGGGCGCGCAGATTGCCCGCTCCGCCGGCGCGTCGGTGCAACTGGTGGCACGTGAAGGCAGCTACGCGCAGCTAAGACTGCGGTCTGGCGAAGTACGCAGAATCCACGTGGATTGCCGCGCCACCATTGGTGAGGTCGGGAATTCCGAGCATAACCTGCGCAAACTGGGTAAGGCCGGTGCCAAGCGCTGGCGCGGCGTTCGTCCGACCGTTCGCGGTGTGGCGATGAACCCGGTTGATCACCCCCATGGTGGCGGTGAAGGCCGTACCTCCGGTGGCCGTCATCCGGTCAGTCCCTGGGGCCTGCCGACCAAGGGCAAGCGCACTCGTTCTAACAAACGTACGGATGGAATGATCCTCCGTCGTCGCAAGAAGTAAGAGGGTTTATTCGTGCCACGTTCAATCAGAAAAGGCCCGTTCGTTGATCTTCACCTGACCAACAAGGTTGAGAAGGCGATGAGCGAAGGTAGCAAAAAGCCGATCAAGACCTGGTCACGTCGTTCGACGATTACGCCAGACTTCGTCGGATTTACCATCGCAGTACACAACGGCAAGCAGCACGTACCGGTACTGATATCGGAAAATATGGTCGGCCACAAACTCGGTGAATTTGCACCGACCCGTACATACCGCGGCCATGCTGCCGACAGAAAGGCCAAGTAGGAAAGGATTAGGTTAGACAAATGCAATCGAAGGCCATATTGAAGCATTCGCGTATTTCGCCGCAAAAGGCACGTCTGGTAGCGAACCAGGTGCGTGGCCTGCCCGTTGCTCGCGCACTGGAGCTGTTGAAGTTCAGCACCAAGAAAGCAGCGCACCCGATCAAGAAGGTGCTGGAATCTGCCATTGCCAATGCCGAGCACAACGAAGGCGCGGATATCGATGAATTGAAGGTCCAGGCCATCCAGATCGATGAGGGTCCGGTGCTGAAACGTTTTCGTGCACGTGCCAAGGGTCGCGGTACTCGCATCCTGAAGCGCACCAGTCATATTACTGTGACCGTGGCTGAAGACATGAAGGGGAGCAAATAGTTATGGGTCAGAAAGTTCACCCTATCGGCATGCGTCTGGGCATTATCCGTGACTGGACAGCCAAGTGGTATTCAAACAAGCAGAATTACGGTGCAACACTTGTCAGCGATATCAAGCTGCGTGATTTTTTGAAAACCAAGCTGGCACATGCAGCAGTGAGCAAGATTGTGATCGAGCGCCCGGCGCAGATGTTGAATGTCACCATCTACACCGCCCGGCCAGGTATCGTGATTGGCAAGAAAGGCGAAGATATCGAAAAGCTGCGCCAGGAACTGGCCAAGCGCGCCGGCCAACCTGTTCACCTGTCGGTGGAAGAAGTTCGCAAGCCGGAACTGGATGCCCAGCTGGTTGCAGAAAGCATTGCCCAGCAGCTTGAGAAACGCATTATGTTTCGTCGCGCCATGAAGCGAGCGGTAACCAATGCCATGCGCCTGCGCGCTGGTGGCATCAAGGTCATGGTGGCAGGCCGCCTGAACGGCGCCGAAATTGCCCGTACCGAATGGTATCGCGAAGGTCGTGTACCGCTGCACACCCTGCGTGCAGACATTGATTATGGAGTCGCCCGCGCCAATACGACGTACGGCGTGATCGGTATCAAGGTGTGGATATTCAAGGGCGAAGTCTTTGAGGAAGAGACGCCGGCAGTTGAATCACCTGAAGCAGCCAAGGCAACGGCCTAAAGGTTTTGAGGTAAAGAGATGTTACAGCCCAAAAGAACCAAATTCCGGAAGATGCATAAAGGCCGTCATCGTGGCCTGGCGTTGCGCGGGAGCAAGGTAAGTTTTGGTGAGTATGGTTTAAAGGCCACCACCCGTGGTCGCGTGACTGCTCGCCAGATCGAAGCAGCTCGTCGTGCCATGACGCGTCATATCAAACGCGGTGGCCGCATCTGGATCCGGATTTTCCCGGACAAGCCGATCTCCAAGAAGCCATTGGAAGTCCGTATGGGTAAAGGAAAGGGCAATCCGGAGTACTGGGTAGCCATGGTTAAGCCGGGCGCCGTCATGTATGAGATGGAAGGCGTAACCGAAGAAATCGCACGTGAGGCCATGCGTCTCGCCGCGTCGAAATTGCCGGTACGTACCACATTTGTCACGAGGCACGCAGGTTAATGAAAGTGAAAGATATCAGGTCGATGGATGCAACCAAGCGCGAGCAGGAGCTCGAGGGCTTGCGTCGTGAGCAGTTCAACCTGCGCATGCAGAACACGACTGGTCAGCTGGCTAATAATGCCCGGCTGAAGCAGGTGCGTCGCGATATCGCCCGCATCAAGACCGTAACGAACGAGGAAAAAGGTAAGCAGGCATGAGCGAAGCAGCCCAGGAAACCGGCCAAGAGTCCCAGAAGATTCGCCGTACTGTTGACGGCCGTGTCGTTAGCGACAAGATGGACAAATCCATCACCGTACTGGTCGAGCGTCGGGTAAAGCATCCGGTCTATGGCAAATTTATCGGCCGTAGCACCAAGCTGCACGCGCATGACGAAAATAATGAGTGCAAGGAAGGGGATCTGGTGCAGATCGAGGAGTGCCGCCCCCTGTCCAAGAGCAAGAGCTGGCGCCTGGTGAAGGTGCTGGAGAAGGCAACCGTCGTTTAATCGTTTCAGTGTTGCGGCTGAGGGTGTATGATCGCCCGCCCGCGCAAACTGGCCATAGTAATAGGTAAGGCAGAACAATGATTCAGATGCAAAGCAAATTGTCGGTCGCCGACAACAGCGGGGCCAAAGAGGTCCAGTGCATCAAGGTGCTTGGAGGCTCCAAGCGCCGTTATGCCGGTATTGGGGACGTCATCAAGGTCAGCGTCAAGGAAGCGATTCCGCGTGGACGCGTGAAAAAGGGTGAAGTTTTCAACGCAGTCGTGGTGCGCACCAAGAAGGGCGTGCGCCGTCCGGATGGCTCTGTCATTCGTTTCGACACCAACGCCGCGGTACTGCTGAATGCGCAACTGCAGCCCATTGGCACTCGTATTTTTGGTCCGGTCACGCGTGAACTGCGTACCGAGAACTTTATGAAGATTATTTCGCTGGCACCGGAAGTGCTGTAGGCAGCGGGAAGACGGAAATGAACAAGATCAGGAAAGGCGACAAAATTGAAGTGCTTGCTGGTAAAGACAAGGGCAAGCAGGGAACGGTACTGGAAGTGCGTGAAGATAACCGTGTGCTCGTTGAGGGCGTCAACATGGTGAAGAAGCACGTCCGGCCGAATCCCAATGTGGGCGAGACCGGCGGTATCGTCGATCGTGAAGCGGCACTCCATCTTTCGAACGTGGCACTGGTAAATCCTGCGACGGGGAAAGGGGAGCGTGTCGGTTTCAAGGTTCTCGGTGACGGTAAGAAAGTAAGAGTATTTAGAAAGTCCGGCGAAGTCGCGGACGTCTAGGCGAGACAATCATGGCAAGCGCACGTTTACAGGAATTCTACAAATCGGAAGTGGTACCGAGCCTCCAGCAACAGTTCGGCTACAAGAACCCGATGCAGGTACCCAAGATCACCAAGATCACCGTTAATATGGGTGTTGGTGGCGCGATGACGGACAAAAAGCTGATTGAAGCGGCCGTCGGTGACATGGAGAAACTCACCGGCCAGAAGGCGGTGGTGAACCTGGCTCGCAAGTCGGTTGCAGCCTTCAAGGTGCGCGAAGGCTATCCGATCGGATGCAAGGTAACGCTGCGCCGTGACCGCATGTACGAATTTATGGATCGCCTGATCAGTATCGCGATCCCGCGTATTCGCGATTTTCGCGGGCTGCCTGCCAAATCTTTTGACGGTCGTGGCAATTACTCCATCGGCGTGAAAGAGCAGATTATTTTCCCGGAGATTGATTACGACAAGATCGATCAGCTACGGGGTATGGATATTACGATTACCACCAGCGCGACCAACGATGATGAAGCGCGTGCGCTGCTGGCGGCGTTTAACTTCCCGATCAAGGGAAAATAAGGGATAGCGTAAAGATGGCAAAGAAAAGCATGATCGCCCGTGATGTGAAGCGCAGCCGTACTGCAGACAAGTACGCTGCCCGTCGCGAAGAGCTGAAGAAGAAGATCAAGGATCCCAATCTTGGCGATGAAGATCGTTATATGGCGACCCTCGCACTTCAGAAGTTACCACGCGACGCCAGCCCGGTGCGCCAACGTAATCGTTGTGCCTTAACTGGGCGTCCACGCGGCTATTACCGTAAATTTAACCTGTCACGCATGAAGTTGCGTGAATTGATGATGAACGGCGAAGTGCCGGGCATTGTCAAAGCAAGCTGGTAAGCACAATAGAGTAAGCAATTATGATGACCGACCCGATAGCCGATATGTTCACCCGAATCCGCAACGCACAGCGTGCGGAGAAGATGAGTGTGCGTATGCCTGCCTCCAAGACCAAGATGGCCATTGCCAAGGTGCTGAAGGATGAAGGCTTTATTGCCGACGTAACCGCGGTTGAGGCGGACGGCAAGCCGGCCATGGAAGTTGCACTGAAATACTATGAAGATAAGCCGGTTATTGAGGCTATCAATCGGGTAAGCAAACCTGGTCGCCGCCTGTATTTTGGCAGCGGTGAGCTGCCGAAGGTTTCCGGCGGCCTGGGTATTGCCATTGTATCCACCTCCAAGGGGATTATGACCGATCGCGCTGCACGCGAAGCAGGCGTCGGTGGCGAGATCCTTGGATACGTTTCGTAACAGGCGTTAACTGATGTCACGAGTAGCTAAAGAACCAGTTTCCATCCCGAGCGGCGTTGAAATCAACTTCGCCAATGGTGTGGTACGCGTTAAGGGCCCCAAGGGCGAGCTGAGCCAGGCACTGCATGAGACGGTAGATATGGTGCAGGAAGACGGCAGCCTGAATTTCAAGGCGAAGAACGATGAAGCCTGGGCCATGGCCGGCACCATGCGCGCGTTGGTTAATAATATGGTTACCGGCGTCAGCAATGGTTTCGAGAAAAAACTCACCATCATTGGTGTGGGCTATCGTGCTGCGGTAAAAGGCAAGGATCTTGACCTGACCCTGGGTTTTTCCCATCCGGTGGCGTATCCGATTCCGGAAGGCATCACCATTGAATGCCCTAGTCAGACTGAAATCGTGATCAAGGGTGCGAACAAGCAACACGTTGGGCAGGTTGCCGCAGAGATTCGTCGTTATCGTCCGCCAGAGCCATACAAGGGCAAGGGTGTTCGTTACGCTGACGAGCATGTGGTCATGAAGGAAGCCAAGAAGAAGTAAGGCGTATCAGAGATGAAGAGTAAAAATGAACGGCGTCAGCGCCGCAAACGCAGCACACGAGCCAAGATATCAGAGCTCGCGGTTAACCGCCTGTGTGTGCATCGCACACCGCGCCACATCTATGCGCAGATCATTGACGCAACCGGTGGCAAGGTGTTGGTCAGCGCATCGACGCTTGAAACCGAAGTACGCTCGCAGCTGAAAAGCGGCGGCAACAAGGACGCGGCGATGATTATTGGCAAGCGTATTGCCGAGAAAGCCAAGGCAGCCGGTCTGGAACAGGTCGCATTTGACCGCTCCGGCTTTGCATACCACGGACGCATCAAGGCACTTGCCGATGCCGCTCGTGAAAACGGATTAAAGATCTAGAGGTAGGTTCAAGTGGCAGCAGTAAATACTGAAGCACGAAGCGACGATCTGCAGGAAAAGCTGATCAATATTCGACGCGTCGCCAAGGTGGTCAAGGGTGGCCGCATTTTTGGTTTTTCCGCGCTGACCGTGGTCGGTGACGGCAAGGGACGTATTGGTATCGGTCGTGGCAAGGCCCGTGAAGTGCCGGTAGCAGTACAGAAGGCAATGGAAAGCGCGCGCCGCAACATGGTCAAGGTTGATCTGAATGGTACCTCGCTGTTTCACGATATCGTTGGAGAGCACGGCGCTGCGAAGGTAGTAATGAAACCGGCCTCGAAGGGTACCGGCATCATTGCCGGCGGTGCCATGCGCGCCGTATTTGAAGTGGCCGGCGTCGAAGACGTACTGGCCAAGTGTATCGGTTCCCGTAACCCGGTGAACATGGTGCGTGCGACGGTAAAGGGACTGCAGAGCATTCAGAGTCCCAAAGGCGCTGCCGCCAAGCGTGGCAAGAAAGTTGACGAGATCATCGGCTAAGGGACAGACCCGTGGCAAAGAAATTAAAAGTGACGCTCGTAAAGAGCACTATCGGGACCGGTAAGCGGCACCAGGCATGCGTTCGTGGACTCGGACTGCGCCGGATGCATCACACGGTTGAAGTGATTGATACCCCGGAGAATCGCGGCATGATTAATAAAGTGTCGTACATGCTCCGGTGCGAGGAAGTGTAACCATGCGACTGAATAGTCTGAAACCCGCTGACGGCGCCAAGCACAGCAAGAAGCGTGTGGGTCGTGGATGTGGCTCGGGTCTGGGCAAGACCTCCGGCCGCGGCCACAAGGGCCAAAAGGCACGCGCCGGTGGTTACCACAAGGTCGGATTCGAAGGCGGCCAGATGCCATTACAGCGGCGTCTGCCCAAGCGCGGATTCAGCGCACCGTTCAGTACCAAGGTGGCACGAATCCGTTTGCATGAGCTGGCCAAGGTAAACGCCGATGTGGTTGATCTGGAAGCGCTGAAGAAAGCAGGCCTGGCGAACAAAGACGTAACCAGTGCAAAAGTATTCCTGTCCGGCAAGCTGGACAAGGCAGTTACCCTGAAGGGTATCGCTGCAACCAAGGGTGCGTTGGAAGCAATTAGCCAGGCAGGCGGCAAGGTAGAGGCCTGATGGCGCGCGGGGCGGCAGGTATGCCGGGGGCCGGCTCGGGCGGAAAGCTCACCGACCTCAGGAACCGCATATTTTTCCTGCTCGGCGCCCTGGTTGTCTTCCGAATCGGTGCTTACATCCCGATTCCGGGTGTTAATGCCATCGCACTGGCAACCTTGTTCAAGGAATACGAGAGTTCGATCATCGGCATGTTTAATATGTTCGGTGGTGGCGCACTGCAACGCATGTCAATTTTTGCGCTGGGTGTCATGCCATATATTTCGGCGTCCATCATCATGCAGTTGATGACATCGGTATTGCCTTCGCTGGAACAGTTGAAGAAGGAAGGTGAAGCCGGTCGACGCAAGATTACGCAGTACACCCGCTATGGCACGGTTATTCTGGCGACGGTTCAGGCAGGTGCGATCGCCAGTGGTCTGCAAGCGCAAACGGCAGGTGGTCTGGCAGTGGTATCAACACCAGGAATTGGTTTTGTTATCACCACGGTCATTACGTTGGTCACCGGCACCATGTTCCTGATGTGGCTGGGTGAGCAGGTGACAGAGCGGGGTATCGGTAATGGTATCTCGATGATTATTTTTGCCGGCATCGTGGCAGGTTTACCCGGCGCCGTGGGCAAGACCCTGGATTTGGCGAATCGCGGGACATTCCAGCCCTTGTTTGTGCTGTTGTTGTTCGTCATTGCCATTGCTGTGACAGCATTTGTCGTATTTGTAGAGCGTGGTCAGCGTCGGGTGACGGTGAACTACGCCAAGCGCCAGCAGGGCCGGCGCATGGTCGGGGGCCAGACCAGCCATTTACCGCTGAAGGTGAACATGGCGGGTGTGATTCCACCGATTTTTGCCTCGAGCATCATCCTGTTTCCAGGCACGGTCGCCAGTGTGCTGGGTCAACAGGAAGGCATGGGCTGGTTGCGTGATCTGGCGACGACGATATCGCCGGGTCAGCCGTTGTATGCGGTGCTGTATGCAGCAGCAATTATATTTTTCTGCTTTTTCTACACGGCGTTGCAGTTCAACCCGAAAGATACGGCAGATAATTTGAAGAAATCAGGGGCTTTTGTCCCCGGTATTCGCCCAGGCGAACAGACCGCGCGCTATATCGACGGCGTCATGTCGCGACTGACCCTGGGCGGTGCCCTGTACATTACGGCGGTGTGTTTGCTGCCGGAATTTATGATTATTAAGTGGAATGTGCCTTTCTATTTCGGTGGTACGTCCCTACTTATTATTGTTGTGGTTTGCATGGATTTTATGACCCAGGTGCAGACCCACGTGATGTCCCGCCAGTACGAGAGCCTGCTGAAAAAGGCGAATCTGAGTGGTGGCATGGGATTGCCGCGTTAAGCGGACGCTTTTCCTGGGTCTGAAGAGTTTAGGAGAAAGACATGAAAGTCAGAGCTTCTGTAAAGAAAATGTGCCGCAATTGCCGAGTTGTCCGGCGCAAGCGCGTGGTGCGGGTAATCTGTTCGGATCCCACCCACAAGCAGCGTCAGGGATAAGGTAAAAACGGTTGTAATTGGTTGATTTTTAGGGTTTTGGTAAGTATCCTTGCGCGTTTTCGCAGGCAGACAGACCCCCTTGGAGATTGTGTGAATGGCCCGTATTTCAGGCATAAATATACCGACACATAAGCACGTTGAGATCGCGCTGACGTCAATCTATGGCATCGGCCGACACACCGCGCAGAACATTTGTGACAGCGCCAACGTGGCTCGCGACACCAAGGTTAAGGACCTTTCCGAATCCGAGGTCGAGACCTTGCGCCAGGAAGTGGCGAAGATCGTGGTCGAAGGTGACCTGCGTCGCCAGGTGACCATGAATATCAAGCGTCTGATGGATCTCGGCGCCTATCGTGGCATTCGCCATCGTCGCGGTCTGCCAGTGCATGGTCAGCGCACCAAGACCAACGCCCGGACTCGTAAGGGTCCCCGTCGCCCGATCAAGAAATAAGGTAAGCATTTATGGCAACCCGTAGCACCAAAAAGAAGGTAAAGAAAAACGTGGCCGAAGGCATCGCCCACGTACACGCTTCTTTTAATAACACCATCATCACCATCAGCGACCGTCAGGGCAATGTCCTGTCCTGGGCGACCTGCGGTGGTTCCGGTTTTCGTGGCTCACGCAAGAGCACACCGTTTGCTGCACAAATGGCCGCCGACAAGGCCGGCCGCAAGGCGCAGGAATTCGGACTGAAGACCCTGGACGTGCGCGTGAAGGGACCGGGTCCCGGCCGTGATTCCAGTATTCGTGCGCTGAATGCCCTGGGTTATGAGATATCCAGCATTACTGACGTGACTTCCAT
The DNA here is from genome assembly GCA_022340825.1 of Acidiferrobacterales bacterium. Classification (GTDB taxonomy): domain Bacteria; phylum Pseudomonadota; class Gammaproteobacteria; order Acidiferrobacterales; family JAJDNE01; genus JAJDNE01. The sequence goes on along the minus strand of JAJDNE010000121.1, from coordinate 2,635 downwards.
CCCGCACAACGGTTGCCGCCCGGCCAAACGCCGTCGCGTCTGAGTCTTAAGGAGAGTATTTAGTGGCTCGGTATATAGATTCCAAATGTCGTCTTTGCCGTCGCGAAGGTGGCAAACTGTTCCTGAAGGGTGAAAAATGTTTCACCGACAAATGCGCCGTTGAAAAGCGTGCCTATGCACCGGGCCAGCATGGCCAGCGCCGCCGCCGTGTTTCCGACTACGGTCTGCAGCTTCGCGAAAAACAGAAGCTTCGCAGCCAATACGGTGTGCTGGAAAAGCAGTTCCGCAATTACTATGACGAAGCCGATCGCCTGAAGGGCTCCACCGGTGAGAACCTGCTCAAGCTGCTTGAGGCCCGTCTTGATAATGTCGTCTATCGCATGGGTTTTGGCGCTTCGCGTAATGAGGCCCGTCAGCTGGTTCGTCACAACGGCATCAAGGTTAATGGCAAGCGCACCAACATTCCTTCTTACCAGGTTGCTCCCAACGATATCGTTGAGTTGACCGAAGGAGCGCGTGCCCAACTTCGTGTAAAAGCTGCACTGGAAGCCACAGAGCAACGTGGATTTCCGGAATGGGTCGAAGTCGACAGCAGCGCCATGAAAGGTACGTTCAAGGCTGTACCAGATAGAGCAGACCTGCCCTCGGAAATCAACGAGGCCCTGGTCGTCGCGCTGTACTCCAAATAATTAAATCGGGATCAACGGAAGAAACCTTATGCAAAGTTCTGCTACGCAGTTTCTGAAACCTCGTCTGGTAAATGTCCAGGCAATTTCCGACACTCACGCAAAAGTGGTGCTTGAGCCGCTTGAGCGTGGTTTCGGTCACACTCTGGGCAACGCCCTTCGTCGTATCCTGTTGTCATCGATGCCGGGTTCGGCGGTGACGGAAGTCAAGATCGACGGTGTATTACATGAATACTCCACCATCGAAGGTGTGCAGGAAGATGTAATCGAAATCCTGCTAAACCTGAAGCAGCTGGCGCTGCGGATGCACGGACGCGACCAGGTAACACTTAACCTGTCGAAAAAGGGCAAGGGCCCGGTAACCGCCGCCGATATCCAGCTTGAGCACGATGTCGAGGTAGTGAATCCCGAGCACGTCATCGCCAACCTGACCAAAGATGTTGAGCTGAACATGCAGCTGACCATTACCCGCGGTCGTGGCTATATGCCTGTGGTAGCTGGAGATTCCGAAGAGGGTAAATCCATCGGTGTCATGCAACTGGACGCTTCCTACAGCCCGATTCGCCGTGTGGCCTATGACGTGGAAAACGCACGCGTCGAACAGCGAACTGACCTGGACAAGCTGGTACTCGATATCGAAACCAATGGCGCCATTGATCCGGAAGAAGCGGTGCGTCGTGCAGCGAATATCCTGCAGGACCAGATCTCCGTTTTCGTAGATCTGAAGAGCGAAGAAGGTGCGGTAGAAGAGAAGGCCGAGCCGAAAATGGATCCAATGTTGTTACGCCCGGTAGATGACCTGGAATTGACCGTTCGTTCCGCCAACTGCCTGAAAGCTGAAAACATATTTTATATTGGTGACCTGATCCAGCGTACTGAAAATGAGCTGCTGAAGACACCGAACCTGGGCAAGAAATCACTGACCGAGATTAAAGACGTTCTCGCTCAGCATGAACTGTCCCTGGGAATGAAACTGGAAAACTGGCCGCCTGCCAATCTGGAAAAGGCCGCCAGCAGCACCGAGACCGCCTAGACGCGCGGCAGGTTAGAGAGAAGGAGAATTTTCCATGCGTCACTTGAAGAGCGGTCGCAAACTGAACCGCACGAGCAGCCACCGTCAGGCCATGTTCCGTAACATGGCTGTCAGCCTGTTTCGTCACGAGCAAATCCGTACCACCGTGCCGAAGGCAAAAGAGCTGCGTCGCTTTGCCGAGCCATTGATCACGCTCAGCAAGCAACCGAGTGTGGCAAATCGCCGACTGGCATTTTCGCGTCTGCGCGACCGCCAGGTTGTTGGCAAGTTGTTTGACGATCTCGGCGTTCATTTCAAGGATCGTCCGGGTGGCTATCTTCGTATTCTCAAGATCGGTTTCCGTCCGTCGGATGCGGCCCCGATGGCAGTCGTGCAACTGGTGGATCGTGATCTCGAAGCAGCTAATGCTGAGGCAGTAACAGCGGCACCGAAGAAAGCGGCCCCTAAAAAGGCGGCACCGAAGAAGGAAGCCCCGGCAGCAGAAAAAGCTGAAGGCGAAGCCAAGAAAGAAGCCAAGAAGAAGACCGCAAAGAAAGCTGCGAAGAAGAAGGTTGCCAAGAAAGCAGCCAAGAAAAAAACAGCCAAGAAAGCAGCCAAGAAAAAGACCACTAAAAAGTCTTAATACGGTCTGAGACAACGCATAATAAAGCCGGGCAGTGCCCGGCTTTTTTGTGCCTGAACGGCGGCACACGGGTGGTAAACTCACCGGTATGATCGTGCTGTTTACTGATTACGGGCTACAGGATCCCTATGTGGGGCAGCTGCACGCGGTGATTGCGCAGGCAGCACCGGGCGTAACCGTGATTGATTTGCTGCACCATGTACCGAATCACGACATCCGCGCCGGCGCCTATCTTCTGCCAGCGTACGCGGCGGAATTCCCCGAAAGCGCCGTGTTCGTCTGTGTCGTGGACCC
>JAJDNE010000028.1 GCA_022340825.1 Acidiferrobacterales bacterium | reverse complement strand
GTTCCTGCCGGCCAAGATACGGGTGTTTATTGATTACCTGGTAGAGCGCATTAGCGATCCGCCATACTGGGATTACGCATTGACGGTACGGATCTGAAATTATTAGTAGTAATTAGTCATCAATAATTAGGGTCCAATAATCAGGGCCAGGGTAAAAACTCAATGCCCACAACATGCGCTCGTAAATCCCCACAACCCGGCCTTGAACCAGGCCTGCTCTTGATTCCTGTCAAATTATCCATGCCTGGTTCGTGCTAGGTTGAAAATCGTTACATACATCGATTTAGCGTAGAACAGGGCACCTGTCGTGCGAAGTTGGGGTAGAGAGTAATGAAAAGACGCACACTGTTAAGCGGTCTGGCATTGGGCATGACACCCATCGTTAGTGTGATGCATAAGGCAATCAGCGCTGTGGCCGCATCAGAGGCCGTCAATCAATCGAAGTATCCACATACTATTGAGGCGATGCAGGAACGCTATGCTGATGAAATTCGTGCCTACCACAATTATGTAGTGTTCTCCCAACAAGCGATCAAGGACGGTTACCCTAACATCGCATACCTGTTTACTTCGCTGGCAGAGTCTGAAGCGATTCACGCGCGCAACTTCAAGGCGCGCTTGCTGGAGCTTGGCACAGGACCGGGCCCGATCACCGGACTGGATGTTAAGGCGTCATCGACCAAGAGCAATCTGAAAGCAGCCGTCACCGTTGAGGCGCATGAAATCGATTACAAATATCCTGATATTGTGAAATTCATCAGCCCGGAAAACGATAAGCAATCCATCGTTGTCACTACCTGGGCCTGGCAGGCTGAAGCGCAGCATCGAAACCTGATTATTAAAATGCAGAAAAACGTGGTCAGGTGGTGGGGCATTGTCTCCTCAAAAATTGAGGAGCGTCATGCAACCTACTATGTCTGCCAGGTTTGCGGTTCTACTCTTGTCGAGATCCCGAAGGAGACATGCCCGATCTGCGGTCGCCCGGCGTCAGAGTACAGGCAGATCCCAACACCCAAAGGCTATCTCGATAAGCCAGGAAAATAAGAGGGCCAGTAATTCGGAAATTATATGGGACAGATCACGATTCAGATCTCGGCGGCTGACGGCAGATCCGCGAACATGCTCATGTCCATCCAGGAAAAGATATTGTTGGTCATGGCCGTTGGGCCGATAACTTTAATCTGGCTTTCCCGCACCGCCTTCTTGTACGGCAGTTGACCCATCCAGATATCCACAAACGTGCGTATGCTTGATGTGAGATAGACATCCACGTCTTTAAATGGATCCTTGGTGCACACATCCACCTTGGTATCGGCGGCGATTAGCCACCAGTCCGGGGCATCGTTGATGTCGGTGAACTTGAACCGAATCACCGTTTCCTTGCCCACCAGCTTGTCGACCAGGATGCTTCGCTGCAGGTACAGCATAAGCAATTGCACATCGTAGTCCGTTTCCTTCAAATTACCCAGGGTCCAGCGCATACCCCAGTCGCCGAGCCCCTTGATGACCGGTAGCAACTCCTTGCAGGATTGCGTGGGGAAGTATTCATAGCCTTTCTGCCCGGGAATTTTCTTTTTGACGACGAGGCCCTGGTCTGCCAATGCGTTCAGGCGTTTGGTGAGGATGGTGGGGGAGATCATGCTCAGGCCCCGCTGTAATTCATTGAAGCGGGTGCCCCCCATTAACAGCTCGCGAATCACCAGGATGGTCCATTTCTCGCCGAGGACTTCGGTGGCCTTTGCGACAGGGCAAAACTGTCCGTATTCCATGCGATTTCTCCCCGATTTACGTTGAGAGCACAAAAATGACTGTTACTGCGCTGATTTTTGAAAGTGTAGTGGGTTACTACATTTTGTGTAGTTAGATACTACAAGAACGAAAGTATTCCCGCCAGACCCCCTCACCTAGGATTTCATTGTCGAGACAGAAACCGATCTCGACCAAAGAAACCCGATTAAAACGACTGACTACAAGGAGACTGGCAATGAGCAACATGGCAATCAACGACATGATCAATACCACGCGTGACTACTTCAACGTGCCTGCCACCCCGCGGGGCCGTGCGCTGCACACCCTGGACTGGTTTATGAATGGCAAGCGGACGCTCAATTTCTACGATGACACCAGCATCAAGTTTAACGATGTCCGTGGGAAGTAGTGAACCAGGGGCCGGATTACAGGCATTTTTCCGGCCCCTTTCCTGATCGAGTAAAAACGTGAAGCAGGATTTCTGGAGGAGCTATGAATATTTTTGTCGCACATCCACAAGAGCAGGGAGTGACTTACCGGGAACATCTTATCTTCGCGATGGGGATCGCATCGCGCCTGCTGCGTAGCGTTTTGGCATTCGCATTACACGCCGTTTTTCCATTTATCGGGATCGATCGTTCCCTGGACCTGACCGCGACGAGCCGTTTTCTCCAGGAGCGCAATGAATGGATTGAGCGCCAGGAGCCGAAGGCATTGCCGAATTCGGCCGCTGCCAAGCCCGGGCAACCCCTCGGCCAGATGCCTTATTTTACGAGTGCCAGAAACAGCTGAGATCTGAGCGCGGTTTCTTGTCGCCGGGCCTGGGAAAAGGGAAGGGAGGGATGCGCGTTCGATCCCTCCCTTCCCTTTTTCTATAGGGCCCATGACCCCGGTTGGATACTGTCCTGTCGCAGACACTGAATCAGCAGCACGTATTGGGCGAATCTGACGTGATTTTTCCCCAGCGCAGTCTATGCTTTTGGAATGGCCAAACAGACATCCAATCGGGAACTGGAACAGGAACTGGCGCTTGCCCTCGAGCGCGACGAATTCCGCCTCGAATACCAGCCGCAGGTGGATCTGAAATCTGGCGATATTGTGGGCTTCGAGGCGCTGCTGCGCTGGCGGCCCGCCAACGGGCGCGAGGTGGGCCCAAAAGAGTTTGTCCCGATACTGGAAAGTAGTGGCCAGATCTCCCAGGTGGGCGCCTGGATCATAGATACCGCCTGCGGGCATTGGCGCCAGTGGGCGGATAGCAAGCTACTACCCCCGGGGGCGCGCATCGCGATCAACGTCTCGGCGCACCAGTTCGCCAAGGGCGATGTCGGCGACCTGCTGCAAAAATCAATCGAGCGTCACGCGCTCGATCCTGCCAGTGTCGAGATCGAGCTGACGGAAAGCGCGGTGATGCTGAACACCAGCAAGACACGAAAGGAGCTGCGCCAGATCCGTGAACTCGGCATTGGTCTGTCGATGGATGATTTTGGTACCGGCTATGCGACGCTGGCCTATCTCCGGCGTTTCCGCTTCGACACCCTGAAGATCGATCGATCCTTCGTACGACGCATCTGCAGCAAGAAAAAGGACATGGCGATTGCCTTATCCATGATCCAGTTAGCGCATATCCTGGAGCTCAGGACGGTGGTCGAGGGTATCGAGTCACCGGGGCAACTGGTGAGTCTGCGCCGCATGGGATGTGACATTGGGCAGGGGCATTATTTCTCGCACCCGCTGCCTGCCGAGACGGTGCCCGAATTCCTGCGCGACTGGGGCGGAATCGACGGGGTGCCGAAGCTGGTCGGCGCGGATACCTAATATATATACCTTATATACCTCTTTATTTACCTCCCTAGACCCGGTCCTTCCGGTCTCCTCCTCCAAAAACACAGGTTTAGCTAGCGGCAGACGCTGTCTGGCATTTCCCCATTTATCTGGATAGCGGCAATGGCAGCGGGGTCTCCCGGGCGGGGCCAGGATGGGGCTTGAGGCCGGTGTTCGCGCCCCTGGCCAATCCCTGACCGTGGGGGTCAGAATTTAAAAAGAATGCCCAAAAGTTATGGAATGCTCAGCGGCTATGGCTGTATAATCCCCGGCCTTTACGAGGTCCCCTGAATACCGTGGACCACCCAAAAAAGCTTTCATATAAAAAAACAGGATTCGGAGAGCAATTTTCCCGATATTTAGAGAACAACCGTTCTCTGACCTGGCCTTTTTTGGGGCGCAGCACGTCGCGTTCGTGGATTCGGGTGATGAGTTTATTTTATAGGGGATTAATTAACCCTATAGTCGACGATCGGTTGAATTAAGGATAGTCTTGCACCCAAAATTTTTCGAGGATAATTCGAGGATAACCAAAAATGCTTAGTTATAACCCCTTCTCCGAGCTTTCGTCTCACATATCGCCAATGATTCAGCAGGCCTACGTCGTATTGATGGTCATCCTGGTGGTGGGTGGAACTGTGCTTGACATGATTCACAAGAAAAGCGCCAAGTACTTTTTCGAAAACGCGGAAAAAGCAAAGAAGAATGCAACCCGTAGCGTTGGTGCTGGTGAAAAGACTGCTATCGCAGTGCAAGTGCTGGCCAACGAGGTGCTCACCTCTGGTGAATTTACCAACCCACGTCGCAGACTTTCTCACCTGCTGACGATGTATGGCACCATTATATTTATCGTTACGACTGCCTGGATGATTTTTGGTTATTCCAGCATGCCTGCACCTTCCATCCTGCCGGTACTCTGGCACATCGGCGCACTGATGCTGGCCGTGGGTGGTTACTGGTTCTGGTTCCGCATCCGCGTTGATGTTTCGGCAGAAGGTCTGCCCTGGTTCCGTTTTGAGCGCTCAGATCTGTTTATTGTCTCGCTGCTCGCAACGTCGACCTTCGGATTAATCTGGTCATGGACGCAGCAGGCAGCTGGCTTTTCTGGCCTGGCCGTCCTGTTCTTCGTTTTGTTCGTCATCTCTAGCACAACACTTTTTGGTACCGTACTGTGGTCCAAGTTCGCGCACATGTTCTTCAAGCCTGCCGCCGCTTTCCAGAAGCGTGTTACCCGGGCTGATGGTTCAAGAGAGAATCTGCCAGCTTCATACGATCTGACCGATCCTGCTGTACAGGCAAAGTTCCCGGATATCCCGGAATACATGGGTAAGAATCCGCCTAACATGGGCAAGGGTATCCGCCGCGAAAAAGCGAGCCACTACTAATTAACTAATTAAAACTTGAGAGAGAAAGAGGAATATCATGCCAACTTTCGTATATATGACTCGTTGTGATGGTTGTGGACAGTGCGTTGATATCTGCCCGTCTGACATCATGCACATTGATAAAGGTCTCCGTCGCGCTTACAACATTGAGCCGAACATGTGCTGGGAGTGCTACTCCTGCGTAAAAGCCTGCCCTCACCACGCGATTGACGTTCGTGGCTATGCAGATTTCGCTCCGCTGGGTCACTCTGTTCGTGTGCACCGTGATGAAGAGCAAGGCACCATTGCCTGGCGCATCAAGTTCCGCAACGGCAAGAAAGACATGGATCTGCTGGCGCCGATCACTACTGTGCCGTGGGGTACCGGATTTCCGAATCTAGCCGCAGCTTCTGCACCTAGTGGCGACATGCGTAATAGCCAGTTGCTGTTTAACGAGCCTAAGTATGTCCGTATGGATGAAGGTGATTTGCACACGCTGAAATCAAATGGCTTAAAACTTAAAGCAGGGGTGTACTACTAATGGGCTACAAGACAATTATCGAAGACGATATCGATATCCTGGTTGCAGGTGCGGGCCTTGGTGGTACCGGTGCTGCGTTTGAAGCAAGATATTGGGGTCAAAACAAGAAGATCGTAATCGCTGAAAAGGCGAACATCGATCGTTCCGGTGCGGTTGCCCAGGGCCTGTACGCGATCAACTGCTACATGGGTACGCGTTTCGGCGAGAACAACCCGGAAGATCACGTGCGCTATGCTCGTATCGACCTGATGGGTATGGTGCGTGAAGATCTGGCCTTTGATATGGCACGTCACGTTGACTCCGCTGTTCACCAGTTTGAAGAGTGGGGCCTGCCGATCATGCGCAACGCCAAGACCGGCGCATACCTGCGTGAAGGTCGTTGGCAGATCATGATTCACGGTGAATCCTACAAGCCGATCGTTGCTGAAGCTGCGAAGAAGTCTGCAGACAAGGTATTCAACCGTATCTGCGTTACCCATCTGCTGATGGATGAATCCAAGGAAAACCGTATTGCCGGTGCCGTTGGTTTCAACGTCCGTACTGGTAACTACCACGTATTCAAGTCCAAGACCGTTATCTGTGGTGCCGGTGGTGCTTCCAACATCTTCAAGCCGCGTTCAGTCGGTGAGGGTGCGGGTCGCGTCTGGTACGCACCGTGGTCTTCAGGTTCTGCCTACGGTCTGATGATCGAAGCAGGTGCGAAGATGACACAGATGGAAAACCGTATCGTTCTGGCTCGATTTAAGGATGGTTACGGCCCTGTCGGTGCTTACTTCCTGCATCTCAAGACCTACACCCAGAATGCCTATGGTGAAGAGTACGAATCCAAGTGGTTCCCTGCACTTCAGGAAATGGTTGGTAAGGAATACCTGGATCCGGAAGTTTCGCACAGAACGCATCGTCCGATTCCGACCTGTCTGCGTAACCACGCAATTATCCAAGAGGTTAATGCCGGTCGTGGTCCGATTCACATGGTCACCATGGAAGCCTTCCAGGATCCTCATCTTGAAGAGATTGGCTGGCACAACTTCCTGGGTATGACTGTTGGCCAGGCCGTCCTGTGGGCTGCTACCGATGTCGATCCGAAATACGAAAACCCGGAACTGACGACTTCCGAGCCGTACGTAATGGGTTCCCATGCAACCGGTTGTGGTGCATGGTGCTCGGGTCCTGAAGACGTCTCTCCGGAAGAATATTTCTGGGGCTATAACCGCATGACGACCATTGAAGGTCTGTTCGGTGCCGGTGACGCCGTCGGCGGTACCCCGCACGCGTTCTCTTCAGGGTCTTTCACCGAAGGTCGTCTGGCTGCCAAGGCTGCCTGTAAGTACATCGACGATGGTAAGGCCGAAGGTATCCGTGTTTCCGACGAGCAGATCAATCGTCGCCGGGAAGAGATCTACAAGCCTCTGGAGACCTATACTGTCTACAGTAACGAGGTTGTTGCCGGTTCGGTTAACCCGAACTTCATCAACCCGCGCCAGGGTCTTGATCGTCTGCAGAAGCTGATGGATGAGTACTGCGGTGGTTTTGGTGTTAACTACATGACCAACGACAAGCTTCTGAACATCGGCCTTAAGAAGATGGCGATTCTGGGCGAAGATCTGGAAAAAGTTGCTGCTTCCGATATCCACGAGCTGCTTCGTGCATGGGAACTGAAGCATCGTTTCCTGACTTCCGAAAGCGTATTCCATCACACGTTGTTCCGTAAGGAGACACGTTGGCCTGGTTACTACTACCGTGGTGACGCCATGAAGGTCGATGATGAGAACTGGCACGTGCTGACAGTTTCTCGCCGCGATCCCAAGACAGGTGAGTACACGATGGAAAAAGCACCGCTTTACCACCTGGTAGGTGACGAAGAAAGCTAAGCAAATAAAGGCTTGAATATACAAGCCAGCTAGGTTTATTTGCGTTAAAAAAGGACCGGCATGTTTAGTGTTGGTCCTTTTTTTATCAACTCTATAGAGTGAAATAGTCACTGCTGTAGACAAAAGTGAAAAACATTGTGTTTTTTTAATGGGGTTGTTTAGGTGAATATTATTGAAAAAACAGATGAAGAGATTAAGGAACTTGCTAACCCGATGTGGGCGGATCTTGTTAAGTACTCTAATGAGCAAAATTACGGTGCGTTTACCCGAAACTTCTCGAGTACTTTGATCAAGGGTGCGAACGAAGTTGAGATGGGCAAGCAGTTTGCGCGAAGCGAATTGACGAAAAATCTGTCTGACGATTACGAGTATCTCGGGATAATACGCCGTGGTGAGCATGTCACGGTGTTATACAAGCAGAGAAACAAGAAAAAGGACGGTGAATGGTTAGGAAGACTGGTCCTGGGTTACGAAGACGACAAAGTGAAAATCTTTGGTGCGACGCTGTTCTAGGGCAGGCGTATAGATAGTTTAGGGTAATTATAGTTATGTCAGATACGATTCAAAACGAAAAATTCGTTGAATTAAACTACAAGGTCATCGACAAAAAAACCGGTGCCGTCCTTGTTACCGTTGATTACCCCCTGGGCTATGTTCACGGTGTGAACGATGTTATGTCCGAGGACGTGACCAAGGCGCTGGATGGGAAAAAAGTCGGGGATGTCATCGAAGTGCCGGTCGACACCAGGCAGTTATATGGCGAGAGAGATGAATCACTCGTGTTTACCGATAACATCGAAAATGTTCCCGAAGAGTATCGAGAGATCGGCACTACCATCACCATGGAAAATGAAAAAGGTGAAACGAAAAGTTTCATCGTCACTCGTTTTGATGACAAGACCTTAACCGTCGACGGAAACAACCCGCTTTGCGGCCGGGACGTGATTTTCCGGCTGGAAGTCTTGTCTATCCGTGACGCTACCGACGAAGAAATCGAGCTTGGTGGAGCGGTTGGCGCGGATCCTGATTTAAATGAAATCCTGGAACGTGCTGAATGAAATTCTCTAAAACTTACATATTGTACCCGGACAACAGGGTCCTGGAACGTGCAATTGCAAGTTCACTAGGCATGCTTGGTGAAGAGTTAGCCGAAGCGGCTACTCCGGATACCAAGGTGACTGCGGCTGATATTTTTCGTTATACGCGGGGAAATTATGAACAGCGCAGTTTCAGCTCCAATATTCTGGACAGTGTGCGCGAGGCTCTCGAGGCGTCGCTGACAGATGAATATCGTGCCAAGGATCCAACAGGCTGGGCTGCGGCTGAGAATGCGCTTGGCAATATACTTGCGGCGCTGGGGCAGCAGCTGAGAGATGTTGAACTGTATGAAAAAGCGATTCAATGTTTTAACAATGCGCTGGAAGAGTTTAGCCAGGAAAAGTCGCCCCTCGACTGGGCAACAACACAATATAACCTGGGAACTGCAATGCAGGCCCTCGGCAGGCAAGAGGGTGATTCGAAGTTATTGAAATCATCCATTGACGCTTATACGAATGCGTTACTGGTGTGGTCTCGAAAAGACACGCCGGAAGAATGGGCGTTCGCCATGCAGCAACTTGGCGCTACGTTTCATGCCTATGGCAAACTTCTTAAAGGTAGCCGTACGTTTGAAAAATCTGTTGTTGCCTATAACAATGCACTGACAGCGCTCGATGCGGATAATTATGCAATCGAGTTAACGGCTACCCATAATAATCGCGGTGCCGTCTTACAGCACCTCGGGGAGTCAGAAGAAAACCCTGAACGCCTGGGCGAAGCCATTCAATCGTATGACAAGGCATTAGCGGTGAGCATGGAACAGCAGTTGCCATTCCACTTGGCGGTCATCTGTCGGGTCAATAAGGCGACGGCACAAAATCTACTGGCGGAATTAAAAAAAGATGTTGCGCTGGCAGAAGAAGTGGCCGACGAGTTTGAATTGATTATCGAGTGTTTTCCGCATGCCCTCCAGCCACTCTGTTTAAAGCATTGTGAGGAGCAAATGAACAGGGCAAAGTCACTGGCACTCGCGAGCAGCGCTTGACGATTAGTACCTGTTATGTTTTTTTGAATAGGTGTTGAAGTTTGACGTCTGAAGTACAACAAGAGAAAAAGCGAGACCCCAATAACCCGTGCCTGTTTTGTACGGATGCGAAAGGGGTGTCCCTGAACAACGAATTTGCCTACAGTGCCCGCGACTCCTACGCGGTGAGCCCGGGCCATACGGTGGTCATCCCGAAGCGCCACGTGGCCAGCTTTTTCGACCTGACGCCGGAAGAAGTGGCGGCTTGTATGGACCTGATTAAAGAGGAAAAAGAGCTCATCGATCAGGAGTTCAGCCCGGACGGCTACAATATCGGCGTTAACGTGGGGCCGGCGGCCGGGCAGAGCATCTTCCATGTGCACATTCACATCATTCCCCGCTATGCGGGGGATGTTGAAAACCCCCAGGGCGGCGTGCGGCATGTGATACCGAAGAATGCACATTACACGCGTAAATAGTATAATTTAGTCAGTTAAGGGGGAGGGGCTGACAACCCTGTTTAACTTCCTCCCGTATTTAACCATTAAGGAGATATGATAATGAGTGACAAGCCTTTTACCCGGCCTGAAGTTCCCGAAGGCAAAACGGACTATGTAACGACCAAGCAAAAGCAGATTACACCTGGGCAGTTTTTTGTTGGCTATGAAACCACCTGGAAAAGTTTCCAGAAAGAAGTGCCCTACAGCACTCCTAAAAAGCCTTAAGGGTTACCAGGATTATCGGCCGCGCGAACCTCGAAGGTCGCGCGGCTGCTAGTTTCAGATTTAGTTTTTGATACGCACGCTTTTTATAGCGTGCTTTTTTTTGAAAACAGGAAAATGACGGAGACTAACAATCGGCTGCAGAATATTTTTCCAACCTACAGTTTAAACACGCTCTGAAAGTCGGTAGTCCACGTTAATAAAAGCACCAATATCTGCCAGGAAACGGATCGTCCTGCCTCCAAAACCAACTTCTGGCTCTGACTCACCCTTATCAACAGATAAAACCATTACAACACCGATTCTGGGGGACAAGTTGTGGCTTTTACACACCTGCAGAATCTTGTCCTTGACCGGTTCTATTTGCTTAATCAACGTATCGGTCAATTTATAAACGTCCACATCATCACTGACGGTTTCCGTTGATAGTTCCCACGAACTGAGCACGGGCTTGTCCAGTCCGCTTGTTGCGCCGGATGCATCGATTTTAGTGGGTTCTATGTCAAGCAGACGAGTGACGTCGTCTGGATTGAAATGGTAGCCAGCGAGCATGAAATAGGCCCGCGCGGTATTAGATGCCAAGATATAGCCCTCATCAATGGATGGTGAATATGGCGAGAGATTATAGCGTATAGGCTGAATTGGTGCCCGGGCCCCTCACGGCATTGCCCTCGAAAACCGCACAAGGGGTGGATTATGGTCAACAATCAGTAGTCTACCAAGCCGACTGAAGTTAAGGTTATAGATCCAATTCCGCGGCACCGGAGCGTATCGATGAAAAATAGAGCCAGAACCTGGTCTATCTCCATTTCGTCCCTCGGTATTCTCGCGACCCTGTGGCTCTCCGCTCACGAGCTGAAGTCCGCGGGGCATTGCCCACCTTACCCCTTGCTGGGTATTCCAGCGTGCTACCTGGTGATGGTGTTTTTCTTGCTCGTTTTTGGCGCACAGTTTGTAACAGACAAAAAAGCCGCCAGCGTTATTTTTTATAGTGGAGCCCTCGCCGGGTTCGGCACTGCAATCTGGTTCTCTACAAATCAAGTGCTGGGTGCGGCACAATGCCCGGTAGAATTTGGTATTCCTCTCTGTTTTGTGGCGCTCCTGACATTTGCAATATTAATCGTGTTAAGAAGAATATAATTACGAGCTATGTTTTGATGCGCCCATCGATAGGGATCAAGGCCAGTGAATATGCAAAGAATTGAGAAACTGATGGACACGTATTTCGCGAAACTGGTCACCTGGCTGAGCAGTCCTGATTTTTATTCACAGCTGGGTATGGTGTTGCTCGCGATAACGGCGGCCTATTCTCTCGCGGTCGCGCTCAAACGCTATTCGCCGATTTTCAGGGAATCGCCAACCCAGGGCCCACTGTTACTGCTGCGCGGTGCGGTATACAAAACCAGGGACTTGTTGTTTCCCTTGTTCATTGTGCTGTTCCTGATGATCGCGGCGGACCTGAGCCAGGCAATTATCAACCATAGTGGCCTTGTACGTGTTTTCGAAGGGCTTGCCGTTGTCCTGGTGATCTACTCCCTGATCTCCCGCCTGGTCAACAATGCTCTTCCGAAGGCCCTGCTCAAGTGGGTGGCAATACCCGTCGCTCTGTTACAGGTCATGGGTCTCCTGGACAACGTGGTGGCCTATCTCGAATCCCTGTTTGTCGAGATCGGCAATATCAAGGTCTCTGCCTACGGCATCGTCCGCGTGGCGATCTTCAGCGGGATTCTGTTCTGGATCGGGCATGTCCTGAATCGCGCCGGGAATCGAGTGATTCGCCAGCAGGCCCATCTTGATACCGGCACGCGCGAGATTGTTGCCAAGCTGTACCAGGTCACTCTTATTTTTATCATTTTTATCCTGCTATTGCAGGTGATGGGAATCAACATCACCGCGCTCGCCGTCTTCGGCGGCGCATTGGGTGTCGGCCTCGGGTTCGGATTACAGGCGATCGCTTCCAACTTCATCTCGGGCATGATCCTGCTGCTTGACCGCTCGCTGACAGAGGGTGACTACATCGAACTGGCAGACGGGAGAAAGGGAATAATTCGTGAGCTGAATATGCGCTCGACGATATTGGAGACCTATGATGGCAAGGACATCATGGTGCCGAACGAACAGTTTATCACCACCAGTTTTGTCAACTGGACGCACAAAAACAAGAAACAACGTTACTCGATCGAGTTCCAGGTTGCCTACAGCACGGATTTGCACAAACTGTTCAAGGTGCTACGAGAGGTCGTTGCCAGCCACCCCATGGTGCTTAGTGGTCCGGACCTGCCGATTGAAGAGCGGCCCGACGCGGAAATTGCCGGCTTCGGCGATTCCGGTATCAACATCCTGATCGAGTTCTGGATGGAAGGCATCGACGATGGCGAAAACCGGGTAGGGGCGGATCTCAACATGATGATTTGGGAAGCACTGAAGGAAAACCAGATTCAGATTCCATTCCCGCAACGCGAAGTAAAAATTATCGGGGCAGGGGAATAATATTCCGGGTCAGAACAGCCAATCTGATTCTGATCGGCGACGGTTAAGTAATTTTTACTCCGACCCGAAAAGCGAAATAAGGAGAGAGAAATGCAGAGGTTAATGCTGTTGCCGGCGAAAGACGCGACGAAAATCAGGTTGATACAGATCCCGGAGGATTTCGAAGAGCATGAGGCCTATCGGCATGTCGTCGGATTAATTACCGAGATCGAAGAGAGCAATCCCGACTATAGCTGGGAAGATATTGCCACAGAGCTGGAGGACCACCAATTCTACGCAGTTGATTTTATCCTGGGCCCTCATCTTGATTAAAAGCTCAGAACGAGACAGTTGCTAATTGCCGGGACTATTAGGCGCTACTAATTTGGTGAGCATATCGTTCGCGTCCAACAACAAGGCCGCTTTCGGATATCAGGTACCGGGTTCAAGCGATACCGGAATATTGACTAGTGATTAATCATCTCCGGGTCATCAATCTCACCCACTGAAATGGTGAGTGTAAAGGTAGAGCCGACTCCCTTTTCGCTGACCACCGTCACATCGCCCCCGAGTTTCTGAGCCAGCTTTCGAGCGATACACAAACCCAGACCGGAACCACCATGGGTTCGTGTAGTGCTGGTGCTGGCCTGTGCAAAGGGCTTGAACAGGCGTGACAACTCTTCCTCGGTCATACCGATGCCGGTATCCGTTATTTCGAATACCAGCTGACGTGGCTCATCTGCATAACTCAGGGTGACGGTAACACCGCCCTGATCGGTAAATTTAATCGCATTACCACAAAGGTTGAACAGGACCTGTTTCAGGCGAGTTGGGTCAGAAATAATTTTTCCGGGGAGGGGGCTGCGCGTGTTCAGTTTGAATTCCAGGCCCTGATTCCGTGCCCTATCACCAAAAATCGATTCTACGTCGCTCATGAACTGGAACGGCTCTACTTCAAGCGCCTCTACCTCCAGTTGTCCGGCTTCAATCTTGGATAGATCGAGTACGTCGTTGATAACACGCTGAAGGTGGGCGCCTGCGCGCAGAATTGAATCAACTTCGTGTTCGATTTCTTCCTGGCTTTGGCCTTCATCGTTCAACATTTCGGCGTATCCCAGTATCGCCGTAAGCGGGGTGCGAATTTCATGGGCCATATTGGCCAGAAACTGACTCTTCATAAAATTAGCGGTGTCCGCTGCTTCTTTTGACTTTCTAAGTTCTTCCGCGTCGAGTTTGCGTTCCATCATTACGCTAACCCAGCTACCCATTAGATTTACCAGGTCGATGTCCGCCTCGGAAAAAGGTCTTTCCACCTGGGAGCGATTCGAGAAATTTATCGTGCCGAAGTTTTTACCATGTACCACGATTCGGCGTCCGATATAGGACTGGATTTTTAAAAATTCGGCAGCGGGGTGGCTACTGAACTCGGAACCTGCCACGTGGCTAATGTTGAGAGTTTCTGATGAGGCGAAGGTGATGTCGCAAAACGTCCTATCTAGTGGAAACGTCGTCCCTCTTTTGACCGGAAGTTCGCTTTTTACGAATACGTTGAGAGTTTCCGACAAATTATTCGCAGGATCCTGGCGTGCCACCTTGCCAACCTCGGTACCGAGATGCTTGCAACCTAATTTCAGAATTTCATCGATTTGTTGATCAAATGTGAGATCTGCGCGTGAAATAATCTCGTGAAGATCGCGAATACGCCGGCCTTGCTCGACCAGTGACTCGTCGGTATCTTTTTGTATGGGGATAGACGAAGGGCTGTTTTTCATTGATGGAATGGTTTCTTACTGCGTGAAATATAACGATTACTACTCTGGTCCGTCCCGTTGGATCGACGTAATTTACCTTTGAAAACCACCCGCTCACCCAGAACCGAAGGAAAACGGCTCTGTATGCACTATAGAGTAGCCGGATTTGTCCGGCTTTCAAGGGCAAAAAAACAGGCATGAAACCACTAAATGCCCTTGTTTTGGCACGTTGTACCTGAACCAACTGGACAAGCCCGGGGTCAAACTAAATCGGGCAAGCAGGCAATTTCCTGCTCCGCGAAAGCCGTTTATATTGGAAATAGTTGCTCTCTGACCCAGAATACTCATACTTTCCGGCGGAAATGAAAAAGCGACACCTGGCGTCGCGCCCACCAAGCAAACAACAGGCCTATGACAGCATGTCAGATTTAAATGATCCAAGAGTTCTTTTTGCAGCTGAACGCACCTTGCTCGCCTGGAACAGAACAAGCATTTCGCTTATGGCATTCGGGTTTGTGGTAGAACGTTTTGGCCTGTTTCTTGAGATTACCGGTCGAGACGAAATTAAGGTGTTCCAGCGGCATATTTCGTTTTTTGTTGGGATCTCATTTGTTCTGCTGGCGGCATTCACCGCTATTTATTCAATCTGGCAACACAAGCGAATCCTGAAGACCATACGTCCAGTCGAAATACCACCCGGGTACAACTTGAAAGCCGGTATGTTTATCAATGCAATTATTGGCGTACTGGGAATCGCGTTGAGCATTTATCTGATCCGTGGCTTCCTGTAGATATTGATGAGAAAGGAGAGAAGGCGGTTGCAGTTGGGCGGACCTGGTATTGCCAGGCTGTACATTCGGGGCCTTCGCTAGAAAATTATGCATACAACCAAGAAGCCAATCGGGTTCTGGTCTGCAGTCTCGATGGGGATTGGGACGATGGTGGGCGCCGGTATATTCGCTTTGCTAGGTGAAGCAAGCGCTATTGCGGGAAGCGCCGTTTATATATCATTCATCATTGGCGGGGTAGTCGCCCTATCCAGTGCGTATTCGCTGGGTAAGCTGGGCGCCGCCTTTCCTTCGTCTGGCGGAATAATAGAATATCTCTCCCAATCCTACGGGATTGGATTCTTCACCGGCTCCATGAGCATCATGCTTTATTTTTCTGCCGTTGTTTCGGTCAGCCTGATTGCGAAGGCATTTGGAAACTACGCAGTCACCTTCTTGCCAGCTGGCGCCTCGCCATTGTGGCACCCGTTTTTTTCAATGGGGATAGTCGTTCTGTTTGTCCTGATAAACCTCGAAGGCGCCAGGGATGTCGCGATTCTGGAACGGCTAACCGTTGCGGTTAAGTTCCTTGTCTTATGTGTAATATCAATAGCAGGTATTGTATTTCTGAATCCGGACTTACTTTCTCCAGACAGTTACCCGCCGGGCCAAAACATTCTTTTTAGTCTCGCCGTCTCATACTTTGCCTATGAGGTTTTCAGGGTAATAACCAATACAGCTGAGGACATGCCGGATCCGTCACGTACCTTGCCAAAAGCGATGATGGCAGCAGTCCTTATCGTCATGCTGCTTTATGTTGCCATATCATTTGCTGTGTTCGGGAATTTACCGGTCGAAAAGGTAATTGCGGCGAAAGACTTTGCGCTGGCCCAGGCTGCATTGCCGGTATTTGGTAGTGTCGGTTTTACCGCTGTCACAATCACAGCATTAATTGCAACGGCGTCAGCGATCAATGCGAGTCTTTATGCTGTGACCAATGTAACGTATCAACTGGCTAAAGATGGCGAATTGCCACAGGCATTTGGAGTACCTATCGCTCATAGCAGGGAGGGTCTGGTAATAAGCGGAATACTTATTATTATCCTGTCGCTATTATTCGATTTAACCGAAGTAGCTGCCATTGGCTCTATTACGGTCCTGTTCGTTCACGCGGTCACCCACATCGGGCACCTCAGGATTATAAAAAAGACAGGGGCGTCGCCGATTCTGGTATTGCTAGCAGCGGTCCTCTGTTTTGCAGCAATGGCGCTGGCACTTGTTTATGTCAGTGAGAAGTCGAGCAACGTTGGCCTTATTCTCATCGGATTTCTGATAGTTGCCGCGTCCACAGAAATCTTTCTGCAGAAAATCTACAAAAGGGAAGTCAAGCCAAGAATAGAATGAACGAAATGATTTGGCATACGCTATTTTGGCATGACCTTGTCGAGCCAGTCGCCAACGGTATTTACTAGTTCCTGATCTTTCCCGCTATAGAAGTGATTGGCCCCGGGGATAACCTGCGCTTCGTAATGCTTGCCAAATATCTTGTCGCCCACTTCGCCGCGTTGTTTCCAGGCGCCCTTAACCCGGTCGGTGTCATCTCCGCCGCGTAAATCCAGAATATAGACATTCTTGAATTTTTTGAAATTCGCGATGGCATCCATACGCGGGTCGTTCGGCAGACCGGGGCCACCGCTGGTGATAGCAAAGGCCTTTACTGCCGGATCGGGAGTCGCCACGAGGTAGTAGGAAGTCATGGCAGCACCCAAACTGTGGCCGGAAATGGCAATATTCTTGACACCCTTGGCCTTCAGATAGTCCACGCCTGCCTGGATGCGGCCCGGCACTTCTTTGAACAGAGGAGCGTAATCAGAGTCTTTTGCGTCGTTTGCCAATATCGGCAACTGTAGCGAGAGCGTATGCCAGCCCTTTTCGGCTAACTGTATGCGCAGGGGATTGACGACATCCGCCCAGGCCGGGTGTACGCCGATGCCATGTAACACAATAACGCCGCCCTTGGCCTTGTCGGTAGCGGCTTCGGTGTCGATGGCCAGAAAATCAACTCCGTCGGCCTTGAGTTTGACTGCCTCACCGACAAACAGGTCTGGAACAATCTGGTTTTCCCAGCGTTTTTCCTTGGCGCGGTCTGAGAGGCTCGCGGCACCGGCACTAGCGGAAACAGAGTAAAGCAGGAAGAAGCAAAAAATATTCGTAGCGATTCTGGTTTTTAGCATGGTTGTTAGCCCTCATTACGCTGGTTGTCATATTTGACTCCAAATTACCGAAGGACTCAAACACTCTACTCATGGGGTTATTGTCGTGCTGTCGTTTCCAGCGTAAATCGCTCAGTGACCGCTTAATAAGGTATATCCGGTTCATCGAGCAATTATTTCTAATATACTAATAGACCCGACCCGGTCATAAAAAGGATGTACTAATTTCCCCCATGAACAAAATAGCCATTTGCACGTGGAAAGAACTTGAACCGCTCTCACCTGGTTATGCGCTGGTCGCAGGCGTCGACCTGGTGTTGATACGCTGGCCGGATAAAGAGGAAGTCTCCGTATTGTTCGGTCGTTGCCTCCATCGTGGCGCACTCATGGCTGATGGGCATATCGATGGTGACGACCTGATCTGTGGCTTGCACAACTGGGACTACAACTATAAGACCGGTATCAGTTCCTATAACCCCGCAGAGCGCCTGAAGAAATTCAGCTCATGGATTATAGACGACCAGGTCTGGGTGAATGAAGACGAGATCAAGGCCTGGGCCATTGATCATCCCCAGCCGTATGATCGCGAGGCCTATCAGGGTTTGTATAAAGATCTTCACGGTGCCCCTGAAGAACCACATACCAAATATATACAACACCTGGCCGAGCACGGCCTGTCGAAGTGGGGTCATCATGGGCCGCTGGACGCCATGGGTGTGCCACGGGATCAGTTGCCCAAGTGGGATGATATCCAGATCCTGACGGCGCAGTTGCACAAGTTGCCGTTGCTGGACGATGCGCCGGTAAGCACCGAAGTTGTCATTGGACCTAACGCGAAAAAGCCATTGGTGCTGGAACGACCGTTGTTCGTTTCCGACATGAGTTATGGTGCCTTGTCTGAAGAGGCCAAGGTGGCACTGGCGATGGGGGCCGAGCTGGCGGGTACCGGTATCTGTTCCGGCGAGGGCGGTATGCTGGCAGAAGAGCAGGCAGCGAATTCGCGTTATTTCTACGAGTTGGCCTCGGCCCGGTTTGGCTATTCGATGGACAAGGTGCAGAAGTGCCAGGCGTTTCATTTCAAGGGTGGGCAAGCTGCAAAGACCGGGACCGGTGGCCACCTGCCGGGCAACAAGGTTAGCGCCAAGATTGCCGAGGTCCGCGGCCTTGCTGAAGGCGAAGCGGCCATCTCTCCGGCACGGTTTCCGGATTGGGAATCCATTGACGACTATCGCCGATTCGCCGACGAAGTGCGCGAGGCCACAGGCGGCATTCCCATTGGTGCGAAGTTGTCGGCACAGCATATCGAGCGCGATATGGAAGCGGCGCTGGAGATTGGTGTGGATTACATCATCCTCGATGGTCGGGGTGGCGGCACCGGGGCGGCGCCGTTGTTATTCCGTGACAATATTTCGGTGCCCACCATCCCCGCCCTGGCTCGTGCGCGTCGTTACCTGGACGAGCAAAATCGTCCTGACATTACCTTGATCATTACCGGTGGGTTGCGGGTGCCGCAGGATTTTATCAAGGCCCTGGCGTTGGGCGCAGATGCGATCGCGTTGTCCAACTCGGCAATCCAGGCGATCGG
>JAJDNE010000117.1 GCA_022340825.1 Acidiferrobacterales bacterium | reverse complement strand
TGCCGGGCAAGCCTGACCGGGAAATATCCTGGCGCGAACAGGTACAGTAGTATGTTAGCCCCTTTGCTGCCAGGTCCCGAATGGCATCATGGTACAAATCGTGGCGCTGGCTCTGGTAGATCACGTCGCCATCCCATTCAAAGCCCAGTGCATCCAGAACGCGAAGAATCTGGTCGGCAGCGCCTGGCTCTTCGCGTGGCGGATCCAGATCTTCCATGCGCACCAACCACTCGCCCTGATGTGCGCGCACGTTGAGATAGCTGCCAAGCGCGGCAACCAGTGAACCGAAATGGAGGGGGCCCGTCGGGGAGGGGGCAAAACGACCACGCTTCATGGTCGTAGTGTGTTATTCCTCTTCGGGATTTTCAATCTTGTGGCGAACGACCTGCGTTGCAACACCAATGCCGAGGTCAAGTTTGTCGTTGCAGTGTTCCAGAAATGGTAAAAATTGTCTGAGCAACGACGATAAATAGGGTTCGACGCGATGTGCATCGCCTGCGGCCAGCGCTGCCAGCGCCTCATCCATTGATAGCGCCTGATCGCCAACCGGTTCGAGACTTCCGCTTTTATTGATGAGTGCCTTGCTTTCGGTAAGATCGATTTCTTCCAGCGCCGCGGTTCCCGGTTCTTCGGGGATTTCCGGAATGCTGATATCACCGAGTGTTTCTGCCAATGGCTCGATTTCGGCTGTCCGGGTCGATGCTTCCGATTTAACCGGCGACGCAGTGCTCGCAGCGACCATGTCGTCCGAGCTGAGTTTGTCGCCGCCCGCCCGCCGTGCCTGACGCAGATGATCTTCCGCCAGTTTCAGTAACCCGGTGATATCGGCTTCAAGATGGTGGCTGAGGGTGACCAGGCCAATGCTGGCGGTCATCGGAATACTGACGTTCTGCCACTGAGCCGGATTTTGCGCAATCGCGCTCCGCAGTCGCTCGGCGAGTATCATTGCCTCGACGGGCGAAGTCGACGGCGCCAGTACGGCAAAAGCACTGCCGCCGATGCGAGCAACGGTATCTTCTACCCGGGCGTGGGATTTCAGCAGCTTGGCGATACAGACGAGGATGTCATCGACGGCATCGTCACCGTAGTCAGTATAGAAACGTCGAAACCGGTCGATATCCAGACGCAACACTGCAAGCCCCTGACCATGGCGCTTGGCGTAGGCAATATCTTGCTCGCCGCGTTGCAAAAAGAACCGGCGGCTATTGAGACCGGTAATCGGATCCTGGGTAGATTCGGACTTTAATGAATAGGAAGTATCTTCCAGGGTGCGTCGCGTCTCGGTAAACCGGGCGTTGGTTCTGACGCGAGCGAGCAACTGGGTTTTGTCGACGGGCTTGGTAACAAAGTCTGTTGCGCCTTGATCCAGCGCGCTTTGTCGAGTCTCTTCGTCTTCGGCACCAGTGATGATAATCACCGGCATCTGACTGATGCGGATATCCTCGAAGTTGCGCAGCCGTTCCAGCAAACCAAACCCGTCCAGCCTGGGCATTTCAATGTCGCTGATGATGACCTGTATCTCGGGGTTGCTGGTCAGTTTCTCCCAGCCGTCTTCACCATCTTCAGCCTCGATCAGGGTAAATTCCTGGGTCAGGATCATACCGATGGCTTTACGCATGACGCGCGAATCATCAACCAGCAATACCGTGGGCGGCGTGCTGCTGGCGCCTGGTGTGTTTGCAGAAGGCATAATCAGGGACAGTCGGGATACTTATTATTAATAGTTATTAAAAGTAGTCCAGGCGAAGCTAAGTTTCAAAAAATCGGCGCGGAATTCTTCATACCCATCATGCATAGAGAAAAATCAGGGCAAAACCCAGCAATAATCGATACAAGGCAAAGGGCAGCATGGTGATACGGTTGATCAGCTTCAGGAAATAGTGAATGACCACGAAGGCACTGATGCCCGCCACCGCGGCACCGACACCAAGGGCCCACCAGTCCACTGGTAATGAAGATTCTGCCAGTTTCCTGGTTTCGAGCCCCCCGGCCGCAACGATGATCGGTATCGAAAGTAAAAACGAGTAGCGGGCCGCCGCCTGGCGACTGAGTCCGACGAGTAATCCGGCGGTAATGGTGATACCCGAGCGCGAAGTGCCGGGAACCAGTGCCAGTGCCTGGGCCACGCCAATTAACAGCACATCACGCCAACCCAGGCTGTGTTCGTCCCGGGCCTCTTTGCGCCGGTGATCCGCCCACCAGAGCAGGATACCGAACAGGATTGTCGTAGCGGCAATCAGGAGCGGCGAACGGAAATACGTTTCCGCGACGCCCGAGAGCAGGATGCCGGCAATCCCGGCTGGCAAGGTGCCCCAGATGACAGCCCAGGCGAGCCGGGCATCGGCGGTTAGCTCGCGCGCCTTGAGAGATACTAACCAGTCGCGCGCCATGATGACGAGATCGTGCCTGAAGTAGAGAAGCACTGCGGACAAGGTGCCCAGGTGCACGGCAACGTCGAACGCCAGACCCTGATCCGACCAGTCCATTAACCGCGGCAGCAGTATCAGGTGAGCGGAGCTGGAAATGGGCAGGAACTCTGTCAGACCCTGGAGCAGGGCGAGCCAGACAACGTGAATCATATCCATGATGATTCAGTTTATGCCGAAAGATGCCGGTTCAGGCGTCAAAGGTGAGTGCACTGCCAAGTATGCCTTGGCGAATCTTGCCCTGGTCGAATACAACCCGCCCACCAACAATGGTATAAATCGGCCAGCCAACCAGTTCACGGCCTTCATACGGGCTCCAGCCCACGCGCGAAAACACCTCTTCATTGCGCACCGGTTTGGCATTGTCCATATCAACCAGTGTCAGGTCAGCGTCCCAGCCTTCGAGAATCTTGCCCTTGTTGGGAATGCGGTAGCCTTCAGCCGGCCCGTAACACATCCACTTCTGAATCTGCGCCAGGTCGCAGCGACCCTTTTTCATCTCGGTCAGCATCAACGGCAGCGAGGTTTCGACGCCAGGCATGCCCGCCGGTGATTTGGGATAGGGCTGGCTTTTTTCTTCAAGCGTGTGCGGTGCATGGTCGGTGGCAATGAAATCGATGATACCGTCTCTCAGCCCCTGCCAGAGAGCCTCGTTGTCTTCCACCTGCCGGATGGGCGGGTTCATTTGCACGAGACTGCCTTTCTTTTCGTAGTCGGAGACATTTAATAACAAGTGATTCGGAATCACCTCGGCAGTGACCCATGCCGGCTTGTCCTGGCGAAGTATCTCGACTTCTTCGTGGGTGGACATGTGCAGGATATGTAATCGACGCTGGTATTTTTTCGATAACTCCAGCGCGAGCTCGGTTGCCAGCACCGCACATTGATTGTCCCGGATTTCGGAATGCACGGCATAATCAGTTCGGCCGGCAAATTCCTTCTTGCGCTCCTCGATGCGTGCTTCATCTTCGGCATGGACAGCAATCAGTCGTGTGCCGTTGGCAAAAATACGGTCAAGGTCCGCGCGACGATTGACCAGCAGGGTGCCGGTGCTGGAACCCATGAATATCTTTATGCCACAGACCGGGTAAACGCTGTTGATCTCCTCCAGATTGTCAGGAGTCGCCCCGATGAAAAAGCCGTAATTGGCGACACTCTTTTCAGCAGCCAGTTGCAATTTCCTGTCGAGCGCGGCCTGATCGGTCGTCGGTGGGTTGGTGTTGGGCATTTCCAGGAAACTGGTGACACCACCGCGGACGGCGGCACGGGAACCTGAAGCCAGTCCTTCCTTGTGTTCATTGCCGGGCTCGCGGAAATGAACCTGCGGATCGATTACGCCAGGAAGCAGCAGTCGTCCTGCGGCGTCTATGGTTTCATCCGCGCTGGTATCGATAGAGCTCTCGATTTTTGCGATCCTGCCGTTTTCACACAGCACATCGCCTTCGACGGTACTGCCGTCGATCCGGGCGATTTGGGCATTCTTGATAAGTAGTTTCATTGGCGAAGTATTGTCGAAATAGAAAAAGGGGACCTGGGTCCCCTTTTAAATTAATTTTGCGTCGAAAGCGACCATCTAGCCCATTTGCTTTTCACGAATTTCGTCCAGGGTCTTGCAGTCGATGCAGAGTTCGGCGGTAGGGCGGGCCTCCAGCCGCTGAATGCCGATTTCGACACCGCAGCTTTCGCAATAACCATATTCGCCTTCGTCGATGCGATCAATCGCCTCGTTGATTTTCTTCACCAGCTTGCCCTCGCGGTCGCGAGAACGCAGCTCAAGGGAAATATCGGTTTCCAGGCTGGCGCGATCGTTGGGGTCGGCCTCAGTTGTGGCCTCTTCCTGCATATGGTGGATGGTGCGATCGATTTCGCCCTGAAGCTCGGCTTTCCAGCCCTGCAACATAGCCATGAAATGGTCCAGTTGCTTTTGATTCATGTACTTCTCGCCCTTCTTGGCCTGGTAGGGTTTAATCCCGCCAACGAGAAGTTCAGGTTCCTTTTTCTTTCTGGCCGGCATGGTCAGACTCCTGCGATAATGATGGCCAATGTCGGCCTGAAAATTGGCGCGAATTTATACCTGAAAGGGTGGGGTGGCGCAACAAAGCAATATATTGTGTCGCATAACTGTTAATAACCCAACAAGTAGTATGGTTTATGAAGATGTCTTTGCAAGCTTTGATTTTTGATGTGGATGGGACCCTGGCGGATACCGAGCGCGATGGCCACCGGGTAGCATTCAACCAGGCATTTGCCGACGCCGGACTCGATTGGCACTGGGATGTCGCGACATACGGCAAGTTACTGGCAGTGACCGGCGGCAAGGAGCGGATGAAGTATTACGTGGAACAATTCCGCCCGGATTACCAGAAACCCGCCGATTTTGAGGAAATGGTCGTGGCGCTGCACGCCGCCAAGACCGACCACTACACCGCATTGATGCAGGAGGCCCGTATTCCCCTGCGCCCGGGGGTCGAACGCCTGCTGCGTGAGGCACGCGAGGCCGGCCTCAGGCTGGCAATTGCCACCACCACAACCCCGGCCAATGTAAGCGCCTTGCTGGCCAGTACGCTAGGGCAGGAAGGAGAATCCTGGTTTGAAGTCATCGGGGCGGGGGATATTGTGCCCGCCAAGAAGCCGGCACCCGATATCTATGACTACGTGCTGGGGCAGATGAAGCTGGGTCCGTCGGCCTGTATCGCCTTCGAGGACTCCGAGAATGGCATTCTCTCCTCACGTGGGGCCGGCCTGCAGACGGTCGTGACCGTAAACGACTACACCCGAGATCATGACTTTACCGGTGCCACGATTGTGCTGGATACCCTGGGCGAGCCGGATCTGCCATCCACCGTTTTGCAGGGCGGTGGCATCAACGGCAATACCTACGTGAATCTGGCGGTTTTGCACCGACTGTACGCCAGCGCATGACCCGAATACGCCTCGCTGACCGCCTGGCAGATATCCAGCCATTTTACGTTATGGATATTCTGGGCCGGGCAAAAGCGCTGGAGGCAGCTGGCCGCTCGATTATTCACATGGAAATCGGCGAGCCCGATTTTCCAACCCCGAAGCCGATTATCGATGCCGGCATACGCAGCCTTGAGGCCGGACAAACCCATTACACCCCGGCGCTGGGTCTGCCGGAACTGCGCCAGGCTGTGTCCGACAGTTATCCATCGTCCTGCCGACCCGGCGCCGAGCGGGTAGTGATCACACCCGGTGCCTCGGGTGCGTTGCAGCTAGTATTTGCTGCCCTGATTAATCCAGGCGATGAGGTGTTACTGGCCGATCCCGGATACCCGTGTCACCGTCATTTTGCGCGCCTGTTCGAGGGTCGGGCGGCGCCGGTGGCGGTTACCGCCGAAACCGGTTTTCAGCTCAATGGCGACCTGATTCGCGAGCACTGGACCGAGCGCACCGTGGCCGTGCTGGTAGTGTCACCGTCAAATCCCACCGGCACTATTGTCCCGGACGATGCCATGGCAGAAATCGCCGATACCGTGACCGAACTGGGCGGTACCCTGATTGTTGACGAGATCTATCACGGGTTGACCTACGGACCCACGGTGACCACGGCGTTGTGTCACTCGCCGGACGTCGTCATCGTTAACAGCTTTTCCAAGTTGTACGGGATGACTGGCTGGCGCGCCGGCTGGGTAGTAGCACCCGATATCCTTGTCGAGGCGATCGAACGACTCGCACAGAACATATTTATTGCCGCGGCGACCCCGGCACAACATGCAGCGATGGCAGCGTTCAGCGATGAGGTTGCGCTGGAGCTGGAACGACGCCGCGCGATTTTTCAGGAGCGGCGTGACTACCTTTTGCCGGCGGTCCAGTCACTGGGATTCAAGGTGCCGGTGACACCGGAAGGAGCGTTTTATCTCTACGCGGATTGCAGTGATTTTACTGATGATTCCTACGTGTTCGCGCTGGAGTTATTAAGCGAGGCGGGCGTCGCCATTACGCCGGGGAAGGATTTTGGTGACAACCAGCCGGAACGGTACGTCCGTTTCTCCTATGCCAATGAACTGGCAAACCTGAAGGAGGCGATGACTCGCCTCCAGCAGTATCTGAGCTCTCGCAATTAAAACTTGATCGATCCTTCCAATGTCGCCGGCACATCGGCATCGGCGACATGGGCCAGATCCTTGTGCACGGTGTCGGTAACGAGCTTAGCAGTATTGTGATCGAGCTCATTCTTTAGTAAGCCCAACAACCGGTCTTCGGCCACCAGGATCAACCGGGTGAATTCATTGCTGGTACGGCCCTTGTCACACATGTGTGCCAGCTCCTTGGCGAATCGGTCAATTTCGTGCTCCTTGGGCGACTCGCTCTTGCCCATCGCATGACGACCTTCGCCCTTGCTGTCAAAACTGCGGCCGGGTTTATCGGCATTGAAATCCTGATCCTTCAGGTGACCCTCTGAGTGAGCGATGTCCCGCAGCAGGGTCATGCCCTTGCCGGGGCCGGTATTTTCGAACAAGCGTGCGCCGCCACGGTTGGCGACTAGTATCCAGGTTTTTTCCATTGTGAGATTGCCTTTGGTTAATCGTTGTTGATGCTATTTCTGTGTTTAATTAAACAATAATTTGCGAACTACGTTTACTGTCGCAGATCAAAGTTTTGTCCTGCTGGTATTACTCCACCGGGGTATCCGCCTGGTTACCCCAGTCCGACCAGGCCCCGGGATAGCCTCGGATACGGCGATAACCCAACTGCTTGAGCATTATATAGGTGTGGGCAGAACGGTGGTGGCTCTGGCAATAGACGATAATTTCCTTATCCGTGGTAATGCCAAGGCCCTCAAGCGTTGTCCGCAATTCTGTTTGATCGCGCAGTAACAATTGATTGTCCAGGTCGAGGGCATCGGTCCAGTTGAAATTTACCGCTCCCGGAATATGGCCGGCCTGCACTGCCAGTTTTTTGGTGCCGTTATATTCCTCCGGCGTCCGCGTGTCGACCAGTTGTATTGCCGGGTCATCCAGATGGGCCAGAATATATACGCGATCGGCTACACCGCGTTCGCCAAAACTGACATCGTAGTGTCCATGAGCAGGGCTATAGATTTCGTTGGTCAACGGACGATTCTGTGCCGCCCAGGCATGGATACCACCGTCGAGCAGGGCAAAGTGCTGGTGCCCGAGCACATCCAGTGTCCAGAGGAAACGTGCTGCACGACCGCCTCCTTCGTCGTCGTAGGCGACAATGAGTTTGTCAGGGGTAGCACCAATAGTAGCCAGCACGGCAGCGAAATCAGCAGCATCCGGCAACAGACCCATGACCGGCTTCCGGATACCGATGATCTGTTTGTAATCGAGGTGTACCGCACGCGGCAAATGGGCCTGGGCGAATACCTCCGGTTTACACAAATCAACGAGCACAAGTTCCGGCCGGTTTAGCTCGGCCTCGAATTGTTCCGGGGAGAGAATTAACGGTAAGTCGACTGTCGGCATTGCATTGGTATTGACCGGGTAACAGGCGAGGCATTCTACCCAAGTGGCACGACGGGATGAACCGGAAAAACACCATGCAGCGTGCACCAATTTGTCTGACGTCGGCGATCGGATACACTTCTCTAACAAAACACTTATTGCGGTTGTGACACGTGGACATATTCAAGATTTTTACCATCGAGGCTGCACATCGATTGCCGAACCTGCCCGAGACCCATAAATGCACGCGTTTGCACGGGCACTCGTTCCACATCGAGGTACATGTCTCCGGTGAGGTCAGCGCAACCCAGGGATGGGTGCAGGATTTTGGCGATATCAGCCAGGCATTTAAACCGATCTTCGACCAGCTCGATCATTACTATCTGAACGAGATCGAGGGGTTGGAAAACCCCACCAGCGAGAATCTCGCGCGCTGGATATGGGTTCGACTTAAACCGGGGCTGCCGCTGCTGAGCAAGCTGGTTATTCGTGAAACCTGTACTGCCGGTTGTGTCTACACCGGCGATGATCTTTAGCGTCGAGATGAAAAAAGCTTGCTCAATAATTTCAGTCGTCGTATTGCTCGCCTGTTTCTGGATCAATGCGAGCGCAGCGAGCGCCTTGCCCAAGGGTGTCATCGAGGTATCACCGCCAACAGTGGCGCTGCCATTGAAACTCGCCAACATGGACGGCAAGGTCACCGACCTGAAGGATTATGCTGGACACTGGGTGATGGTGCATTTCTGGGCAGGGTGGTGTGGCCCGTGCCGCCGGGAGTTGCCAACACTCGATCGTATGGCAGCTCAGCTGGTGCCGGGTACTATACAGCTGGTGATGGTGAATGCGGCCGAGAACGAGGACGACGTGTTCGTGTTTCTCGGTGGCACGGCGCCGAACCTTGACACGTTGCTGGATAAAGACGGCGTGGTGACCAATGCCTGGCAACCGCGTGGTCTGCCATCCACCTTTTTCATCGATCCCAAGCAACGGGTTCGTTATGTTGCGCTGGGTGGGCGCGAATGGGACACAAAGCCATACCTGGATTTTGTCCGCTCCCTGTCGTCACGTTGACAAGGACATCGGCATGCGCATCGACATCATCACCTTGTTTCCTGAAATGTTCTCGGCCGTGACCGACTATGGCATCACCGGTCGAGCAGTCAAATCAGGGTTGTTATCAGTGCACACATGGAACCCCCGCGACTTTACCTGTGATCGGCACCGAACGGTGGACGATCGTCCCTATGGCGGTGGACCGGGCATGGTAATGATGGCAGCGCCGCTGACGGAGGCCATTCGCGCCGCGCGTGAGGCGCAGACCGATGGCTCAGCTGTCGTGTATTTGTCACCGCAAGGGCGGCAAGTCAATCACGGGTTGATCAAGGAGTATTCGACACGCTCCGGATTGATTCTGCTGGCCGGGCGCTACGAAGGTGTTGATGAACGCGTGATCAAAAACGAAGTCGACGAGGAATGGTCAATTGGTGATTACGTTCTTTCGGGCGGTGAGCTGCCATCAATGGTGGTGATCGATGCAATCACCCGGCAGTTACCCGGAGCGTTGGGTGATGCGGATTCTGCGGAGCAGGATTCTTTCGTCGACGGTCTACTGGATTGCCCGCACTACACACGCCCGGAAGATTTTCATGGTGACGCGGTGCCAGAGGTGCTGTTATCGGGTGATCACGAAGCGATACGGCGATGGCGCCTGAAGCAATCACTTGGCCGCACCTGGGAACGTCGCCCGGACCTGCTGAAACAACTAGCGTTGACGGATGAACA
>JAJDNE010000007.1 GCA_022340825.1 Acidiferrobacterales bacterium | reverse complement strand
ACCTTGATCTGCAATTTCATCACGTCCCCACAGGCCGGGGCACCGACCATGCCGGTACCGACGTGCTTGTCACCCTTGTCCAGGGTGCCGACGTTACGGGGATTCTCGTAGTGGTCCAGGACCTTGTCGCTGTATGCCATGTCGTGACTCCTGTTCGGTGGCGGGTTGCCTAGGCAACCTTGCGTGGTTCTTCTTCCTCGACATCGTTGCCGCGCAGGACATCGCCGAGGGTAATGGTGCCGAGATAGTCGTGCAATTGTGTGCTGAGACTATCCCACATGCTATCGGTCGGGCGCTGTTCATCCGTATCACCGGTGTTGGCCGCCGGCGGGGTGTAGGCCTGATCATCGACAGCAGTCATGATGCTGGCGACGTCGATGTCCTCGATATCCTTCGCCAGTCGATAACCGCCACCGGGGCCGCGGACGCCAACCACGATGCCTTCGCGGCGTAGCTGCGCAAACAGTTGTTCCAGGTAGGAAAGGGATATCCCCTGATCCGCAGACAGGTCTGACAGGGTCTTGGTGCCGTTTTCGCCGCGCAGGGCCAAACGGATCATCGCGGACACTGCGAAGCGTGCTTTACGTGAAATCTTCATCTCATTGTCTCCTGATGTCGCCACACGACCGTCGTGCTGGCACTAATTGACAATACCTGACAATATTAGTCAACATTATAATACCTGATTAATGCAGTCAACTAATACTCTTTTTATCTCCCCATAAATAGCTAACATACTGTTGAGTAAGGATAATATGACTTTGTCCCCGGGGAATGCCCCACTGTTGCCTGCTTTGACACCGGCGTTGACGATAGGTTTCGCTCGCGTATCGTAGGCACGCAAACCTTTACCCCCCCATTGGAAGACAGATGTTACGAGACACACCAAGCGCGATTTACCTGAAAGACTACACGCCGCCAGACTATGTTGTTGAGCGGCTGGACCTGACGTTCGAGCTGGATGAGCAGTCAACCCTGGTGAAGTCGAACATGCACCTTCGGCGCAACGCACCGCCCGAGAGCGAAACCGTCCCGCTGATATTGAATGGCGAGGAACTTGAGCTGGTCGCCATCAAAATGGACGGCAAGCCTGTCGACCCCGGCCGCTACCTGCTGGAGGAAGGCTCGCTCACGTTGAATGATGTTCCCTATGAATTCTCGCTGGATATCGAAACACGCATCCATCCGGCTGCCAACACGGCGCTTGAAGGGCTGTTTGTCTCCAGTGGTATGTTCTGTACCCAGTGCGAGGCCGAAGGCTTCCGGCGCATTACCTATTATATGGATCGGTCGGATGTGATGACCCGCTTTACTACCCACATCATTGCAGACAAGTCACGTTATCCGGTATTGCTCTCAAACGGGAATCTGGTTGAACAGGGCGATCTTGACGATGGTCGGCACTGGGTAAAATGGGAAGACCCTTTTCGAAAGCCTTCCTACCTGTTCGCATTGGTCGCCGGTAACCTCGATTGCCTGGAAGACCGATATATCACGGGTTCCGGTCGTGAGGTAGCGCTGAAACTTTATGTTGAACCCGGCAATCTCGACAAGTGCCACCATGCCATGGAGTCGTTAAAGAGGGCGATGAAGTGGGACGAGGATACCTTTGGTCTTGAATACGACCTCGACATCTTCATGATTGTTGCCGTCGGTGATTTCAATATGGGCGCCATGGAGAACAAGGGGCTCAATGTATTCAATACTGCTTACGTTCTGGCGAAACCAGAGACTGCTACCGACACTGACTACGAAAATATCGAGGGCGTCATCGGCCACGAATATTTTCACAACTGGACCGGTAACCGTGTTACCTGTCGTGACTGGTTCCAATTGAGCCTGAAAGAAGGGCTTACCGTTTTTCGGGACCAGGAGTTCAGCTCGGATATGGGTTCACGCGCGGTGAAGCGCATTAACGATGTGCGTATGTTGCGAGCGCGGCAATTCCCGGAGGATGCGGGACCGATGGCGCACCCGGTTCGGCCCGAATCCTACGTCGAGATCAACAACTTCTATACCGCGACGGTGTATGAGAAGGGCGCCGAAGTCGTACGCATGATTCATACACTGGTGGGGGCAGACGGATTTCGACGCGGTATGGATCTGTATTTCGAGCGCCACGATGGCCAGGCAGTCACCACCGATGATTTTGTCGCCGCCATGGCCGACGCCAATAATATTAATCTTTCCCAATTCAAGCGCTGGTATCGGCAGTCGGGTACACCGAGGCTTGATGTCCATACGGAGTTTGACCCCGCAAGCGAAGTCTACAGCCTGACATTGACGCAGACCTGCCCGCCGACACCCGGGCAAAAAACCAAGGAACCGTTTCATATACCGGTACGAATTGGTTTACTGGATGCCAATGGCAATGATTTGCCCCTGGTGCTGGAAGACGGCTCGAAGCTGAAGCCTGATCAACCGCTGCAGTTGACCGAAACAGTGCAGACGTATCGTTTTACCGGAATACAGCAAGAGCCGGTTCCGTCTGTGCTTCGCGGGTTTTCTGCGCCAGTCAATCTGCAGCTGGAGCTGGACGATGACGCGCTGGCATTCTTGTTTACCCATGATGCCGACAGTTTCAATAGATGGGAGGCCGGCCAGCAACTGGCCATTCGTACGTTACAACGCACGATTCATGCTATTGAGGCAGGCGACCCGCTACAGCCTGAGAGTCTTTACATCGGGGCCGTCGCCCGCATGTTGGCCGACAAGACACTCGACAAGGCGCTGGTGGCTGAGTCAATGGTGCTGCCTGGCGAGGCCTATCTCACGGAGCTCGCTCAAGTGGCCAATCCCGACGCTATTCATCAGGCGCGCCAGTCGTTGCGCAAGGTAATGGCAGAAAATCTGGAAGATTTGCTTGCCAGTGTGTATCAGGAAAATGCAGTCACCGGCCCTTACCGTTACAACACTGACGATGTCGGTAAGCGTACGCTTCGTAATCAGGCGTTATCAATTTTACTTGAGACTGACGGCGCCGATGTCGTTGCGATGGCGCTTGATCAGTTCCGTACCACCAATAACATGACCGATCGCATCGCTGCCGTAAATGGTCTGGCTAATATCGATTGTCCCGAGCGTTTGGCGGCACTGGATGAGTTTTACCAGTTCGCCCGTGGTGATGCCTTGATGCTTGATAAATGGTTTGCAGTCCAGGCGGCATCGCACTTGCCAGGAACACTGGCGTCGGTAGAAAGGCTAATGCAGACCAAAGAGTTTGATATCACCAATCCCAACAAGGTGCGTGCGGTGATTGGCACTTTCTCCCATCGCAACCTGGTCCATTTCCATGCGGCTGACGGCTCTGGCTACCGGTTCCTTGCGAACCAGGTGATCGAGCTGAACCATATCAATCCGCAGATCGCTGCAAGACTGGTCGGCGCGTTCAACCGCTGGCGCAAATATGATAACGAGCGCCAGGGGTTGGCAAAAACCGAACTTGAACGCATTCTGGAAACACCGAAGCTTTCCAAGGCGGTGTATGAAATTGTCTCGCGCAACCTGGAGAACTGACGAGGCGCATTTCTTTCCCAGCGTTTTGGGCTTAAGCTTGTGAGCTCCATTTTCCGGTAGCGGGCAGTCATTATGTTTGAGAATGCAATACGTTTGGGTACGATAGCCGGCATCCGAATCGGGGTGCATTACACCTGGTTTGTTATCTTTCTTCTGCTCAGCGCAACACTCTATGGATCTTTCACCTACCAGCATCCCGACTGGAATAGCGTTGTTGCATTATTCACCGCAGTCATTACTGCCCTGGTTTTCTTTGCCAGCATCGTATTGCATGAACTGGGGCACAGTATCGTGGCGATCCGGCGTGGCATCTCGGTAAGATCGATTACCCTGTTTATTTTCGGTGGTGTTGCCCAGACAGAAA
>JAJDNE010000116.1 GCA_022340825.1 Acidiferrobacterales bacterium | reverse complement strand
TGTTCATGGACCTGGTATCAGTGACCGGCACCGAGAACCTGATGATGGCTGCTGCGCTCGCCGATGGCGTCACTGTGATTGAAAATGCAGCACGCGAGCCCGAGGTTGTCGATCTGGCGGTTTGTCTGAATGCCATGGGCGCTAAAGTCAGTGGCGCCGGTACTGACACCATAACCATCGACGGCGTGGAAAAATTACACAGCGCCGAGCACTCCGTAATACCGGACCGGATCGAGACCGGCACCTACCTGGTCGCCGGCGCCATTACCGGCGGCAAAATCCGGGTGCGCGATACCGATCCGGTGCTGGTGGAATCGGTGCTGGAAAAGCTGCGGGAAGCGGGTGCGAAAGTCGACGTCGATGGGACCAATATTGATATCGATATGCAGGGCAAGCGGCCGAAGTCGGTGCAGATTCGCACCGCGCCGTATCCTGCATTCCCGACCGATATGCAGGCCCAGTTCGTGGTATTGAATACCGTCGCTGAAGGCACCGGGGTTGTTACCGAGACTGTTTTTGAAAACCGCTTTATGCATGTACAGGAACTGCAGCGCATGGGCGCCGATATTGATCTTGAAGGCAATACCGCGGTGATTCGGGGTGTCAGTAAATTGCATGGTGCACCGGTCATGGCTACAGATTTACGCGCTTCTGCAAGTCTCGCGCTGGCCGGCCTGGTGGCCGAGAATGAAACAGTAGTCGATCGCATTTATCATATCGATCGTGGTTATGAGTGTATCGAGGAAAAACTGGCTGGCCTCGGCGCCAAAATTCGTCGTGCCACCAGCAGCAGTATGAAAAAATCCGGAGAACGTCAGAGCGCCTGACCCTGGCAACACAAGCGGAATCGAACCAGTCATGAGCAGTACCCTAACTATTGCCCTGTCCAAGGGCCGCATTCTCGAGGACACCTTGCCACTGCTGGCGGAAGCCGGCGTCGAGCCGGTGGATGACCCGGCCAGTCGCAAACTGATTCTTGATACCACCCGTCCGGATGTGAAGCTGGTCATCATTCGTGCCGCCGATGTGCCTACCTATGTGCAGTTCGGTGCAGCGGATCTCGGTGTTGCTGGCAAGGACGTGCTGATGGAGTACGAGGGCAATGGCCTGTATGAATTGCTCGACCTGCAGATTGCCAAATGCCGGCTGGCTGTCGCCGAACCGGCTGGCCTCGCTGCCAGCGATGATCCGCAGAAGTGGACACGACTGCGTATCGCTACCAAGTACATCAATATTACCAAGCGCCACTTCGCGGCCAAGGGAATCCAGACCGACATCATCAAGCTCTATGGATCGATGGAACTGGCGCCACTGGCCGGCCTGTCGGATCGCATTGTTGACCTGGTCAGTACCGGCGCGACCCTGAAAGCCAATGGTCTGGTGGAAGTCGAACACATCGCCGATATCAGTTCTCGACTGGTGGTAAACAAGGCGTCAATGAAAATGAAGTCTGCTGCAGTGAAGGCACTGGTAGCTGGTATGCGCACTGCCGTGGAGTCGCGGGCGTGAGCACGATCAACATTCGGCAGCTCGATTCAATTGACAAAGACTTTCAAGCTGCCGTCGACGCACTGCTGGATAGAGAGCAGGAGAGTGATGTCGAGGCCGAAAAGATTGCACGCGAGGTTGTCGATACCGTGCGTCGCGGCGGCGACAAGGCCCTGTTGGAATACACCGCCCGATTTGATCGGTTTACGGCGGACAACGTTGCTGCGCTGGAAATTTCCCTTAAACAGTTACAGGCTGCTCGTGAAGCGCTGGCTGATGATGCGCGTGCAGCACTGGAGCAGGCGGCCGAACGTGTACGCCGCTATCATGAGCACCAGAAGAGCGAGTCGTGGCGTTATACCGAGACCGACGGAACAGTACTGGGCCAGCAGGTAACGCCGCTTGATCGCGTTGGCCTGTATGTCCCCGGCGGCAAGGCCGCTTACCCGTCTTCGGTGTTGATGAATGCTATCCCGGCCAAGGTCGCCGGTGTCGCTGAACTGATCATGGTGGTGCCGACACCGGATGGTGTCGTTAACGAAATGGTACTTGCCGCGGCGGCCATTGCCGGGGTCGATCGCGTGTTTGCCATTGGTGGTGCACAGGCGGTCGCGGCACTGGCCTACGGTACGGAAACCATCCCGAAGGTCGACAAGATTGTCGGTCCTGGCAATATCTATGTGGCAAACGCCAAGCGGCTTGTGTTTGGCGCGGTTGATATCGACATGATCGCCGGCCCCTCGGAGATTGTCGTGGTCTGCGATGGCGAGACTGACGCTGACTGGGTAGCGATGGACCTGTTTTCCCAGGCCGAACACGACGAGCTGGCGCAGTCAATTCTGATCAGCACCGATGCAGAATTTACCAGTAAGGTTAAAGCAGCCATGGAGCGCCTGCTGGATGACATGCCGCGGCGCGATATCATCAAGGCATCACTCGAGGGACGCGGTGCACTGATCACGGTCGCGAATGACGATGCCGCCATCGAGCTGGTGAATACTATCGCACCGGAACACCTGGAATTGTCGGTAGCTGACCCCGAGGCAATGGCCGCCCGCGTTCGTCATGCCGGGGCAATCTTTATGGGACGATACACCGCCGAGGCCGTGGGTGATTATTGCGCCGGACCCAACCATGTATTGCCGACTTCGGGTACAGCGCGTTTCAGCTCACCCCTTGGTGTCTATGATTTTCAGAAGCGCTCAAGCCTGATCATGTGTACAGCCGATAGTGCCGATCAGTTGGGGCGTACCGCATCCGTGCTGGCGCGTGGCGAAGGCCTGGTGGCCCATGCCCGTTCGGCTGAGTACCGGGTAAAGGATTAATGGGTTGCCGGCACTGCCGGCGGTACGGGTTTGTTAATCCAGCTCACGAGTATCCGCTTCATTTACGAAAATGACTGACCCGATTAAATCCCGAGTAGCCTCGCTGGTGCGTCCGGAGATCCTGGCGCTCAAGGCCTATGGTGTCGCCGATCCGGGTGACCTGGTAAAGCTCGACGCCATGGAAAATCCCTACGAGTGGCCGGCAGAGATTAAACATGCCTGGGCGGAACGTTTGCAGTCGGTCTCCATCAACCGTTACCCCGATGCCAGCGCGCGCCGACTTCGCGCCAGCCTGCACGAAGTGATGGGTGTTCCGCGCGATATGGAACTGTTGCTGGGCAATGGCTCCGACGAATTGATACAGATGGTGCTGATGGCGCTGGCGAGACCCGGCGCCAAAGTGATGGCGCCGACACCCACTTTCGTCATGTACGAAATGACGGCACGTTTTGTCGGTATGGAGTTTATCGGTGTTCCATTGAAGCCGGACGATTTCTCCCTGGACCCGGATGCCATGCTGGCGGCGATCTCGGAGCAGCAACCGGCGGTGATTTTTCTGGCCTACCCGAACAATCCGACTGGCAATCTTTTTACCACCACCGATATCGAGTCAGTTGTTGAGGCGGCCAATGGCCTGGTAGTGATTGATGAGGCGTATCATGCATTTGCCGAGCGCAGCTTTATGGCCCGTATTGCCGAGTACGACAATATGCTTGTCATGCGCACTGTCTCCAAGCTAGGGCTTGCCGGTTTGCGCCTCGGGCTGCTTGCCGGTGATCCGGCGTGGTTGCGGGAGTTCGACAAGGTAAGGTTGCCCTATAATATCAGCAGCCTGACCCAGGCGAGCGCAGAGTTTGCGCTTGAGAACATCGAGTTTCTGAACGAGCAAACGGCACGTATCCGTGCTGCCCGAGGCAAACTGGCCGAGGCCCTGGGTGCAATCGATCAGATTGAATTGTGGCCCAGTTCTGCGAACTTCATCCTGTTTCGTGTTCGTGGCAAAACCGCTTCAGAGATTCATGACGGCTTGCGCCAGCGTGGCGTATTGATCAAGAACCTGGATAAGGCCGATCCGGCGCTGGAGAATTGTCTTCGGGTGACCGTCGGCACCGATGAGGAGAACACCGCATTTGTTCATGCGCTGCAGGCGTTGGTCCGATAGTACGGCTGGCGAAGTTATTCTGATAGTATCGAACCGATTCGTTAAATTGAGTGAGACAGTATCGTGAGTGCGCGTTCCGCAACCATCAGTCGTGACACCAAGGAAACCCGGATCACCGTGTCGGTAAACCTGGACGGTAGCGGTGTCTCCAGACTTGAAACCGGCGTTCCTTTCCTGGAGCACATGCTGGATCAGGTCGCACGCCATGGATTGATCGATCTTGAGGTAAAGGCGGTCGGTGACCTGCATATCGACGCCCACCATACGGTAGAAGATATCGGTATTACGCTCGGCCAGGCGATTGCCAAGGCAGCAGCGGACAAGAAAGGCATACGTCGTTATGGCCATGCTTATGTACCGCTGGACGAGGCCCTGAGCCGGGTGGTTATAGATTTTTCCGGTCGTCCGGGGCTGGAATACCATGTCAGCTACCCGCGTGCCCGCATTGGCGAGTTTGACGTCGATTTGTTAATTGAATTCTTTCAGGCATTTTCAAACCATGCGCTGACGACTCTGCATATCGACAGTATTCGCGGCGCCAATGCTCACCATATTGCCGAGACCATTTTCAAGGCGTTCGGTCGTGCCATACGTATGGCGCTGGAGCCGGATCCGCGTATGGGTGATGTTATCCCGTCGACCAAGGGCAGCCTCTGACAACAAACTGCTCACCGCGAGTCATCGCGGTGAGTACCGACCTGATGTGTTAAGACTCAGTATTTCATTATGACCACGGTTGCAGTGATCGATTATGGTATGGGTAACCTGCGTTCGGTGTGCAAGGCTATCGAACACGTCGCGCCAACCGTTACGGTGAAGCTGGTGACCGATGCCGAGGGCATGCGTTCCGCCGATCGAATCGTCTTTCCTGGCCAGGGCGCCATCGCCGGTTGTGTCTCGGCTCTGACCCGCCAGGGGCTCCTCGATGCGCTCGAGGACGTGGTCCACAACAAGCCATTCCTCGGGATCTGTCTGGGTCTGCAGGCGCTGTATGAGTCCAGTGAAGAGGGCGGTGGTACGCGTGGCCTGGGAATCCTCCCCGGGGTGGTGAAGCGGTTCCCCGACGACATGAAGGATGCCGTGACCGGCGAGCGGCTGAAAGTCCCGCACATGGGCTGGAATCAGGTGCACCAGGTGAATGACCACCCGCTGTGGGCCGGGATTCCTCAGGATAGCCGCTTTTACTTCGTTCACAGTTATTTTGCCGACACCTCGGATCGCAGTTATGTCGCCGGTATCACCGAATATCAGCTACGGTTTACCTCGGCGGCGGCACATGAGAAT
Source organism: Acidiferrobacterales bacterium (assembly GCA_022340825.1). Classification (GTDB taxonomy): domain Bacteria; phylum Pseudomonadota; class Gammaproteobacteria; order Acidiferrobacterales; family JAJDNE01; genus JAJDNE01. Next base: position 13,783 of record JAJDNE010000116.1, on the reverse strand, counting down.
ATTTTTGCGGTGCAATTCCATCCGGAGAAGAGCCAGCATGTCGGTCTGAAACTGCTGGAGAATTTTGTAAACTGGGATGGCAGTGTCCAGAGCAGGGTGTAACGATGTTAATCATTCCCGCGATTGATCTGAAAGACGGTAAGTGTGTTCGCTTGCGCCAGGGGCGCATGGAAGAGGCAACAGTATTTTCTGATGACCCGGTCGCGACTGCCGGTCGCTGGTTTGAGGCCGGTGCACGCAGGTTGCATGTGGTTGACCTCAACGGCGCGTTTGAGGGTAAACCAATGAATGCTGCGGTGATCAAAGAGATTACCGCTGCGTTTCCGGACCTGCCGGTGCAGGTTGGTGGCGGAATCCGGGATGAGGAAACCATCGAGACTTATCTGGACGCCGGAGTGAAGTTTGTCATCATCGGCACCAAGGCGGTGAATACACCTCACTTTATTGGCGATGTCTGCGCCGAGTTTCCCGGCCACATAATCGTTGGACTTGACGCGAAGGAAGGCAAGGTCGCCATCGACGGCTGGTCAAAGCTTTCGGGTCATGATGTGATTGATCTGGCGCAACGCTTCCAGGACGATGGTGTCGAGGCAATTATTTACACGGATATCGGTCGCGACGGCATGATGAGCGGTGTCAATATTGAGGCGACGGTGAAGCTGGCCCAGGCTATCTCTATTCCTGTTATCGCTTCCGGTGGCATTACCAATCTGGACGATATTCGCAAGCTGTGCGAAGTCGCCGACGAAGGTATCATGGGAGCGATCACTGGCCGCGCTATCTACGAAGGTACGCTGGACTTCGCCGAAGCGCAGAAGCTTGCCAACGGCAGCTGAGTCGACAACTCGGGTAAGCAGCTCTGCTGCCACTTCTTTCCCGTAACCCGATACAACGGACTATCCCATGTCACTGGCAAAACGCATTATTCCCTGTCTGGATGTCGACAATGGCCGTGTAGTGAAGGGTGTGCAGTTCGTTGATATACGAGATGCCGGTGATCCGGTGGAGGTTGCGCGCCGTTACGACGAGCAGGGTGCGGACGAAATCACCTTCCTCGATATCACCGCCAGTTCCGATGACCGCGATACCATTGTCCACGTAGTGGAAGATGTTGCCAGCCAGGTCTTCATCCCGCTCACGGTCGGTGGGGGTATCCGCACGGTAGACGACGTGCGCCGCATGCTCAATGCCGGTGCCGACAAGGTTGCCATCAATACCGCGGCAGTGTTCAACCCGGAGTTCGTCAAGGAGGCGGCAGACCACTTTGGTTCACAGTGTATCGTGGTCGCGATTGATGCCAAGCAGGTGGCCAATGGAGAAAATCCGCGATGGGAGATCTTTACCCATGGCGGGCGCAAGCCGACCGGCATCGATGCCATCGAATGGGCGAAAAAGATGGCCGATTACGGTGCCGGGGAAATTTTACTTACCAGCATGGATCGTGATGGTACGCGCGACGGGTTTGATCTGGCGTTAACACGCGCCATCTGCGAAGCGGTGCCAATTCCGGTAATCGCCTCCGGTGGTGTCGGCAATCTCGATCATCTGGCGAAAGGTGTGACAGAAGGTCACGCCGACGCAGTACTGGCTGCCAGTATCTTCCATTTTGGCGAATACACCGTTGGCGAAGCCAAGGAATATATGAAGCAACATAATATCGAGGTGCGTCAGGACGCCTGACGCAGCTGATGCCAAACAGCAATCGGGGCAAGCATGACTGAGAACTGGCTCGACCAGATACAATGGAATGATCAGGGACTGGTGCCTGCCATTGCCCAGGAGTCCGGTACGGGCAAGGTATTGATGGTCGCCTGGATGAATCGTGATGCGCTGTCGGAAACCGCGAGATCGGGACGTGCGGTTTACTGGTCGCGTTCACGCAAGAAACTCTGGCACAAGGGCGAGGAGTCCGGTCACGTGCAAAAAGTCAGTGAAATCCGGCTCGATTGTGACAATGATGTTATCCTGTTGCAGGTAGAGCAGGTCGGCGGTATTGCCTGTCATACCGGGCGCCACAACTGCTTTTTCCAGGTATTACGAGACGACCAGTGGGTAGCTGTCGACCCGGTGTTGAAGTCTGAGGCGGAAATCTACGGTAAGAAATCCTGACCCGGGTCGGTGCGGAAACGTTCAAATGTCTGATATTCTCAATAAACTTGTTGCAGTGCTGGAAGCGCGAAAAGGCGCCGATCCGGAATCAAGTTATGTTGCCGGGCTGTACGCCAAGGGGCTGGATGCCATCCTCAAGAAGGTTGGCGAAGAGGCGACAGAGACAGTGATTGCGGCAAAAGAGGGCAATGCCGAGCAAATCATCTATGAAACTGCAGATTTATGGTTCCATACCCTGATTCTGTTGGTGGATCAGGGGCTGCATCCAGACCAGGTGCTGGAAGAACTGGCCCGACGTTTTGGTACCTCCGGCCTTGAGGAAAAGGCCCAACGTACGCAGCGTAAACAGGCAGATTAAATAAGTTGTTGTAACAGGCAGGTGCGCCGGTTCAGTGCCTGCCGCTTTGAGTTGGAGAAGGAATATGGGTGGTATTGGTATTTGGCAGTTACTAATTGTTCTGGCGATCGTGTTGTTGATTTTCGGCACCAAGAAACTGCGGAATCTCGGCGGCGATGTTGGCGGCGCTATCAAGAACTTCAAGGGCGCCATGAAGGAAGAGCAGGAAGGCGAGAAGAAAGAAGTCGAGGACAAGAGTGGCCGCGTCATTGATAGCGAAGCCAAGGTAGAAGACAAGGACAAGGCGTAAGTCGCCAGGCTGACGCATGTTTGATATCGGATTCTGGGAGCTGGCGCTGATCGGCGTGCTGGCGCTGATCGTTCTGGGTCCGAAGCGATTACCCGAGGCAGCCCGTACTGCCGGAAAGTGGGTGGGCAAGCTGCGGGCCTTTATCGCCAATGTTCAGCAGGACATTAACCAGGAGATGGACCGCGGCGAACTGGAAGAGCTGCGTCGGCTGAAGGACGAACTGAACCAGACCCGCCTGTCAATCGAGGAATCCACACAGAGCGTTTATCAGGGCATTAATAGCCTCGCCGGTAGCGAGGACGCCAATAGTATCGGGTTGCCGACTCAGAAAGAGTCCACCGCAAAAAAGACAAAGAAAAAGGCAAAGAAAAAGAAAGCTTCGAAGAAATCCGCGGCGGTGAGAACGACCAAAAAGAAAACCGCGAAAAAGAAAACTGCCAAACGCGGATCACGCAAGAGCTGATTAGCACACCATGGGCGAACCCGAACAGGCCGGCAACGATGAAGGCACGTTAATCAGCCATCTGCTGGAGCTGCGTGATCGCCTGCTGTACGCGATCATCGCGGTGCTGGTGGTGTTCGTGCCGCTGGCCATATTTTCCGAGCAGCTGTATCAGCAACTGGCCGCACCACTGCTGGCGTCATTGCCGGAAGGCAATCAGATGATCGTGACCCATCCGCTGCAGGCATTCCTGACGCCAATCAAACTCGCCTTCTTTTTTGCCGTGGTTATCGCCATCCCGTTCGTGCTGTATCAGATATGGGCATTTGTCGCCCCCGGGCTTTATCAGCACGAGCAACGCATGGTCTGGCCATTACTGGTCTCCAGCAGCGTGCTGTTCTATGCCGGTATGGCCTTTGCATATTTTGTCGTGTTTCCGCTGGTGTTCGGATTTCTTGCGCAAGTTACCCCTAAAGGGGTTCAGTTCACTCCCGACATCAAGGCCTATCAGGATTTTGTCTTTACACTTTTCTTTGCCTTTGGTGTTGCATTTGAGTTGCCGGTAGCGCTGGTGTTGCTGACTCGCGCCGGTATTGTCGATCCCCACAAGCTTGGCAAGAAAAGACCTTATGTCGTGCTATGGACATTTGTCGTAGCCATGTTGCTGACACCCCCGGATGCCTTATCGCAAACGCTACTGGCTATTCCGTTACTGGTGTTGTTCGAAATCGGATTGCTGGTGGCAAAACGAATCAAGCCCAGGGCGAACGACGATAGTGAAGAGCATGAGTCCGTGGACCTGGACGCGGAGCTGGAGTCGGCCATGGAGGAATCTGCCACGTTTTCAGGGGATAAGCGCGATCGAAAAGGGAACAAAAGGCGATAGCCTGCCGTCGAACAGGGTATGAACCTACCTGTTCGATACTGGCTAATCTCTTTCTTTGCAGCAGCTACCGCATGGTCTTCGCTGCCCGCGACTGCGGCAGGGCTTTCCAACCAGCTAAAGAACCATCCATCTCCCTATCTGGCACTGCATGGTAGCGATCCGGTCGCCTGGCAGGACTGGGATGCCCGGGCAGTGCAGGCCGCCAGTCGTGAAAACAAGCTGTTGTTTGTATCCATAGGCTATTTTTCCTGTCACTGGTGCCATGTCATGCAGCGCGAAAGCTACAAAAATCCTGACATCGCTGACTATCTCAATAAGCACTTCATACCAGTTAAGGTCGATCGTGAACTGGAGCCAGCGCTGGATGCGCGCCTGATCGCCTTTGCCGAGAAAACCCAGGGAGTGAGCGGCTGGCCGCTCAATGTTTTTCTGACACCGGATGGTTATCCGTTGTACGCGGTGATGTATCTGCCACCAGCAGAATTCAAGGGAGTCCTGGAACGGTTGCAACAACTATGGCAGCAGGATCCCGAAGGACTGAAACGTGTTGCTCGCAAGGCAGCGGGTGGCGGCAATGGACCCGGTACGCCAAAACTGTCTGCAGCGACTGTCAAGGGTTATGTCTCCAGCGTGATTGAAACCAGCCAGCAAATTGGCGATCCCTTTAACGGGGGATTTGGTGAGCAGTCGAAATTCCCTTCAGTGCCGCAGCTGGATTTCCTGTTGCATCAGTATCAACTGCAACCTGATCCCAGGTTGAAAATATTACTCACGCGCACATTGGATAACATGATGCACTATGGTCTGTACGACCATCTTGGTGGCGGATTCTTTCGTTATACCGTTGACCCGGGTTGGCGAACACCACATTTCGAGAAGATGCTCTACGACAATGCCTTGCTGGCGCGACTCTATCTTCGCGCCGGTAGCCTGATGGGTCGGGAAGACTACACCCGTGTGGTGCGACAAACGCTCGACTTCATGTCGCAGGTAATGCGTCGCCCCGGGGGTGGATTTATCGCCGCACTGTCCGCGATTGACAGTAACAATATCGAAGGTGGTTATTACCTCTGGCAGCCAGGTGAATTGAAGAAGCGGCTAACCACAGAAGAGCTGAAAGTTTATCTGCCACTTCGAGGCATGTCCGATGCCCCCGCCTTTGAGGATGGGCACTTGCCAATCGCCAACAAGACGGTAGCCGAGGTTGCCGGGATTACGGGAATGTCGACTGGTAAAGTCGCGGGGCTACTGGCATCTGCTGATCGGAAGTTGCTCACCGCGCGTACTGCACGATCGCTACCTGCTGATTCGAAACTACTAGCCGGCTGGAACGGACTCGCACTTTCCGCCTACGCAGAAGCTGCGCGGGCGAAACTCGGCCCGGACTATGCCGGAATTGCGAGCGGTATTCGAAATTACCTTGTCGGTCAGTTGTGGGATGGCAAACAACTGCAGCGTTCGGTGGTCGACGGCCGAGCCATCGGTCAGGCGTCACTTGAGGACTACGCCCAGGTCGCACGCGGATTGCTGGACTATGCCTTGCTGACCGGGCGCGCTGATGACTTCGACACCGTTCGCTCGGTAGTCAATGTCGGCTGGCAGCGATTTTATGGCAACACCGGCTGGCGCCTGAGTCAGACCAGCCTGATGCAACCGGAGGCAGGGCAGGACGCGATTGCAGACGGACCGATGCCGTCACCCTCGGGTTCGTTAATGGCAACCACGCTTGAGCTCGCTGCACGCCTTGATGATGACTCATTGCGGCGGCAGGCATTGGTAGCACTCAACAGCGGCCATGATGTAATTGCTGCTGATCCGTTCTGGTATGTCGGTCACGTCGGCGCCATGAGTGCTGCAATCGGATCCGGGCACAGCGTGTCGGCTCGCTAACTCTCCGTTGGCGCGCGCGCCGGGCGCTCGATCACCGTTGCGACCAACGTCAGTTTTTTCCCTTTACGGAAAATTTCCATTTTCAGCTTGGTGCCCGGCTTGTGTCGGGTAATCGACGTGAGCGCATCACGTGCGTCGGTAATGGCAGTACCGTTGATTGCCAGAATGACATCACCCGGTTCCAGCCCGGCCTGGTGCGCCGGTCCGTTGCGCATCACTCCGGCCACGATCACACCGGTGGCTTCTTTCATTTCCAGTGCCTTGGCGATCGTCGGTGTTACAGTGTGTGCCTCAACGCCGAGCCAGCCGCGCCGGGGCCGTCCGTATTCAAGTATTTCTTCCAATACATCCCTGGCCATGTTCGCCGGGATGGCAAAACCGATGCCCTGGGAACCGCCGCTGCGGCTGAAGATCGCGGTGTTAATTCCGATCAGGTTGCCGTTGGCATCAATGAGGGCACCACCCGAGTTGCCGGGATTAATCGCCGCATCGGTCTGGATAAAATTTTCAAAGGTATTGATACCGAGCTTTGTGCGGCCGGTGGCGCTGACGATACCCATGGTGACGGTCTGGCCGACGCCATAGGGGTTACCGATTGCAAGGGTCACGTCGCCGATGTGCAGGGCATTCGAGTCTGTCAGCGTAATCACTGGCAGCTTGTCGAGTTCGATCTGAAGCACAGCAAGATCGGTGTCCGGATCAGTACCGATTATTTTGGCCGGGGCATTGCGGCCATCACGCAACGCAACCTGAATCGCATCAGCGCCCTTGATCACATGATGATTGGTCAGCACGTAACCCTTGTCACTGACAATGACGCCGGATCCAAGACCGGTTTCAACGCGCTTCTGTGGCCGAATCAGGTCATCGCCACCGCCGAAGAACTGGCGAAAAGCGGGGTCATCAAAAAACGGATGTGGCGTGACGGTAACCACCTTCGCAGTGCTGATCTTCACTACCGCCGGTGCCGCCTTCTCCACCGCCGCCGCATAGGATACCGGGCCCTGTTGAATCGCGAGACCCGTGGTCGGTACCGCCTGCCTGATTTCAACCGTGCGTTCTGGCAGTCGCTGCAGTAAGTTCGGCCAGACAAGCACAATAATAAAGGCCAGTGCCAGTCCGGCAATGAATGCCTGGGCAACAAATTTTAGGGTACGTAGATTTGCCAATTGACTGTTTCCTGCTCGGGTCTGTTGAGAGTGTGGAATGTATACCACAGCGCTCAACTTCTTTTGACCGAAAAATAGCGAAAAATGCCTTATTTATTTGCAATAGGTAGCAAATTTCATCGAATTCCTGCCTTTCTCTTGACTGGAAAGGGGTGTTGTATAATCCTATGCGCCGCTCAAACCGTGCGTGAGTAGTTAATTAATTACTTAACTTCCTGAATACGCACGTTTTTATCGGAAATCTCTAGGGTTTTCTTTCTTTCTACCCGCAGAAATAGTTGGGGGATCAATGAGTAAACAAGGCGTAGACCGTACGCGTCGACGGCTGTTGACCATTACTACTGGCATTGGTGCCGTAGGCGTGGGCTTCGTGGCTGCTCCGTTTGTTATCAGCATGATGCCGAGTGCGCGTGCCAAGGCCGCTGGTGCACCGGTTGAGGTGGACATCAGCAAAATTGAACCCGGTATGAAAATTACCGTCGAATGGCGCGGCAAGCCGGTGTGGATCCTGCGTCGCACCAAGGAGATGCTGGCGAGCCTGAAAAAGGTCGAGCCTGAAGTGGCTGATCCGCACTCAAAGAAGAGTGAACAACCGACTTACGTTGATCCCGATAATCGCGCGAGCAAGCCTGAATACCTGGTCGTGCTGGGTGTTTGCACCCACCTCGGCTGTTCGCCGAAGGACCGGCTTGAACCGGGTAATGTCGGCGGAATGGGTGATGACTGGCAAGGCGGCTTCTTCTGTCCATGCCACGGTTCCAAGTTTGATCTGGCTGGCCGTGTGTTCAAGAACGTGCCAGCGCCGACCAATCTGCCGATACCGCCCTACAGTTATCTCACTGACAGCCGCATTGTTATTGGCGTAGACCAGAAAGGAGCGGCGTGATGCAGAAATTGATTAACTGGATTGACGAGCGTTTCCCGCTGATCGAAACGTTCGAATATCATATGTCGAAGTATTACGCGCCGAAGAACTTCAACTTCTGGTACTACTTCGGTGTACTTTCCATCGTGGTGCTGGTGATCCAGATTATCACCGGTATTTTCCTGACTATGCATTACAAGCCCGATACCGGGTTGGCATTCGCATCGGTCGAATACATCATGCGCGACGTGGAGTGGGGCTGGCTGATTCGTTACATGCATTCCACCGGTGCCTCCATGTTTTTTGTCGTGGTGTACCTGCATATGTATCGCGGAGTTATTTACGGCTCCTATCGCAAGCCGCGTGAGTTGCTCTGGATTATCGGTGTGATCATCTTTATCGCGCTGATGGCCGAAGCGTTCATGGGCTACCTGTTGCCCTGGGGTAACATGTCCTACTGGGGTGCGCAGGTGATTATCTCCCTGTTTGATGCCATTCCAGGCGTAGGCCCGGTTCTGTCTGAGTGGATCCGCGGTGATTTTGTGGTGTCTGATGCCACCCTGAACCGCTTCTTTGCCTTCCATGTAATTGCCGTGCCGCTGGTGTTGATCGTGCTCGTTTTCCTGCACCTCGTTGCTTTGCACGCAGTCGGATCCAACAACCCTGACGGTGTTGAGATCAAGAAGAACAAGGACGAAAACGGTATTCCAAAGGACGGTATTGCCTTCCATCCATACTACACGGTGAAAGATATCGTCGGCGTCGTCGTCTTCCTGATGTTGTTCTCTGCTGTAGTGTTTTTTGCTCCGACGATGGGGGGACTGTTCCTCGAACCAGACAACTTCGTTCCGGCAAACATCCTGCAGACTCCGCCTCATATTGTGCCGCTCTGGTATTTCACGCCGTTTTATTCAGTGTTGCGTGCTGTCACCAGCGATTTCCTGCCGTATGTGGCTGGCCTGGTAGCAGTGGTTACCGTGCTTGCCTATCTGGATACCAAGGACACCATCCGTCGAATCATTTACGTTGCGGTTGCCGTGGTGCTCGCTTTCGGTCTGTTGTCCGGCCTGCTCGAAGCCAAGGTCTGGGGTGTCATCCTCATGGGCGCATCGTTAGTAGTGATGTTCTTCCTGTCATGGCTTGACCGCTCACCGGTGAAATCCATTCGTTATCGCGGCTGGATTTACAAGCTGGCTTTGGCCATCTTCGTGTTGTCTTTTGTTGTACTCGGGTACCTGGGGATGAAGAGTCCCAGTGATATTGATCTGATCCTGTTCAAGAACGTGATATGGGCCCAGATCTTTACGCTGCTGTACTTCGCATTCTTCTTCCTGATGCCGTTTTACACCAAGTGGGATAAGACCAAGCCGGTTCCGGAAAGGGTGACATCATGAAAAAAGTATTAATAACAATCATGCTGGCGCTGGCGCCAGCAATGGTATTTGCCGCCGGCGGTCACGGTGCCAAGCTGGATCATGTGAAAGTGGATTTGCATGACCAGGTTGCCTTGCAGAACGGTGCCAAAATCTTTGTGAACTACTGCTTGTCCTGCCACAGTGCTTCATACATGCGTTACAACCGCATGGCCAAGGACATTGGTCTGACCGAAGCGCAGGTTGCCGAGTACATGGGTTTCATTACCGATGACCAGGGTAAGTTCAAGTCTGGCGCGCTGATGAAGGCGACGATCAATGCCGGTGAGGCAAAAGCCGCGTTCAACACAGTTCCGCCCGATCTCTCGGTGGTTGCCCGGTCACGGGGTGCAGACTGGTTCTATACCTACATGCGCAGCTTCTATCGTGATGAGAAGACGCCCAGTGGCTGGAACAATGTTGTCTTCCCGAACGTTTCGATGCCCCATGTGCTGTGGTCAATGCAGGGTACCAACCGCGCGATGTTCGAAACCGATGAGCATGGTGCCAAGCATTTCGAGGGCTTCGAGGTCGTCAAGCCTGGCAGCATGACAGACAAGGAGTTCGACAAGAGCATGCGCGACCTGACGACGTTCATGGTATACATGGGTGAACCGGCCCGGCTGGTACGGTTCCAGCTTGGCATTTATGTACTTCTCTTCCTGGCCTTCTTCGGGGTATTTGCCTACCTCCTGAAGAAGAATTACTGGAAAGACGTACACTAGTTACCTGACCTTAGCCGGGCGATCCAGGGGGCGTAATGCCCCCTGTGATCGTTCCCAAGCCAGCACTTTTGGAGAATACATAGATGGCATCACCCGCGAATCGCAAACCGGTTATGACGCTCTATTCCGGAACGACCGATCCCTACAGTCATCGGACCCGTATTGTCCTTTTTGAAAAAGACGTCGAATGCCAGATTGTCTATGTGGATGCCGACCACAAGCCGGCCGAACTTGCCGACCTGAATCCCTACAACCAGGTGCCGACCATGGTGGATCGCGACCTGGTGTTATACCAGTCCGCTATCATTAACGAATATCTTGACGAGCGTCTGCCGCACCCGCCGTTGATGCCGGTTGATCCCGTCAGCCGCGCGCGTGCTCGCCTGATGTTGTTCCGTTTCGAAAATGACTGGTATCGGCTGCTGCCCGAGATTGAGGGTGAGGACAAGAAAGCGGCAACCAAGGCACGTCACGTGATTCGCGATGGCCTGACTGTGATTTCGCCGATTTTCAAGGAACAACCGTTTATCCTCGGCGAGGAATTCTCGCTGGTAGATTGCGCGCTGGCACCGCTGCTGTGGCGACTCGAGCATTACAAAATCGCCCTGCCGCGACAGGCCGCGCCGATCGTTGACTATGCACAGCGCATTTTTAGTCGCAAATCGTTCAAGCTGAGTCTGACCGAGATCGAACGGGAAATGGTAAAATAGTTGTTCCGGTTTTCCCGGCCAGGAGAACTGTACTAACCATGCTACCGATCAAACCCTATCTTCTGCGTGCTGCCTACGAGTGGGCGCTGGACAGCGGCTTCACCCCGCACCTTCTGGTTAAGGCAACCGTGTATGGGGTGATCGTTCCTAACGATTATGTTGAGGACGGCAGAATCGTGCTCAATATCCATCCTGATGCTACCAATAATCTCCTGATTGGTGATGAAACGGTTGAATTCAGTGCCCGTTTCTCGGGTCGACCATTTGCTGTGAAAATTCCGCTTGCGGCAATACTCGGTCTCTACGCCCGGGAGAATGGCGAAGGAATCAGTTTCCCTGCCGATGATGTGTCTCCCCAGGAATCCGAAGAAGCTGAAGACCAGCCCGATTCTGACGCACAAAACAAAACCTCGCCTCGTGGAAAGCCTGACCTGAAAATCATCAAGTAGCCGGGTTGGCAGATTGACATGCTCAGGGCGATACAGGCAGACATCACCACGCTTCAGGTCAAAGCTATCGTCAATGCCGCCAATGAATCGCTGCTCGGTGGTGGTGGTGTCGATGGCGCCATTCACCGCGCTGCCGGCCCGGAATTGCTGGCAGCTTGCCGTGAAATCGGCGGATGCCCGACCGGGGAAGCAAGGATTACCCCGGGCTTTGATCTGCCGGCAGACTATGTGATTCATACCGTTGGCCCGGTGTGGCATGGCGGCCAACAGGGCGAAGCCACCTTGCTCGCCAATTGTTATCGCCACTCACTTGAGCTGGCGCAACAGCACAATATTCGTAGCATCGCCTTTCCCGGGATCAGCACTGGCATCTATGGCTATCCCAAGGACGAAGCTGCCACTATTGCCGTTTCCATCTGTCGTGAATTCGAAGATCATTTTGATGAAATAATATTCTGTTGTTTTAGCGCTGAGGACAGGCAGCGATACGAGAACCTGCTCAACAATTAACGCAGCTGAAATCCCGGCATTGTGTTTAGTTTCCATTTAAGAATAAAAAACGCATAATTCTTTACACAGAAATTATCAGCTAAGGACAGATTAACGTATGCGCAATGCCGTAGTAGTCATAGTATTTATGTTGTTCCTGCTGCCCGTCAGGGCCGCGGAACTGGTAGTGGTGTCTGATACATGGCCGCCTTATACCGATCCGGCCCTCAAGGGAAAGGGGCTGGCGATAAATCTGGTTACTACGGCGCTGAAGCGTGCTGGCTATCCAACCTCTGTCAGATTCGAGAGCTGGCCACGAACCATGCAGGGCGTCGACATCGGCGTGTACGATGTCATCGGTGCCATCTGGTATACAGACGATCGGGCAAAGGCGTTTGTCTTTAGTGAGCCCTACCTGACAAATATCGTAAAAGTCGTTCGTCGCAAGGACCGGGCATTTCCCTTCAACAACCTCATCGACCTGGTGGGTAAGCGCGTTGGCGTCGTCAAAGGATATGCCTACGGAGACAATTTTGATCACATAGAGGTATTGACCAAGGTGCCAAGTGATCATGTCATTTTGAACTTGCTGGATGTTGCACAGGGCAAGCTGGATGCAACGCTGGATGATGAACTGGTATTGCAATATGGCATCAGTCGATACCTGAAAAATACCAGTGCCGAACTCGAGATTTTGCCCAAACCGGTATCGTCCCGCGGTCTGCGCATTGCCGTCAGCAAGACCAATCCTCGGCATAGCGAGATTGTTGCCGCTTTTAACAAGGCCATCGAACAGATGCGCAATGACGGAACCTATAAGAGTATCGTCGACCAATATCGGTACTAGGCCTGTTCGGTGACGCAGCTTTGTTTACCAGCATAAAAAACGGCGCCAATGGACGCCGTTTTCTCGTTTACTCACAGTTAAATCAATCGCCGATACGGAAACCGATCTTGGCTGAATAGGAATTCACACCGTCGGTACTGTCACCTTCCAGTGTCAGATTGAAAGCCAGCAAATCAAAACTGAGCCCGTAGTAATATCGCATCTTGCTGGCGCTATAGTCGGTAAAGCTAAAACCAGACTGATCACTGCCATTCAGGTTAAACATTCCAACGCCGATGTAGGGAGTGATTGGGCCTATCCCCTTGGACATGGAGGTATCAAAACCCATCGTCGTGGTTTTCAATACACCCGGGACGTCGAGACTAGTATACGAGCCCCTAATATTCCATGCTGGTGCCACCGTGCTGCCATCCCAGATAGCGTACGTCAGCGCGGCACCATAACCGCTTGCGTTCTGGGAGACACCGGGGATAGGTACAGCCGTGTAGTAGCCTGCCACATCCAGACCTGCGATCAGTCCCTTCTGAAATTTTATCTTCGGCAGCACGACGTCACTGCCCTCGTAGGTACCGCTGGTACCTTCCAGACTGATATCAAAACCAAGGATGCCCAGCGGTACCGCCGGTGCCACGGCGCGGTAGCTTGTCAGCACACCGAACTCGTCCATTAGCGCGTCAAATTGCCCTTGGGTGGTTGGTGCTGCGTGGGCAACGGCAGAAACGGCCAGGGTTGTCAGGGCCGCCAATAATACGATTATGAATTTCACGGGGAGGTGCTCCGGCTAGATTTGAAATTTCACTATAAATACTAGTTCAGTTTCCGCCCGAATCCCGGCCGCTCGTCGCGGGATAAGTGGCGTTCCTCCAGTCAGGCGACGGGAAAGATTTTTCCGGGATTGAGTATGTTGCCCGGATCAAACTGGCGTTTAACGCGACGCATTAGATCCAGTGTCACTGGATCAATCTCACGGGCAATGTAGTCACGTTTTTCCATGCCGATTCCGTGCTCGCCAGAGAGGGTACCCTCAAGCTTCAGTACCAGGTCAAATACCTGGTCGAGACAGGGCCGGGCCTGTCGTCCCTGTTCCGGGTCCTGCGAGTCGTAAAGCAGGTTGACGTGGATATTGCCGTTACCGGCATGGCC
>JAJDNE010000095.1 GCA_022340825.1 Acidiferrobacterales bacterium | reverse complement strand
GCTCGTTCACCGTGTTCTTATAGTCGCCCTTGCACAATGCTTTCTTCTTGAAGTAACCGTAGGTACCGGATACGGAGTTGCGACCGTAGATCTGGATGTCGCGGTTCTTCCAGGCACCCGTCAGGCCAACCTGGCCCCATTGGGTGATGTCACTACCGTGACCGCACTTGCGGGTAGAAGAGAAGATTGCATCAACTTCCGGAATTGCCAAACCCTTGATCGGGTTGTCCTTGTGCACGTAGACAGCCAGTGCGTCGATTGCGACACGAATCGGCGTCGCTTTGTAGCCGTGCTTCTTTTCAAACGCCTCTTCTTCCTTGCTCTTCATCTTTCGGCTCATCGGGCCGATATTGGAAGTGTGTTCTGTCAGTGCGGGCGGTGCGGTGGATGAACCAGCAGCCTGAATCTGGATATTGACGTTCGGGTAAGCGCGCTTGAATTCTTCTGCCCACAGGGTCATCAGGTTTGCCAGCGTGTCAGAACCGACGCTGGACAGGTTGCCCGATACACCGCTCGTCGGTTTATAGGTAGGCAGTTTTGGGTCGATGTGTTGTGCCGCCATTGCGTTTGCGCCGACCACGGAGGTGGCGACAAATCCGATGGCGACGAGTCTGGATGCCAGTTTCATTTGAAATATTCTCCTTTCAACAATAAGTAGCAGTTTCTGAATTTGCGGCGCTACTATGACGATGGAAAATGACAACTGGATGAATGGTATATGACAGTTACGTGACAGGTAGAACGGCCTAGGTGGCTACTTTTGATTCCGCTTTTAGTTCCTGGTGAACAATCATTTCCGTGGGGAAATTGCAGGTGAACGTGCTGCCCCGGTTTTCGGCACTCTCTATCTCCAGCCTGGCATCATGACGTTGCAATACATGTTTAACGATTGCCAGGCCCAGGCCGGTACCGCCACGCTCGCGCGAGCGAGCCGTATCAACCCGGTAGAAGCGCTCGGTCAGGCGGGGGATGTGTTTGATCGGGATGCCAATACCGCTGTCGCTAACCGAGAAATGAGCGCCCTGATCATCGGCCCACCATTTTATCTCGATGTCACCACCGGCCGGGGTGTAGCGGACCGCGTTGAAAATCAGGTTGGAGAAAGCACTACGCAACTCGGTCTCGTTGCCGCGCAACCATATCGAGTTGTCGATATCGAGAGTAATATTATGTTTTTCATCACCGCTTAGTGCCTGCGCATCCTCTCGAATTGCACTGAGCATTGCCGGTACGGCAACTGATTCCCATGTACTGGTGCGGGGGCCGGTTTCAATTCGTGACAGGAACAGCAGGTCCGTCACCAGGTTCTGCATTCGCGCAGTTTGTTCCTGCATCTGGGATACAGATTTCCTCGACTCCTCGGAGAGCGTGTCCTCGAGATCCGCCAGCGACTCAAGATACCCGGTGATAACCGTTAGCGGAGTGCGCATCTCATGAGAGATATTGGCAACAAAATCGCGGCGCATGTCCTCCAGTCGTTTCAGTCGTGTTACATCGCGCGCGACCAGTAGTTTCTGGCCAATGCCATACGGAACAATGCGTACCGTCAGGCTGAGATTTTCACGACCCGGGGCAAGCATTTGTAGTGGCGTGCTGTACTCGCGTGCCCGCAGGTAAGATACGAATTCGGGTTGCCGAACGAGGTTGGCAATCGGCTGACCAATGTCCTTGGTCAGGTTAAGGCCAAGGAGGCGCTGGGCACTTTTGTTTGCCCACTCGATGGCACCGTCACCACGTAAAATAACGACGGCATCAGGTAGGGCGGATGCGGCCTGTTGGAACCGGCTTAGCAGAGTTTCCAGTTTTTGTTCGCGACGTTGGGAGCGCTGACGCCAGCGATAGAGCAAATCGAAGATTTCACCCCAAAGGCCGTACTCGGCTTCTGGTACATTATGGCTCTCGGGGTTCTGTAGCCATTGCTCCAGACGTCGCTGTTCACGGAAATGCCAGAGGATAAAACCCATCTGGGCGATCAGAATGGCAACTAGCGGGTATCCAACCGCGATGCCCACCAGTGTCGCGGCAATCAACAGTAATGCAAGCCGCCATAGATCTGTAGTCCAGCCTTTTCGCAAATCAGTACTGCTCCGAGAATCGATATCCGGAGCCACGCACGGTCTGAATCAGGTTCTCGTGGCCAGTCGGTGTTAGTACTTTGCGCAAACGCCGAATGTGAACGTCTACGGTACGTTCCTCAACATACACGTTTGCCCCCCAAACATTATCCAGCAATTGTGCGCGACTATATACCCTTTCAGGGTGACTCATCAGAAATCGCAGCAATTTGAATTCGGTGGGACCCATACTCAACACCTTGTCATTTGCCGTGACTCGATGGCTTGACGCATCCAGTACGAGACCCCTGGATTGCAGCAGCTTTTCGCCGCCGCCGGGCTCGGTTCGCCTCAATACTGCCTTGATTCGGGCGATCAGCTCCCGCGGGGAAAACGGCTTGGCAACATAATCATCAGCCCCGATTTCCAGCCCCCGAATCTTGTCTTCTTCCTCGCCACGGGCGCTCACCATAATTATGGGCAGCTCGGACGTGGCATCATCCTGTTTCAACCGTCGAGCGAGATCGATGCCGCTCATGCCCGGCAGCATCCAGTCGACCAATACCAGATCGGGACGATGGTCAGCGATGGTGACCATGGCTTGCTCGCCGTCCTCGGCTTCCAGTACATCAAAACCAGCCTTCTCAAGAGACATTCGTACCATTTCACGAATGGGTCTCTCGTCCTCGACTGTTAAAATGGTTTTTCCCAATTCACTCATTTGTCAATCCACTGGTTTTCATGGAGCCGGTATTAGACCCACGAATTATGACAGGTCGATGACAGTAGCAAGCGAAATTGTCATGCTTATTGATTATGATGTGAAGCTGAAATTCCAACGGCACGAGCTGATCTGGAAATGAAACTGTTTTTGTCCGTATTTGTCATATTAGAAAATTAGGGAATTATTACAGGACCAATATTTTGTTGCATAGATCCAGGATCTTTTTGCTGGTTTGTTCGTTGCTGTTGTTCGTACCAACAGGCGCCCGGGCCAACGATTTGCTGGCACGTCAGGGCGTGGACCAGCTGTTGCATCTAGAATTCGATAAAGCCGACCAGACCTTCGCCAGACTGGAGAGGGAGAATCCCGACTACCCTCTGGTGGGTTTCCTCAAAGCCAGCGTTTATTGGGTAAGAGCGGAAGCGGGGCAGGGCGAGGCGAAAAAGGCGGCATGGCTCGAAGCGGAGCGCCGCCTGGAAAAAACGATTACTCACTCACAACAGATGCTTGAAAAAACCCCGAACGACGTTTTATGGCGCCTCAACCTTGGTATGTCGCAATTCTTCTATGCGCGCGTGCAGGTTGAGATGCAGCATATTTTCAAGGTTATCAAATACGCGCGAGCCGGCCGCGATATCTTGCGTGATTTGACCAAGGAGCACCCAGACATTGAAGATGCCTATTTTGTTCTGGGGATGTATGAGTATATTGCCGGTTCGGTACCGCGCGGGTTGAAGTGGCTGACCTATTTGCTCGATATCAGTGGCGATCGTGATCTGGGTATCAAGTATCTCGAGAGAGCCACGGCCCGTGCCCGCATCATGGCGCCGGAGGCGGCGCGGATGCTGTTGGCCGCGGCCGCACTTCAGCCTGAGTACGCATCACCCTGTAAATATTTGAGCTTGTCCCGGCAGATGGTGGCGCTTTTCCCGGAAAACCCGCATTACTCCGGCGCGTATCAGTTAATACTGGTGCACTGTGGGTACCCGGATGAGGCGTTGAAGGAAAACCGGCGAGCGTTTGCGACTTACCTGGAACGTTTCCCGGACATGGCGCATCCACTAAACCTGGTGAAGTTGCAGGTCTATCCTGCGATTGGTGCGATGGACAAGATAAAGGAAATAGCGCCGTTGTTTGCCAAGAAAGATTATGCGCACTGGTATCTGGCCAAGGCCCAGACCTACGATGTCGTAGGTCAGCGCAAAAAGGCGGAAGTGATGTATCGCGATATCGTGTTCGCGGCGGACAATCCCAATGATTCCACCGTCTTCTTGGACACGCCCCCGGACTTCGTAGTGGAAAAGGCGGAGCTGTATCTGAAGCACCCCTATCGAAGACCCACGCCGGTCAAGGTGGGAAAAGATCCATTGCGATTGAATGATCCGACTAAAGCCCTAAAGCCGATGCAGGCCAGTCGCTCGCCCAAAGGGTGAGGACGCTACATCTTTCCTTTATGTTTTAGCAATTGTCGGCGATCGTGCTTGCCGGGGCGATGATTCGGGCGTGGCGCGAATAGACTCGCGAGCCGGTGCTGCTCTCCCTGGATTAATCTCTGCGCCTTGCTCTCTTCTGTCTCGCTATACAGCGTTTGCGCAACACTGGCAGGTCCACGCTGCTCGGAAAGCGCGCGCACGATGATATCGAAGCTGTACGCACCCTTGGTAATGCGCAGTCGGTCGCCAACGGCAATTGCCCGCGCGGGTTTCGACCTGACGCCATCGACGTGGACTTTTCCGCCACTGATCGCCGCAGACGCCAGTGCGCGGGTTTTAAAAAAGCGGGCGGCCCACAACCATTTGTCGAGTCGAACAGAATTCTGGTCCATAATTAGCGATGATGGTGTGTATTCGTGGAAACAATCTGCTCAGGCTAACAGCGAACGGAACGACTTGTCTGAACATTAACGAAATGAATATTGATTTCACGACATTTTAGAGGGATCTAATTATGAATGATGAGCGACGGGTATCAAGTCCGGACGGT
This sequence comes from Acidiferrobacterales bacterium, assembly GCA_022340825.1. GTDB lineage: Bacteria > Pseudomonadota > Gammaproteobacteria > Acidiferrobacterales > JAJDNE01 > JAJDNE01. The sequence goes on along the minus strand of JAJDNE010000095.1, from coordinate 461 downwards.
CGCAAAAATCCGAGGCTTCAAATTGCCCAGGAATTTATTCTGAGTCATCGGACGATCGGTAAAAGCACTTGTCTGTCGCGAGACCTAAGCTTGAGCGGCGTATTTCTACAGGGCAGGTTTCCAGACATTCGTCCCGGGGACACGGTCGGTCTTGAGTTTAGTATGGGCCCTGGCGCTGCGACTTACGAGCTAGATGCCTCGGTGGCGCGGGTCGCCGACGATGGTATTGGTCTGAAATTCCTCAGTTTGGACATGGATACTTACGGGGCGCTGCTGGACCTGACGATGCTGGCCTAAGTGCTCCACCCCGTATCGACTATATTCGACTATAATATTAATTAGATGCAGGTGGGTGTAAATTCGGGTTTTAGGTCATTGAAAAATCCGACCTGAAATTTCATGTTAACACCCAAGTAGGGGTGGGAATGCAACAAACAAGTCCATCGCGGGGTGCCGAGCGG
>JAJDNE010000091.1 GCA_022340825.1 Acidiferrobacterales bacterium | reverse complement strand
GGAAAACAACTAACGTGTCTCGACGGAACAGGCTCTACATTTGGCTAGCAGGCATTGTCGCCTTGTTGGGGTTGGCCTACGCCAGCTCGCCATGGTTTTTGGCGGGACTAATCAAATACAAACTGTCGGACTGGGATTTGATCGTTACACGGATCCGGGTTGGTTATCCTGGCTGGCACGGGCTTCGACTGCATCAACTTGGGGTTTCGACCACTGTTGGCACACAACATTTTTCCCTTCAGCTATACGACACTGATATCGAGTACCACATTGCCGATGTGTTGGCAGGGAACCTGGAGCATATTCATGTGCCCGTTGCCACGGGGCGCCTCCAATCCGCGCCGGCCACTGCGCCGGCCGCAGGAACAATATCCGCACTGCCGTTGGCCGCAATGGTGTCGGGCCAATGGTTGTCGCAAATCCCGGTTCATGAAGTGCAGGTCGACCAGCTCACTATCGAGGGGCGCACACCGTCTGATGCCACGTATACCGTCGAGCTAAACGGCAAGCTTGGTGATGCCGGGTTGCAGGTTAATGCTAATTTAAAACTTCCTGAACCAAAGCAAGAGAAGTTCGTAATTTCTTTCAATGCGTATAAAACAGGTGAGGTTAGCCTGTCTATCGTGCCATCTGGTACCGCGGAGCCAATATTTAACTGGGCCGTTAACACAGTCGCGATCGAACAAGACCAGTCCAGGGCTAACGGCATGTTGCATGCGAAGCTCCAGGCCCTGGCACCTGTGCTCGGACTTTGGTTTACAGGCAAGGATTGGTTGGCAGCACTTGAAGGGGAGTTCAATTGCCAATGGCAGGCAGTGGTGGCCGCCACCGGTGACATCAAGCTGACGTTGAAGCAGATACAAGGTACAGGATCGATCTGGGATATTAACGGCGAAGTAAGCTTGTTCGCAGGTCGCGGGTCGGGGCAGGAACTGTCGATACTCTTGCAACTGATCAAGCTGAAAGGACGCTACAAAAAAACGGTTGTTGACGGGCTTGGTGCGGAGGTAGCGCTGGTGATTGGCGATGGCTTACACACAACAAAAAGCGCCGAACTCAATATTGAGTTACTGCATGTCGGTCTGCCGATTGAAAATATCGCGCTGCGTTTCCAGCTTGAACAGCACCCGAAGACGCGTGAACCCGTTGCGCGGGTTAACAAGTTTGCCGCTGAATTACTCGGCGGCAGGGTATATGCCAAGCCGTTTAAGCTGGACTTTGGGAAAGAAAAAAACCGGTTCATGGTGCAGCTGGATGGTGTCGGCCTCAATAACATTATGCAGTTGGAACAACAGGCGGAACTGCAAGGATCCGGAGTGCTGGACGGGCAGATACCCGTTGATATCACGCGGAACGGCATACAGGTTGCGCAGGGTAAACTTTCTGCCCGCGCTCCAGGGGGAAAAATCCGCTACGTACCGACGCAGACGGTATTCACCCTGGCCCAAACCAATCCTGGTGTGAAACTGGTTGTCGATGCCCTCACTGATTTTCAGTATCACAAACTGGATGTCGTCGCAGACTACAAACAGGAGGGCAATCTTCTCTTGCGGGTCAGCCTTGAGGGGAAGAATCCAAATTGGCAGTCGGGTCGACCCGTCAATTTGAATTTGAACCTGGAAGAGAACATCCCGGCTTTATTACGTAGCCTGCAATTGAGCGGCGAAATTACGGAACGCGTGCGCAAGCACTATCAAGACTAAGACGAGGGTCCTGTCTCGAAGTGAAGTGCTGGAACTAGCTGCCGCTGGAGAGCGGTGATATGCTGACCACAGAAAATATTTGTTAAGGAACCCGTTATGCGAACCACCTTGACCAAGATCGCCTGCCTGACAGGGATAGCTGTATTCGCAACCGCGTGTGCGGCAAAAGTGGAAGTCGTCGCACCCAAGGAACCTATTACGATCAATCTTAATGTCAAGATCGAGCACGAGATCCGGGTTAAGGTTGATAAGGAACTGGATGACGTGTTCAAGAAAGACAAAGGGCTATTCTAGTCAAAAGGAGTATCCACATGACATCACGCTTATCACTTCGTTTTCTTGCTATCCCGGCACTGATTGTCATGCTTGCCGGGATGGGGTGGTCTGCACCCGGCTGGGCGATCGACCTGCACCAGGCAAAGGCCCAGGGATTTGTTGGCGAGCAGCCCAATGGTTACCTGGGTTTGGTTAATCCCGGTGCCTCGGGAGACGTGAAAGCAATGATGAACGACATCAACGCAAAGCGCAGGCAGGAATACGAGGCTATCGCGCAGCGCACCAACACAACGCTTGACGTGGTTGAAGCGCTGGCAGGAAAGAAAGCCATCGAGCGAACTCCGTCGGGTCAGTATGTCAAACTGCCATCGGGTAAATGGTTAAAGAAATGACCGTATTGCCTGAGGTTTGTTAACAGGGACTAAACCTTTACTGAGCCTTGGCAAGTACAATCTTTCCGAGTTTTACCTAACCTCCACGTCGGGCGCTGTCCCCCGCATCTAGAATCCTGCCCAAGGTAGAATTTCATGCCTTACAAAAACCTGTCGGACCTCCCGGAAAGCGTTCGCGCCCACCTGCCCAGGCACGCGCAGGAGATTTACGCGGCGGCGTTCAATAATGCGTGGGAGGAATACCGCGACCCCGGGCAGCGACGTGGCAAGGCATCGCGGGAAGAGGTTGCACACCGGGTTGCCTGGGCCGCGGTAAAACAGCAATATGAAAAACACGGTGACACGTGGCGCCGCAAGAAGTGACGTATGTCGGGGGTTGTATGCCAAAATCGAATGATGACAAATTAAACAAGCTGGTGGCCGAAAGTCGGCGTGCCGCCGAGAAGCGCGAACAGGATTATCGCGAGCAGGCGCTAAAGATGTATCCGCATATTTGCGGGCGTTGCGGGCGCGAATTTAACCGCGACAATCTGCAGGAGTTGACCGTGCATCACCGGGACCACAATCATGACAATAATCCCGCAGACGGCAGCAACTGGGAACTGCTGTGCATCTATTGCCATGACAATGAACACCAGCGCCAGCTGGAAGCAGAGCAGGCCGGTGGAACGCGCGGTAGCAGCGATAGCAAGAACTCCACCTACAATCCGTTCGCCGATCTCAAATCCTTGCTGGACCAGAAGAAATAATTATCTTCGGGGCGTTCCCGCCCCACACCCGCGCTTTCTGACGGAAAACAGCATTCAGTCATCGTTCAGTTATATGTTCTATGCTTTGTACTGTGGCCTCGTGTGTTGACAGTAATCAGGGAGCAATCAAAATGAAAAATTCGGTTTATTTACCGCTCGTGGGGCTAATCCTGGTGGGGCTGGCTGTCAGTGGCTGCGCTACGCTGGATAAGAACGAGTGCCAGAACGCTGACTGGGAATCGATTGGCTATGAGGACGGCGCTCGCGGTTACGCTGCCAGCCGCATCGGCAATCACCGTTCTGCTTGCGCCAAGCACGGCATTACCCCGGACCTTGCGTTGTATACCAAGGGTCGGGACAAGGGCCTTGGTCAATTTTGTCGGGCGAACATTGGTTACCGGACTGGCGCCAGCGGCAGAACCTATCACAATGTTTGCCCGGCCGGCACGGAGCAGGAATTCCTGGCAGGCTATCAGTACGGCCAACACGTTTATAAAACGAATTACCGAATCCGCAGCTTGAAGAGCGAAATCAGCAAGCAGGAAAAATTACTGGATGAGACTGTTGTATCGCTTGAAGATGCCGAGGCCGAGTTAATTCGATCCGGGGTCAACCGGACGCGCAGGGCCTATTTACTGGATGAGGTGAAAATGCTGGCGCAAAAAAAACGTGACCACGAGACAGCCATTGCCGACGCCTACCACCACCTGGACAGGGCGACCGACCGGCTGGATCGACTGCGGGCAAACAATCCTTATCAGTAGCCCACAGGGCGATCGCCCTGTGAGTACCGATGAAGTTATTGCACGCTGTAGCCGCGTGCTTCCAGGCACGCTTTCATAGCGCGCTGGTAATCTGACCGTTTATTAAAATATTCGGACTCCGCGACATTTCCGCCAGACCGTGTCGGGTCAAAGTCAGTCTGGTCAACTGCCCACTGATGACACTGGTATCGATCAGTTTCCTGCCGCTTTTCACTTTGCCCCTGCTTGGGATAAATAAACAACTCCTGTGGTTGTTCCGGTTCCTCGCTGACTTCCGAATCCAGCGGCGGATCGGTAACGACATAGACACGCTCGGAAGGGCGCCAGACGTAGTACACACCATTGGCGTAGTAGTACGGAACCGAGCCTACCCAGATAGTCGTGTAATAGGGAGGCAGAATCGGAATCGAAACGCCAATTGGTGGTAGCACGACAATAAATTGGGTTCCGGAATAGCGATACCAGACACCGCGATCGTAGTAATACGGCTTGCCGTGATACGGGACTTTACGATGGCTCGGTGGCAACGAGGGCACTCGGTAACCCCGTGGTGGATAGTAACGATCGTGATGGTACTTCCTGTCCTCAACATAACCAGGATGTTTTTGCATTGCCGGAGCTTGCCGCGGTGGCGCTTGCCGCACCGGAGCTTGTTGGTGTTGATGGTCCCGGCCGCCCCGGTCGTCCCGATTACCCCGGTCTGCCCAGGCGGGCGATCCGACACAGGACACCAGCACAATCAGCATCATGCCTGCAGTGTATTTGCGATTAATCATTTGGGACTACTCCTTAGCGCACTTCATAACCACGCCCCTTGAGACAGGCGGACATGGCTCGACGATAGTTGCTGGCTTGTTGTTCAAGGCGGGCCGCACGCTGGGCGTCGAGCACTGCCTGTTGCTGTTGCTCAATTTGTCTCGCCTGTTGTTCGCGGGACGACTGGGCGGCGGCGCCGACAATCGCACCGGCGATCGCTCCCTTCACCGCGCCTTCTGTTTCCTCGCCGGGTCTCGAAATTGCCGCACCCAATACGGCGCCCGTAATCGCACCGGCCGCGGCTGCGTCACCCGGGGGCGCTGTTGGCACGACTCTCACGCGTTGGTGCGGTGCCAGGTTCGGTGCGCTTGGGTCGAACCCGGTCTGTTCTTTCGCCCACAAATAACATTCGTAGCGGTCGCGGTCCTGCTGTGCCTTGCTTTGACCCTTGGTTGGATAGAAATAGACTTCCACCGATGGTGGCGATGCAGCCGGCGGTGGAACGGCGCTGGGTGGCGGCGGAGTTTCGCA
>JAJDNE010000086.1 GCA_022340825.1 Acidiferrobacterales bacterium | reverse complement strand
ACATCACTGATAAATCCAGCCAGTTGATGATATGTACCCGTTACCTGAATGCTAATGGGTAGCTCGGCATAAAAACCTTTCTTGATTTGTTTGCCAGGTCTAAACAGGTTGAAATTCAAGCCTCTGCCCAAACCAGCTTGGGTAATATCCACCAGCAGATCAGGCACTTCGGTCGAATTAGGTAACTGACGAAGCAGACTACCGAAGGTCTGGTTCATATCGGCCATTTGTTGCTGGTAAGCCGGCAAATTAACTGCCAGTGCCTTTTTGCTCGCAAACTGGCTTTTTAATTGCTCTTCCTTTTTCTGGGCTACTTTATACTCCTCCAGCTCGTCCTGGATGATGAACCAGAACCCGGCCACCAGGATCAGAACAGCAATGACGCCAACACCAATCGCCTTGATGAAGAACGGCCATGCGGAAAAATCATTCCAGTCTATTGCTTGAAGATCTTCCAGCTTCATTTTTTGGTTCCAGCCTGCACGGTTGGCTCACTCACCTTCTTTGGCGTGGCAAGTTGGGTAACCGTCATATTAAAGTTACTCGTGCGTCCGCCCCCCTGGCCTTTTGCCCGTACGACTTGAAGGCTGGGCTCGGAAAACCAGGGCGACGAGTCAAAATTTCGCATCAATGCAGATACGCGGGCGTTCGATTGAGCCGAGCCAGTCAACACAAGGTTATTGCCCTTTTGCACCATGCTCGAGTAGTACACTCCTTCAGGCATGGTCTGCACAATCTCATCCATCAAGTGAACTACTCGTGTTCGATCGCCCTGTAATTTGTAAATAACGTTCATGCGTGCGATGAGTGCAGTGCGCTGCTTCTTGATGTCAGCGATTTCCTTGATCACCTTGTCCAGCTTCCTGATTTCTGTCTGGAGGTACTTGTTCCTGTTGTTCTGGCCCTCAATCATGCCGCTGACATGAAGATGGGCATAAAAGATCACCAGGCCCATCAGCATCCAGGCGAATACACCGATACTGAGCAGTTGACGATCCTGCTCCTTGCGGCGCATCTCGCGCCATGGCAACAGATTTACGCGAGTTGTCATTCGTCAAAACTCCGCAGCGCCAGCCCGCAGGTAATCATCAGCGACGGCGCATCATTGCTCAGCACTTGTGGCTTGATTCTCGAGGCCAATGACATGCTCGTAAACGGATTTGCAACCATTGCAGGCACACCGACGCGGGCGGCTACCAGCTCATCAATGCCGGGAATCTGGGAGCAGCCGCCGGCCAGCAAAACCTGATCAACACTGTTAAAGGTACTGGATGAGTAGAAGAACTGGAGCGCACGCATCACTTCCTGACACAGCGCCTCCATAAACGGTCGCAGGACATCGGTCTGGTAATTGTCCGGCAATCCGCCCTGTTTCTTGGCAAGACCAGCCTCTTCATAGGACAGGCCGTAGCGCCGTTGAATCTCTTCCGTTAGCTGGCGACCACCGAAGGTGTGATCACGAGTGTAGACCGACTGGTTGCTATGCATGACATTAATATTGGTTGCTGTCGAACCAATGTCCATTACCGCCACTGTCTTCTCCATGCCTGCCCCGGGCATGTGATGTGAAATCAGCGCATAGGCGTTTTCCATGGCATAGGTTTCGATGTCGACCACGGATGCCTTAAGGCCAGCGGTTTCAACAACCGCAACATAGTCATCAACAATTTCCTTCCGGCACGCCGCCATTAAAACAGGTTGATCTTCCTCTTCTTTTACCTCGTCATCATCAGACTTCGGTGTATCAATCAGTTGCCAGTCAAGATTGACTTCGTCCAGCGGATAGGGAATGTAGTGATCCGCCTCCATCTCCACCTGGGCCAATAGCTCTGCCTCTCCCATACCGGCCGGGACTTTTACCGTCTTGGTAATAACGTGGGCACCGGCCACGGCAATTGCCGCGTGCTTGGATTTGGTGCCAGAGCGCTTGACCGCGCGCTGGACGGCCTCGGCCACCTGGTCGATTTCGGTAATGGCATGCTCCACCACCGCGTTCTGCGGTAGCGGCTCCACAGCGTAACGCTCAACACGATAGGTATTGGCGTTCTTGCTGAGCTCAAGAATTTTTACGGACGACGCGCTAATATCGATGCCAATCAGCGGTGGCCGCTTTTTCTTGAATAATTCTGTGATTTTGGGCACTCTTTCTGCCTTATTTATCAGTTAGTTATATGAGATACATGCACCTATGCATGAAATACTACCCCCAAATATAGTCGATGACAAACCAAAAAACCAAATATGCTTTTAGTATCAGTGTCTTTGGATTTATACTTAATCGCCTGATTTAGCTCTTCCAGCCCGACTACCGGCCTACTTACTAAATAATAGACCCAAACCACGAATGAAACGCCTTCTTCGCTCCTGGCTCCGACGTCCCGCCGGAGACCCACTTAATCGATCTGAAGACCGCTCTCTCAATCTCCCGAAACGATCTTTCCGTCAATGGCTGTTGTATGCCATTGCCGGCAGTGTACTGCTGGTCGGCATTGCCGGCCTGACTACTATCCTCCTGTTGTTGCCGACGCTTCCGTCAGTAGAAAACATAGCAGAAGGAAAGCTGAAGGTACCGATGCGGGTATATTCTGCGGAAGGCAGACTCATCGGCGAATTTGGCGAGGAACGCCGTATCCCGGTGGCGATTGCAGATGTCCCGAAGGACCTGATCAATGCCGTACTCGCCGCCGAAGACTCCGAATTTTATGAACACTGGGGCGTGGATTTCCGTGGCGTCTTGCGTGCCGCACTGGCTAATCTACAGTCTGGCGGTCGCATGCAAGGGGCGAGCACGATTACCATGCAGGTGGCACGAAACTTCTTCCTGAGTCCGGAAAAGAAATGGACCCGCAAAATCAAGGAAGCGTTGCTGGCATTCAAGATCGAGTACGCGCTGACCAAGGATGAAATCCTGGAGTTGTATTTTAATAAGATATTCCTGGGCAACCGGGCCTATGGTTTTGCTGCCGCGAGCCAGATTTACTACGGCCGACCGCTATCACAACTGACACTACCGGAAATGGCGATGCTGGCAGGCCTGCCGAAAGCACCATCAGGCAACAATCCATTACGCAATCCGGAACGTGCTATCGAACGGCGCAACTATGTTCTCGCACGCATGGCCAAACTGGAATACATCGGCTCCGACAGCCTCAAGGAGGCACAGGCGGCGCCGATCAGTGCCAGCAAACACCGTTTTGAATACGATGTTCAGGCACCGTATGTTGCGGAAATGGTGCGTCAGTACATGTACGACACCTATGCCGAAAAAACCTATGCCGGTGGTTTCCATGTGCATACCACCATTCGCGCAGAGCACCAGCACGCAGCCAATCGTGCCGTGCACGATGGCTTGCTGGCCTATGACGAGCGCCATGGTTATCGCGGGCCGGTAACTCGTATCAAACTGCCGAAAGACCCGGACAAGGATTTTCTCGACGAGACGATCAAGGACTACCGACAGGTTGGTGGTCTCATGCCGAGCATCGTCCTGTTAACCAGTGAACAAAAGGCGGCGGCCTATACCCAGGATGGTTACGTCGTCGAAATCGGCTGGAAGGGCCTGGAATGGGCAAAACGTTACCGCGACCTTAATACCCAGGGGCGGTCACCGAAAAAAGCCAGCGAGGTATTGCGCGCGGGCGACGTCATCTACCTGGAAGAAACCAGAAAAGATGGTTGGAAACTGGCCCAAGTCCCGGAAGTCGCTGGTGCGCTGGTATCGATCGATCCGAAAAACGGCGCCATCCTCGCACTGACCGGCGGCTTCGATTTTCAACAGAGCAAATTCAACCGCATTACCCAGGCTGAGCGTCAACCCGGCTCTAACATCAAGCCTTTCCTCTACTCGGCAGCGCTGGCGAAAGGCTACACCGCAGCCAGCACTGTTAGTGGTGCGCCGATTGTGATCGAGGACAAGAACCTCGAAGGCGAGTGGAAACCGGAAAATTACAGCGGCAAGTTTTTCGGACCGACGCGTCTTCGACTGGCACTAACCAAGTCGATGAACCTGGTATCGGTTCGACTGCTTCGTGGGCTGGGTCCGCAGTATGCTGTTTCATATATCGAACGCTTCGGCTTCAAAAAGGATTCGCTTCCGGCCAATTTATCCCTGGCCCTCGGAACCGCATCATTCAAACCCATTGAAGTCGTTTCCGGATTTTCCGTTTTCGCCAATGGTGGCTTTCGTGTCGAACCTTACCTGATCACACGCGTGGAAGATGCCGAGGGCAATATCCTCGAACAGGCAAACCCGACCCTGGTGTGCCCCGAGTGTCCGGAGACCGAAGTGCTGTACAGGGATCCGATCGATATTAAAGAAAACGAAGAACAGCCCAAATCCGAACCTGCCGTGGCCCCGGTGAATGCCGAAGGGCCGGTGGTCGCCACCCCGATTGAACCCGGCGGCAGCGCCGAAGGCGAACCGCCAGTTGCCGGTGGTCCCGCGTTGCCACCCGAGATTGATCCACGTTTTGCACCGCGGGTTATCTCCGCGGAGAATGCTTTTATCATGACCACGATCATGCGCGATGTGGTCAAGCACGGTACTGCAAGGCGAGCACTGGCTCTGAAGCGGGATGATCTGGCGGGCAAGACCGGTACCACCAATGAGTTCCGTGATGCCTGGTTCTCAGGTTTCAATAGCAATGTTGTCACCACGGCCTGGGTCGGCTTCGATCAACCGAGCTCGCTGGGGCGGCATGAATCCGGCGCCAAGGCTGCTTTACCAATCTGGATCGACTTTATGCGCGTTGCCCTGAAAGGCATGGAGGAGACCGAGCTGAAGCAGCCGGAAAATGTCATTGCCCTGATGGTAGATCCGGATACTGGCAACTATGTTGGTCCGGTTCCCGACGAGACCGAACCCGAGTTGGGCGACGACACCAGCGGCACTGACGAGAAGCCAATTGCCATCGACACGGCACTGGAAGACGAGAATCCGGCGCCCACTGATATTACAACGGAGAAAGCGGAGCCGATAAAGGAATACTTTATCGTCGGCACCGAACCCAAGGGGGCGCAGGCTGTCGCCACCCCTGAACAGGGTGGCACCGATGCAACCACCACGCCTGTTGCGCCCAAGCCACCGGCTGGTGACGGTGGTCTGGAGGGACTGTTCTAGGATGAAATCATCGCGCCGCCAATCCCAGCCACACTCCCCCCGGCGCGTCGGTCAACATTCAAGACTGCTTACGGCTACCGAGGCCGCACGTATCCTCGCCGAGGAAGGCGTTGTCGATTACCAGCTGGCCAAACACAAGGCGGCGGAACGACTGGCGTTATCGAGGCACGCGAATTTACCTACCAATGAAGAAGTCGAACACGCCCTGGCTGAGCACCTGCAACTTTTCCAGGCGAAGCAACTGGCACAGCGTATTGCCGAGCACCGTCGCGTCGCCTGCGAAGCGATGAAATTTCTGGAGGCGCATCAACCGCGGGCAGTGGGTACGGTGCTAAGCGGCATCATTACCAACTATAGCGACATCCAGCTGCATGTCTGCGCAGACAGTCCTGAACAAATCGCGATGGCGCTGATGGATCACTCGATTCCGTATGACCAGTCACAGCGTCGCTTTCGTTATGGCAAGGATCGTTATAGCGAGAAACCGGTTTTCCGATTTACTGCAGGAAACATCAATATTGAACTGGCGGTTTTCACACCATCAGAATTTCGGGAACTGCCGCTAAGCCCCGTTAACGGCAGGCCGATGAAGCGTGCTGGCCTGAAAGAATTACAGACACTGGCCGACTCGTCCCCTGTCTAATCTATTTCGCGCAATGGGCGCAGTCCTGTAGAATCCGCAGCCGATTGGCAGGTTTCCTGCGTATAGACTTGCGGTAGACAACAACTTGAAAAACCACATACACCATCTTCTGACTCAGGCAATCACCGGCCTGCAGGGCGGCGGCAGCTTGCGCGAAGACCTGGAGGTCAACATCGAAGTCGAACGTGCGCGCCAGAAAGGCCACGGCGACTTCGCCAGCAACGTTGCCATGTTACTGGCAAAACCGGCGGGCAAGGCACCACGCACCCTGGCCGAAAAAATAATTCAGGCGCTGCCCGCCTCCGAATTCATCGACCGGGTTGAAATTGCCGGACCCGGTTTTATTAACTTCTATCTGACGCCGCTGGCGACCCAGCGGGTATTGCCGGAAATCCTGACGGCCAGGGAGCACTTTGGCACCAGCAAGCTTGGTGCCGGAAAGCGTGTACAGGTGGAATTTGTTTCGGCGAATCCAACCGGTCCGCTGCACGTTGGCCACGGTCGCGGCGCTGCCTATGGTGCAACGGTCGCCAACCTGCTGGAAGCCGTTGGCTTTGATGTGCATCGCGAGTACTACGTAAACGATGCCGGTCGGCAAATGGATATCCTCGCTGCCAGTGTCTGGCTGCGTTACCTTGATCTTTGTGGTGAAACCATTACGTTCCCGGTCAATGGCTACAAGGGTGATTACATCTGGGATATTGGCGCCACCCTGCACCGTGAGCA